>NZ_PGEM01000139.1 GCF_002934005.1 Cuspidothrix issatschenkoi CHARLIE-1 | reverse complement strand
CGAGGATTGGTTTAATTTATTCTTTCAAAGTATTATTTTTTCTCGGTTCAGTTGCCTTCAGTCGTTTTTCTCTGTTCGGCACTTTACTAATATAGCAATTCTTTTTTGCCTTGTCAACTACTTTGACAAAAAATTTTTTCATGGGTTGGTTTAGTTGACTGAAAGGAGAATTGCTGAGGGCTATAGGCTTTATATGGTAAGGGTTATGCTAATTTTGCCGTTTTCAAATATCTACAGGATGCTGGCCATAGTAAGGTAGAGCGTCGAACCATTGGGGGTATTTACCTTGCTGCCAATCTAGATAGGCTAGTTCTAAAATACTGTTAACGGTGGCTGCTAGGTTCGATTTAGCAGTAATTAATTGATAACTGGTGTGCCAATTGGCTAGAGTTGCTTGCCATGCGGCTGGTGTGAAGACTGTATCTGGTAGTAATGGGGTGATGCCAGAGTTATTGGAGGTGGGTTGGTAGATAGCACCGAAAATTTGACCTCGTTGGGCGGGCATTTCTACGGCAATAACTGGATTTTGGCAGCTATGGGTTATGGAAGCGTTATTTTCCAGTTGGTTACTAGATTGAGAATGTTGATTGGATGTATGTTGTTGCCAAGCTACGGCGGCTAGAGTAGAAATGGTAAATGCTGGAATTTTTAACTGTTGTGCTAAGGTGCGGGCAGTGACTACACCAATGCGGGTTCCTGTGAAACCGCCAGGACCTTGGGCAACGGCGATAAATTCTATGTCTGCCCAAGTGTGTGGTTTAATCAGTCCGATGAGGTATTGATGGATATGACTGGATAAGTCACGGCTTAAATTCCAAACTTGGGATTTGGGGTGGTTGGTGAAGTTGCTGATTGCTAAACCGAGATCGGGTGTGGTTGTGTGCAATGCTAAAGCGTATTTATTGGGTGGCAGATGTTTGATTATGGTGGACAAAGTAAATGTAAATATATTTTTCTCATGAAATATGTTACTACATCAGAATTCAAGATTGAATCAGATTTTTTTCTTGCCTTCTGCCTGAATCCTTTATACAAAAATGCGAAGATGAAGTTGTGAGGATTTTTTGCTTTAGGTGGGAACTAGTTCTCCAGGACGCAATTTAGACCATTTACCTGTTTCTTGTTGGAAACTCAGACAACCTACTACATCCCATTCCATTTCGATGATTTCACCTTGTGTGCGAATGTTGACGTTAATGGCTGGTTCCGTGGGATCAAAATCTGGTGTTTCCGTGAGGTGGGGCTGTTGGTGCTGGGTTTCTACGGCGTTGTAGGTAACGCATCGGTCTACATAGTGGCAATTCACGCAAATACACATAAATAAAACCAACTTTAATAACCTTTTATAGCTAATGTACCCTAAAGGAAAATAATCAGCATTAATTTCTAGGTTGATTTTTATGACAATAGATGAATTTTTTGGTTCTCGTCTAGCTGCCAAAAATTGGCCTTTTAGTCTGGAATGTCTACCAGAACCTGTTTATATGGTTGGTGGTGCGGTGCGTGATGCGATTTTGGGGAGGGTGCGAGAGTACGTGGATCTGGATTTTATTATCCCCTGGGATACGGTGAAGGTGGCGAAAAAGATTGCCCAACGGTATGACGCTGGTTTTGTTTTGCTGGATGCGGAAAGGCAAATTGCCCGTGTGGTATTTCCGACGGGTACGGCTGATTTTGCCCAGTTGGAGGGTGAGAATTTGCTGACAGATTTGTATAGAAGGGATTTTACGATTAATGCGATCGCCTATAATCCCCATAATCAGGAAATCATTGATCCTCTCCATGGCTGTCAGGATATAGATTCTGGCATTTTACGGATGATATCACCTGTCAATCTCCAAAATGATCCTTTGCGGTTAATGCGGGCTTATCGTCAAGCTGCTCAACTTGATTTCACTATTGAACCAAATACACAGGAAGCTATTCGCAGTTTAGCGAGCAGTATTACTGAGGTAGCAGCAGAAAGAGTCCGGGTAGAGGTTGGTTATTTACTGGCCAGTTCTCAGGGGACATTTTGGTTAGATCAAGCTTGGCAAGATGGTGTTTTGGGTAGTTTATTTAAAAATAGTACTGCTAGCAGTTTTATCAAGTTAAATGCGGTTGATGAAGCTTTTGCTGTGATTAGAGATAAATGGCAGAAATTGGCAGAACAGTTAACAAATTATGTGCGTGATACTATCAAAACTTCTTGGTTAAGTGTGGCTAAATTAGCGTGTTTGGTCCACTCTCAAGCAGAAATTGCGGAAATTGAACTCCAGGAACTTACCTATAGTCGAGCCGAAATTCGCGGTGTGACAACAGCATTAAGATTATTTGCAGAAATAAAGGCAGTAGATATGCCTTTGCGGAAACAATATTTTCTGTTTCGGGAAATGGGAATTTTATTTCCGGTTGTGTTGGTACTAGCTTTAGCAAATGATATTGTAGCTAAAGGAATTTTTGAGGAAAGTATGTTATTTACATACCAACCTTTAATCGAGCGTTATCTTAATCCTGATGATGTGGTTGCACATCCTCGACCTTTAATCAGTGGTAAAGAAATTATGACAGTGTTAAAAGTTCCCGCTTCTCCATTGGTAGGTGAATTACTCATGGAAATTGGGGTTGCTCAAGCTGAAGGTAAAATTTCCACAATAGCAGCAGCACTAGAATATGCAGCGAATTTAGTTAAACCTTAAAACGGCTATATTCTGATTTAAGTTGTTTTAGTTTTATGGAGTAGGCAATGAGTTTGATTTGGCAAGCTGACTTTTATCGTATTCCGTTACAATATGAGAAAAAGGAAATATTATGGGAACTATTAATTTGTGATCAAACTCGCAATTTTGAGTTTGTGGCCACTTGTCCCCAATCACAAGCTAATTCTCAATGGGTTGCCCAACAGTTACAATTGGCAGGTGGCGATAAGTTACCAGATATAATTCAGGTATTTCGTCCACAGTCTTTAGGGTTAATCACAGTTGCAGCAAATAGCTTAGGTATTAAGGTTGAAGCGACTCGGAGAACTTTAGTGCTAAAACAGTGGTTAGCAGCGAAACAATACCCTATAGATATAGATAAACCAGCACCATTACCACTACCGGAAAATCTGTGGGGTGAAGAATGGGCATTTGGAACAATTCCATCTAGTAATATTGTAGATGAGTTTGCAGAGCGTCCAATTCCAATTTTGCAAATACCGGAATCTATAAAACCAATTAATTTAGGTTTGGCTTCAACAGTAGCCATACCAGGCGTAATTATTTATGGGGGGCGGAAATCTATGGGTTTAGCACAGTGGTTACAGGAAAGTACCCCTGTGGAGTTAAATTATCTTGCCGGCGATCCTAATGGGTTGGTGTTAGAATCAGGTTTAGTGGATAGGTGGATTTTGGCAACTTTTACAGATGCGGAGGTTACTGCTGCTGGTAAGTTATATCAACAACGGAAACGGCTAAGTCGTGGACTACATTTTTTAGTGGTACAACCAGACAAGTCGGGAATGACTTACAGTGGGTTTTGGCTGTTACAAGATGTTTAAAGTTTGATGTTTAAGAGGAATATTAATTTTGACTCTAAAACTATAGAAATTAATATAGAGTATTATTCTTAGACATCTATCAAATTTTTACCTATTAGCTGGTCTGACAGCTTGGCAAATTAACCAAACGCCCAGACATTTATTAAATAAATCATAACCTACTCGAATTTTGTTGATTTTTTTCACCAAAAGTAGACAAAAAAAGTAGTCTAAATATTGAGCTAATTCATTTAAGCTAGAAGCAAATGAGCGAAACTAGTCAGCGGCAGATTGTCATTGGGGATGTACATGGCCACTATGAAGGGTTGATGTTACTTTTGGAAAAAATAGCTCCTAGATCAGAAGATCAAATCTATTTTTTAGGAGATTTAATTGATCGTGGTCCTCAAAGCGCCCAAGTGGTAGAGTTTGTTAGACAAAATGATTACTTATGTTTATTAGGTAATCATGAGCAGATGTTGTTGAACATCTTAACAGGCAGAGATAAAGCATCAGCAAATATGCAAGCGTGGCTGTATAGTGGAGGACAGGCCACGGTTGCAAGTTATCAATCAGCGATGATTCCCCAAAAACATCTAGATTGGTTTGAGAGCTTACCGACGTATTTAGACTTAGGGGGTTTTTGGTTAACTCATGCTGGTGTTAATCCCAACAAAACGGTACAAGAACAAACAGCAGATCAGCTTTGCTGGATTAGAGAAGAGTTTCACAGTATTAGTAAACCATATTTTCCTGATAAGTGGATTATTGTTGGTCATACAATAACTTTTACTTTACCTGGTGTTCCTCCTGGTAATTTGGCACAAGGACAGGGATGGATAGATATTGATACTGGTGCTTATCATCCCCGTAGTGGTTGGTTGACGGGGTTAGATATTACAAATAAATTGGTTTATCAAGCTAATGTGTTTAGTCGTGGTGTGCGGACTCTAGCTTGGGAAGAAGCAATGACTGTTGTTCAACCTGATGATTTGAGTAGCCGCCGTCACAAATAACAAGCATAGTTAATGGATAACTAATTTAATTACTAGAGCATTTTTACAATAATGCTTTGATTTTAGCTTGATATGCGGCTTTATCTAAACCGTTATTTCTATTGCTAGGCAGATTTTTAATCTGTTTTTGGAGTTCTCTAATGCGGGTATCTGTACCAGGATGTGTACTCAAAATTGTAAGTACGGAACTGCTACCCTGTAACTTTTGCATAAAAGAAACCATTGCTGAGGGAGCATAACCAGCACGGGTAAGGGTTTTTAAGCCTCTTTTATCAGCGTCTAATTCGTCCTTGCGACTGCGGGGAAGATTCAGGGCTAGTTCTACACCAATACCTACGGCTTGACTACGATTTAAACCTGTGGCACTAGCTATACCACTGGTAATTGCTTGTTGTCGCATTTGTTTGATTAAGTGTTTACCTTCGATATGACCCATTTCATGGGCTAAGACACTGGCTACTTCACCTTCATTTTCTGCCGCTTTGAGTAGACCTGTATTCATATAAAGAAATCCGCCAGCAGTGGCAAAAGCATTGACAGCCGGATCTTCGACTATTTGGAAAGTATAGGTGAGATTAGGGCGATCGCTGTTGGCTGCTAAACGTCTACCTATTTCTTCCAGATAGCGATTTAGCTGCAAATTACGAGAAATTCTAACTTCTTGCCGTATTTCCTGGTTCATCTGTTGTCCAAATTCGACTTCTTGGCGATCAGACATATTAGATAGGTTCAAGATCTGCACACCTTGGAATAGAAGCGGTAATAAATCTATAGCTTTAGTTGCTACAGGTGTAATAAGACATATAGTCAAGGCAACAGTTACAGAAATTAACGGATATAAACACCGTCGTTGCCATAAACGGTAATTTTGGGAAAATCCTTGCCAGTTAATCATAATGTGATGGGATGAGATGGGTGTGACAACTTAAAATTACGGGACGAATTTTGACCAATCTAAGTTGCATTTGACATTCAAGATACTGGAAATAGTCAATAGCAATCACTTACTGTTACTATGGCTGGAAACTACTGCAATCATGATAAACTATCGCATAACCATAACATTTACTTGCTTGCTGTTAGTGATGTGATCAAGATTGTGGATCACTCCGAAAAACTTAGTAGTACAATCAATTACCTAACTGAAAAAGTTAATTACATATTATCCCAACGTGAGTTATGGCTATTTTAGATACAAAAGGTCGCTTATTCGGTAAAATTAACCTACTAGATTTAGGTGCTGCATTAGTAATTTTACTGGTGATAGTAGGTATATTTATTTTTCCTGGAACCTCCGGTTCTGTCGCTCAAGTAGGTGCAAAAACAGTCCCGATTGAGGTGGATTTGGTAGTGCGTGGTTTGAATGTTCGCAATCCTGAACAATTGTTTAAACAAGGATTTAAACAAGGGGGTAAAACCAATGTGATTATTCGGAATCAACCCTATGGTCAGATTGGGATTAAATCTATTCAACTATTGGGGAGAATGGTGACTGCGACTCAACCAGATGGTTCTGTCAAAGAATTGCCAGATCCTAGAAGCAATAACTTTAGTACGGATTTTATTTTGACTTTAGAAGATAAAGCAACAGTGACTAAAGATGGCCCAGTTCTGGGGAATAACAAAGTAAAAATTGGGATGCCTTTTGAATTAGAAGGTTTCAACTATAATTTCAATGCGTCTGTAATTGATATCCGTTTACAGGATAAATAGGATTCTAATCAGGGGTGAAATATTCCTGATTTCATCCTGAAAATTAGCAAAAACTATACATTTATACTCTTGTAATCAGGTAGGTAAATACGGTGACACAGGCTACGTCTTTTTGGCGACAATTCATCAGTCATATTTCAGAGATTAAGACAGGAAAACCAACACAGCGGATTTCTAATAATTTCTCTGAACCTGGTGTTTTCTTGGGATTGATAACAATTATTGTCGCTATGGTGATCTGGAATTGGCAATTGCTGTTAGCTCTTGTAGTTGGCATTGGGATCATGATATTTAGTTACTCAATGCAACAATGGAACTGGCAATTACGCTGGTTAGAAATCCGTAAGGTGATGAGTAGCACTAACAACCGTTTAGCTTATTCTGTGGTTGCTGGTGGGATGGCAACAGTAATCACCTATATGACATCAGCAATTTGGGTTGATAGTCCTAGTCATTGGTTAGCTGCTGGTACAATTTTCCAAGGTATGGGAACGCTATTAACTTTGATTTTATTAGTGTGGCAAATATTCAGTTTTCAGGGAAATCAACAAGAAGATTATCTGGAAAATTTGTTAGTTAAATTAACAGAAAAAGATCCTTTAAAACGGTTTATGGCTATGCGCCAACTAAATAAACTGATTAATCGTCAGCAAGTTGACACAGCAACACAACAAGATATTATAGACTGCTTGCAATTGCTACTTAGTCAGGAACAAGAAGTGATGATTCGAGAAGCAGCTTTAGACTGTTTGCAAAATTTAGATGGGTTGCAATTGCTAAAGCCTAATCAATCAAAAGTATTTATTCCTGTATCAGCAAAAGCGAAGCAGAAAATTATGGCAGATTGATTTAGTCTTATATCTGTTAATATACAGTTCGGACTGGGGTATTTTTCTGTAGTTCTTCCTGGAGCATTTGCTGATAAATTTTGGGAAGGTAACGACTAACAGAATTGGTTTCTATACCGTATCCTAAACTCGTCCAGGTGGGAGAAAGTTTCCGTAAAACGTCATTTATTTTTTTTTGACGCAACAGTTTAGAAATATCTGTTCCCCAAACTTGGGAATCGTTCAACCAACGGTAAACTACAGTATCTTGATATTCTGCTTCAAAACTATAACTATTCCAAAACATCATTGATGAGGGTTTAGGATGATAACGAGGAGCAATTTGATACCAAGTGGTATTAATAATCTGATAGCGACCGGCGGCGGTGGAACAGTTACCCGTATTTGGTCCTGTGACAATGGTAACACATTTTTCTGGATGACGACTGAGATCATTAATTTGCTCACCACCATAGAGGAGGGAGTAGGGACGATTGCCACTGGCTTCACTAGCGGATATAGTTCGCATTAATGCTCGAATATAAGGATCTCCACCCTCCATAACTAAAGGAGGCTGTTTACTGGTGAATATAGGTTCGGGAGATGATGATATATCTCCAAAAACATACCATTGAAACAAATATACAAAGCCCAAAAGTGAGGCCAGAGGAAGAATGAGTTTTTCTACACCTTTAAGTTGAAAGCTTTTCAGAATTCTACTCCTTTGAATTATTTGTGTTGACTAATAAGAAATACTTACCTTTTAATTGAGTTAAGCTGATAATATCAGTGATATTGCGATGATGACGGTATTCCATTGTTTAGCTACAATATCAAGTATTGTAAGATAATGATTAGGACTGTCACCATGAGAGATAAAAGACAATATACTCTATATTTATTTTTGAGGAGTGCTAGGTGGTTTACAGCTAAATTTACCATTGGTTATCAAGAAGGAAATAGGATTCACAAGTATGAAGTTAATGATAAGTTATTGAGATTTTGATGAAAACTTGCTTTTGATGCGAAAAAATTCCCCTAATTTGGGAATTATTAATATAGACAAACTTGAAAATATAGAAAAACACAAAAATTTATGGTTACAAACAATAGTGGATATCAGTCTTGGGAAATAGTAGATGACTGTCCTTTTGAGGAAGAAAATCTTAAATCAACGAAATTTTATGGAAATTATCAAGACTGCATGGAAATGTATGCACCTGTGGAGGAAGTAGAAAAGTATTTTAATACCCATAGTGAATGGTTTGGTCGTTGTGCAGAACCTATGAAGGTAGAGGCTTTAGATGCAAATAGTTATGCTTTAGCTGTAGGTAAATTTGGTGCTTTCGGCTATGATGTCGAACCAAAGATTGGTTTAGAATTGTTAAAATTCCAAGAGCGTCAATTTCAAATTAGGACTATTCCTGTACCTAATTACCAACCCCCTGGGTATGAGGTAGACTATAAATCATTAACACATTTAATAGCTGATAGAGATGGTATAACACGGGTAGAATGGGAGTTAGATTTGGTTGTAGAGTTGCAATTTCCCCGGTTTATGCAGCGTTTATCACGTTCTTTAATTCAGTCTACAGGCGATCGCATTCTAAATCAAATTGTCCGTCAAGTGTCTCGTCGTCTCACACATAAGGTGCAAAAGGATTTTCATCAATCTCTCAATATACATTTTCCACAGAAGAAATTGAAGAAATAGGGAGCAGTAAACAAATGAGAGTAGCAAACTATGGGTTGTTTCGTTTTTAGAATTTAAGCGGGCAAGATGCCCGCACTTTCTATTTTAATTAAGTTGAGATATAGCGGTATGCGATTGAATGAGATACAGAATCTACAGTAAAAGCCATATATTAAGACACTCCTGACTCCTGACTCCTGCCATAATACAAAATCCAAAATTATCCGACTTTGGAAATTTATGCTTGAGTGAGAAGTTTCTGAATAATTTCCACCCCAGATAGGGCTTGCCAGAAGAAAAGTCCTAAAATAGCAAAATTTAAGAGTATATGAGTCATTCGCGCCCAATTTGCTCCTTTTTGCATAAAGGGAGATAGGGATGCGGAAAAAGCTATTAAACCCGTCATACCTAGTCCGGCGAGAAGATGGGGACCAACAAACAATTTACCATTATTAATGTAGGTAACCGCCATACCACCAATTGAACCTGCTACCATCAAGGCTAGGATGATAGAACCTATTTGGTGGTGTTTGATGGTGTAGCGGCCTTTAATTAGTTCTTTCTTATCTTCTCCTTGAGCATTTCTTGTGCGCTGTACTTGTAGACCTAAATATGCGGCATATAAAGAAAGTGCTAATAATACCCACATGATGACTGGATGACCGAAATTCAACCAAAATTTGATTGTTGGAGAGAGTTCAAGAACCATACTGTTTACTGCCAATTATTAAATCTTTATAAAACTTAGCATACATTGATTTTTTAGACTCAGCAATTTTTCGATAGTGTAGGGTGGCGTTAGTTATTCTTGGTAAAGTGCTAAAACCATTCAAAAGTGAAGAAGGCAGAGGAGGCAAGGGGTGGCAATACAGTCTAGGCTTCAAGTGGTTACAGGATGCCAAATCAGAGACTTTCGAGTGAGGCTTTAACTCTTGCTCACTTTGGTCCTGGCCTTTGCCTTCCGCCTTTTTTGCTAAATTTTGAGTTGAAATTAGTTACATCTACCCAAACAGGATATAAATAAAATGACAGAAAATAAAGATACCTTGTTGCTCAAAGCTGTAAAAAGCGGAGATATAAAAAGAGTGTTAACGCTGCTGAGTAAAGGCATTAATATAAATACAAGCGATGTGAATGGAACTACAGCATTAATGCTTGCGGCGAATTTAGGTTATACAGAAATTGTGCGATCGCTCTTAGATGCTGGTGCTAATATTAATTTAACTAGAAAAATATATAGTTTAACAGCATTAATGCTCGCTGCTAGTGCTAATCAAATAGATGTTGTCAAACTGTTAATTTCTAGAGAGGCAAATATTAATGCCATAAATGAAGATGGTAGTACAGCATTAATGATAGCAGCAGTTAAAGGCAATATTGAAATCGTAAAAATACTTTTAGATGCTGGTGCGGACAGAGGAATTACTGATAAAGATGGTGATACCGCTTTCAAACTCGCAGTTAAGCACAAACAGCCAGAAATTATTAAGTTAATATCACAAAATAACGATCTTGTCAATAGTCAAGATTCCGAAGGTGAAACAGCATTAATGATTGCTGTAGACTCGGGTGATGTCGCAACAGTAGAAGCATTGGTCTCATCTGGGGCGGATGTGAACCTAAAAAATAGTGATGGTGGAACAGCATTATTAGCAGCTACCCCCACGGGAAACATTGAAATTATCAATATTTTATTAGATGCAGGTGCAGAAATTAATCACCAAGATCAAGAAGGAGAAACAGCTTTACACCTAGCGACTGTAGAAGAATATACTGATGTAGTGAAAATATTGTTACAACGGGGGGCAGATGTGGAAATGAAAAATCATCTCAGAGATACACCCTTACTCGTAGCAGCATTTCAAGGATACAGCGACATAGTAGCAGTATTACTAGATGCAGGAGCAGATACGGAACAGAAAAATTTGGGCGAAGTTGCTCTGACACTAGCAGTATTAAAAGGACATTTTCACACAGTGAAAGTCTTACTTGATTATGGTGCAAATATTAATCAATTCGCAGATGATGGTAAAACTGCTTTAGTGAAAGCTATAGCCATAAACTATCCCGAAATATTCAAATTATTATTGGCAAAAGGGGCAAATGTGAATTTACAAAATTCCTCTGGAGTCACTGCGTTAATGTATGCGACTGCTGAAGGTTATACTAAAGCTGTGGAAATATTACTCCAAGCTGGGGCAGATGTAAATTTAAAAAATCAAGGTGGTTATACGGCTTTAATGATTGCCGAATTGAATCATTATCGGGGCATTGCTAAGATTTTACGAGAAGCTGGAGCGCAAGAATAAGGAAGGCAGGAGGCAGGGATGAAACACCTGCTATAATTAAGTTTTAAGGATCAATAAATATCCTAAATGAAACCCTTGTAGGGACAATTCATGAATTATCCCTACAATTTAACCTAATGTCTATTAACCTTGATAGGGGTTGTCTAGTCTATCTACAGAAATATTAGCGGATAATGGTAGACGACCGGGATTTAAACGAGGTTCGGCTGCATATCCCACAGGTACTAATACGGCAATACCAATATCTGGATTATTTTCAGCACCAATTATAGCTTTTACTTGTTCTTCAATCCAACCATTCATAAAGCAGGTAGATAACCCCAAACTTTCGGCTGCTAATACTAAATTTGTAGCAGCTATCATGGCATCTTTAATGGCGTATTCTCGGCGCTTGTCACCTAAAGCTTGTTGAAATTGAGGAATAGCATTTCTAAAGTAATTTACTGTTCCTTCACTCCAAGCACCTGTGGCTGCACCTTGCTCTAAAATGGGTGTTAGGTCTTTTTCTCCCGCAGTAGCGTCAGCAGCGAAAACAAAGGTAACAGGTGCTTCCAGAATTTGCTTTTGTTTCCAAGAAGCAGCGCATAATGCTTCTTTTTGGGTTGCATCTTGAACTAACACTATTCTCCAAGATTGGGTGTTAAAACTACTGGGTGCAGCTACGGTTAATTCTACCAGTTGCTTGAGTAGTTCTGGGGAGATGGGGTCCGGTTTAAAGGTTTTGATGGAACGACGTTGTAATATGGCGGTAGGTACGTCTAATGCTTGGATTTGAGTGCTAGAAGTCACGGTATTCTCCTGTATTTAGTCCTATCCGCTTAGAGTAACGCTTTTTTCTAGGGAGTTCAAATAGTAAGTAACAGGTGCTATGCCACGTTGACAAGTGACAGTAATAACAAAGCCTGTTATTGTCTAAGTTGAACATAGGATGATTTACTATTTGATTCGATGAAAATGGAGTTGATATGAAAACAATATGTTTGTGGTCAATTCCAAATCTGCAAACCACCAATTTTCGTTGTGTGACAGTTTAGGGTGCAGAAGGTATAATTAAACATGATGTAATTTATTAACCCACATTCCGCAGATAAAATCCAATTCTGAATAATTATCACGAAAGATTCAGGGTTGTACAAACTTTACTCCAAAAATATTCTCAATAAATGAGATAAATTCCTAATAAACATTTTATAGTTCCTTTGAACTAAAATCCTGAAAACCCTTACCAAACAATGTTTTTGGAGATAATTATTTTTTTATTCTCCGCTTATGCGGAATGTGAGTTATTAAACCCACATTCCGCAGATAAAATCCAATTCTGAATAATTATCACGAAAGATTCAGGGTTGTACAAACTTTACTCCAAAAATATTCTCAATAAATGAGATAAATTCCTAATAAACATTTTATAGTTCCTTTGAACTAAAATCCTGAAAACCCTTACCAAACAATGTTTTTGGAGATAATTATTTTTTTATTCTCCGCTTATGCGGAATGTGAGATTAAAGTAGAAAACATAGAGGAATAAGAGTTTGAGAGTTGTCTATTTACCGATACAGAACCTACTAAAAATCCGATCTAATACTGATTCTGTGACTTCTTCGCCGGTGATTTGTCCTAATGCTTGAATTGCTCCTCTTAAATCAATTGTCCAAAAATCTAAGGGTAATTTATCGGTGATCGTGGCTTGCACTTGTTGTAAATCTATTTTGGCTTTTGTTAAAGCTGCTGCTTGTCGTTGGTTAATGGCTAAATCCATATTAGCAGCTTGAACTTTTCCCTGTTGAATTATTTCTAAAATTGCTGTTTCTAAACTATCAATTCCTTGATTTATGGCGGCAGATGTCACAATTTTGGATTTGGGATTTTCGATTTGGGATTTCAGGTTTTCTTGTTCTGCTAATGAAATTAGGTCAATTTTATTAATGACTAAAATTACTGGACGGTGTTTTACTTGTTCGTAAATTTCCTGATCTGCCGGTGTCCAACCTGCGGCGGCATCTATAGTAAATAATACCAAATCTGCATCACTAGCAGTACGGCGTGATCGCTCGACACCAATTTTTTCTACTTGATCTGCTGTTTCCCGAATCCCGGCTGTATCTAGGACTTGGACAGGAATTCCGCCCACAACTAATTGAGATTCTACCACATCACGGGTTGTTCCTGGTAAGTCTGTGACAATAGCGCGATCGCTCTGACTCCAAGCATTTAATAAACTCGATTTTCCCACATTTGGCCGCCCCACAATTGCCACTTTTAACCCAGTTCGTAATAATTCACCTTTATCTTTTGTGGCTAATAATTTACTAATTTCCGCAGTTACTTGATCAATATCTGCAATAATTCTTTGTTGATCTAAAGGTGGTAAATCTTCCTCAAAATCAATTCTGGCTTCAATTTCTGCCAAAATATCTAAACAGTTAGCGCGTAATTTGCGGATTGGATGGGCTAATTTTCCCTGTAACCCAGCTAAAGCTGTTTGAGCAGCTTGAGGTGATTTTGCTCCTACTAAATCGGCAATACTTTCCGCTTGGGTTAAATCTAACCTACCATTTAAAAACGCTCTTAACGTAAATTCTCCTGGTTGGGCTAATCTTGCACCATTTTCTAAGCATAGTTGCAATACTTGTTGCACCGCCATAATTCCCCCATGACAATGGAATTCTACCACATCTTCACGGGTAAAAGAACGGGGAGCTTGCATGATTAATAATAAAGACTCATCAATAATTTGCTTAGTTTGGGGTTGGCGTATATAACCATAAAGAATGCGGTGACTTGACCAAACTTGTCGCCCTGGGGCATAAAATAGAGTTTGAGCGATCGCCATAGCCTGATCACCAGAAACCCGTACAATACCTACACTACCTTGTTGAGGGACAACAGCAGTAGCGATCGCGGCAATAGTTCCAGTGTGAGCCAATAATTCGGACATTAGTCATGTTTATACAAAATCAGAAGTAGGAATAAAGCCAAATATTTAACTCCTAGTCTATACTATACAACTTAACCCGGACTTTTTTTCAGAACGCCCGAATATGGAGAGAACTGCTGTTGTGATAAGATCCCCGACTTCTTTGATTGATTGTATTCGGAAAGGACAAATCTATCTTAGAAGTCGGGGATCTGGAAACAAGTGCTATAGCTGAATACTTACTATGAAAGACAAAAATTAGGTAATCACCTATTACCAATAATAGTAAAATTCTGATGCAGAGTCCAAACATCCAAACGAGAGAGGAATGAACTGTGGAACAAAAAATTAACTGTGCTGAAGCTTGTGTTAACGGCTGCATTTTAGGTGATAAATGTCCCAACATTGAATTTAGAGAAGCAACTGCAAAATTTGTTGAAGAAACTTCCCTAGATAAAATGCTAGAAATGGCTGAAGAAAGATTGCGGAAAAAAATGACAGAACCACCTAAATGGGTATTTCCAGAAGATCCTTAATTCTATACAATTGGGATTAATAAATTCTCAAAATTCAGATAAGGCAATAAGATCCCCGACTTCTGTTATTTATTTTGTCCATAAATGATACAGCATATTTCATTCAAATGAGGTATAACCATAATCAAACTTTTGTGGTGCGGGCATACCATGGCTAACGCCACGCTACGCGAACGACAAGCTCAGTAAAAGTCTTGCCCGCAGAATGTGTACCTCATACCTTCGCAAACTGCTGTAAATTAATTTACTGAAGTCGGGGATCTGGGTATGAACAGAAAAACTAAAAGTAATATTTTGCTTACACCTATTCTTTTGATATTTCTTCTCACATGACACTAATTAATTATTCATCTCCCCAAGTTTTTAATTGCAAATAAACTAACAATAAAGTCACCGCTAAAAGTATCGTAGCTACTGCCGCTGCATAACCAAAATCAAATTGCCCAAAAGCTTCTTGATATGTATAGTAAACTAGTAAATTAGTTGAATTTAAAGGGCCACCACCAGTGAGGATATAAACCGATTCAAAACTGCGTAATGTAAAAATGGCAGTTGTAACTGTAGCAAATATTAATGTTGATCTTAATCCTGGTAAGGTAATATGCCAAAATTGTTGCCAATCATTAGCCCCATCTAATTCCGCAGCTTCATAACGACTGGGAGGAATTGCTTGTAAACCTGCTAAAAAAACTACCATATTAAAGCCAATTTGTTTCCAAATACTGAATAAAATAATTACTGGCATTGCCCAAAAAGTATCTGCCAACCAAGATACTTTACCAATACCATATATACTTAAAAAACCATTAACTGGGCCTGTATCTTGGAATAACCAGCGAAAGCCTAAACCGGCAGCAACAACAGAGATAATAGAGGGAAGAAAATAAGCACTGCGTAAAATTCCCCTGATAGGAATAGAACGATTTAATAATACCGCTAGTCCTAAAGAAATTATTAAACTAGGGACAAGAGTGCCGATGGTAAAATAAACAGTATTAAAAATAACTTGCCAAAAATCCGCATTTTGTAATAATCGCCAATAGTTTTTTAAACCTACCCAATAAATACCGCTAGAAGTGAAACTACCAGCAGTGAAACTGAGATAAAATAAATAGACAATTGGCCAAATTATAAATAACCCTAATAAAATTAGGGCTGGTGTGAGAAACGTCCAAGCCGCAACTGTATCATTATCCAGTGCTTTCATTTGAGTAGAATGAGAGGTTTTCATAACCATTAGGTATTGGGTGTTTGGTGTTAGTGGAAACGTTTCATGGGTAGAGATTCTCGTCTGTGGGTTGTTTTGTTAATCTATCTTTGGGACTCTGCACTCCCCAATTCTTAAATTATGTATATTTTCACTGAATCTCTGTAGTGGCTGCTAAGATACTCTTAATATATAAGAACATACCTAAATGACACCAATTGTTCTAAACTTTAACCAACTCAAAACCGCTAGTAAATTCCTGGCCTACAATCTATTACTAGTTTTACCATTGACATTAGAGACAACAGTGCTGGCACAAAGAGCAATACCACCAAAACCGAGTATATCTCAAACGGCCAATTCTGAAGCAGATATTATTATCAAAAAACTGGTGGGAGAATGGAAAAATAAAAACGCTTCAGGCCCAGATGTTAATTTTTTCTTTACTGATGACGGTAAAATGTTTTTGATGATGGTAGTTAGTGATCAAGCGGTTGCTTATCCCTTGAAGTATCACGTTGATGCTACACAAAACCCCATGTATATGGATATTAAGCTACCGGATAATCCTAAACCAGTTTTAACTATTTTTGATTTTATTGCCGATGGTGAAATGCGGATGCAAATAGAAGGTACTAATCCTGGACAACCGAGACCGAAAAATTTTTCCCAGGATGTATCTGTATTTAAACAGGTTTCTAATAGTGCAACATTGCCGAAAAATCTTCAAATAATTGATCCAGATGATGCTAATAAGTCCCAACCTGAATCTCTACAAATGATTACTCTGATGAACCGCTCCCAACAGGCTTATTTTTTGGCAAATGGTAAGTTTGCAAAAACTCTTGAAGACTTACAAATTGGGATTAAGTCAGAAAGTGAGGATTACCTTTATAGAATCATTCCTCAAGGTAAAGGTAATCAAAGTATTGTTCATACAGCTACCGCTAAAAAGCCTGATTTAAAAAGTTATACAGGAATTGTATTTACGATAAAAGTTAAAGGTAAACCTTCCTTAGATGCGGCTATTTGTGAAACGATTAAACCTACAAGCAAACCTCCCGCGATTCCTAAAATTCCTACAAAAGCATCCCAACTGGTCAAATGTCCATCAGGTTCAATTTTGTTACCATAATCGTTGTTTATGATTGATGATTCACCAATAAATAGTATTTCTGGTATCATTTCTCCTGATGTTCATAGTTATCAATTTTCATCAACTCAGCCCTTGAAATTAGGAATTATGGCTTCGGGAAATGGGAGTAATTTTGAAGTAATTGCCCAAGCGATCGCTGATAGGAAAATTAATGCCCAAATTCAAGTTTTAATTTACAATAATCCAGGAGCTAAGGCCGCAGCTAGGGCTGAAAAATGGGGTGTGGAAGCTGTACTATTAAATCATCGTGACTACAAAAATCGAGAAAAGTTTGATAATCAAATTGTGCAAACATTACAACAGTATGATGTAGCGTTTGTGGTGATGGCGGGATGGATGCGATTAGTCACACACGTGCTAATTGACGCTTTTCCTCATCGCATGATTAATATTCATCCCAGTTTATTACCGAGTTTTAAGGGAGTGCAAGCCGTAGAACAAGCTTTAGCAGCTAAAGTCAAAATTACTGGCTGTACAGTACATCTTGTTTCTTTGGAAGTTGACAGTGGGGAAATTTTAATCCAAGCTGCTGTACCCGTGCTACCGGATGATACATCAGAGACACTACACGCGAGAATTCAAGTCCAAGAACATCTGATTTTACCAATGGCCATTTCTTTATTAAGTCAAAGGTAACAGGGAAGGGGCAGAAGGGCAGAGGAGTACGGGCAAACGGCCGTTCGCCCGTACAACCGCCAACAATTACCCATATATAATGATAAGATCCTTAACGGAGAAATTTAGGATATTTTTATGCCAGTTGTAACTAACCCAATCAAGTTTGGTACAGATGGCTGGAGAGGTGTAATAGGTGAGGAATTTACCTTTGAACGCCTGGCCTTAGCGGCAACTGTAGCAGCCAAAGTTTTATATAATACTTACTATTCCGAAGTAGGTAGCCGGACAATTATTGTCGGTTATGATCGCCGATTTATGGCGGAAGATTTTGCCCGTGTGGTGGCCAATGCTGTCACCTCCGTTGGTTTTGATGTTCTGTTTAGTGAAAGTTTCGCCCCAACTCCGGCTTATAGTTGGGCGGCTAAAGAACGCAAAGCCTTGGGGGCGCTAGTGGTGACAGCTAGTCATAATCCCGGTGCATATTTAGGACTAAAAGTTAAAAGTGCTTTCGGCGGTTCAGTGCCACAGGAAGTTACACAAGAGATAGAGGCTTTATTATCACAAAAAATTGCCCCGGCAACGACTCCAGGTAAGGAAAATACCTTTGATCCTTGGCCTAGTTATTGTCAAGCATTAGCAGCAAAAGTTGATATTAACAAAATTAAAGAACTCATCGCTGCTGGCAAATTAACCATATTTGTAGATGTAATGCACGGGGCGGCGGCTGGGGGTTTGGCCAGGTTATTAGGGGCGGAAGTTAAGGAAATAAATAGCGAACGTGATCCTCTATTTGCAGGTGGTGCGCCTGAACCTTTACCAAAGTATCTTTCTCGACTATTTACAGTGATCAAAACCCATCGGGAAAATAATAAAAAAGGTTTAACAGTGGGTTTAGTATTTGATGGCGATTGCGATCGCATTGCCGCTGTAGATCAAGATGCTAATTTCCTCAGTTCCCAAATTTTAATTCCCATCTTAATTGACCATTTAACCATACGGCGTAACTTTCAGGGCGAAATTGTCAAAACCGTAAGCGGATCGGACTTAATGCCCCGTGTAGCCGCATTACATAATCTTTCTATTCATGAAACACCTGTAGGTTATAAATACATTGCCGACCGAATGTTAGCAACACAGGTATTGTTAGGTGGTGAAGAATCCGGTGGTATTGGTTACGGTAGCCATATTCCCGAACGTGATGCCCTACTTTCTGCACTTTATGTATTAGAAGCAGTGGTAGAATCTGGTTTAGATTTAGGTGAATATTATCGCTATTTACAACAACAAACTGGTTTTTCGTCCAGCTATGATCGGATTGATTTACCTTTAGCCAGTATGGAAGTTAGAGGGCGACTATTACAACAATTACAAGCCCAACCTTTAACGAAAATTGCAGGTAAACAAGTCATTGGTTGTCAAACAATTGATGGTTATAAATTCCGTCTGGCTGATCAAAGTTGGTTAATGATTAGATTTAGCGGAACTGAACCAGTTTTACGTCTTTATTGTGAAGCCGCAACCCTGGAAGAAGTTCAAAAAACTCTAGCTTGGGCGAAAACTTGGGCAGAATCAAATTAAGCATTAATGGGTAATGGGTAATTGGTAAAACTATTACTTATTGCCCATTGCTAATGTAAATTTAACCCGACAATAAAGCGAAAATATTTAAGATTTAAAGTATATAAATCAAGTTTTTATAAAATTCTATGAAAATTGTACAATTATTTTTGTCGTGTTGACAGAAAACTATAAAATAAATTACAATTGCAACTACCAGTTAAAAAATATTATTTGCGTCAACCAGTTAATTTTACATCGGACATAATATAAATAATGACTAAATTACTCGTAGTAGCAACAGGAAACCCCGGAAAGTTACGGGAAATGCAAGCTTATTTAGCTGATGCTGGTTGGGAATTAACTCTTAAACCGGAAAATTTAGATGTGGAAGAAACAGGAGAAACTTTTGCAGAAAATGCTTGTTTAAAAGCTTCTGAAATTGCCAAAGTTACGGGGAATTGGGCGATCGCTGATGATTCAGGTTTAGCTGTAAACGCCCTCAATGGTAGTCCTGGGGTGTATTCTGCCCGTTATGGTAATTCTGACACAGAACGGATTACCAGATTATTAACAGAATTAGGGGATGAAAAAAATCGCCAAGCTAAATTTGTGTGTGCGATCGCAGTTGCCAATCCTCAAGGAGAAATAATAATTCAATCTGAGGGAATTTGTCACGGGGAAATTTTATTTGCGCCCTCTGGTGATGGCGGTTTTGGTTATGATCCGGTTTTTTATGTACCAGAAAAACAATTAACTTTTGCCCAAATGACTACAGATTTAAAAAAGTCAATTAGTCATCGTGGTAATGCTTTAAAAGCTTTAGTTCCCCAATTAAAGAAAGTCCTAGGGGCGAAGCATTCGGACGACTAATACTTCGCCTGTACAGCAGTTGAGGAGAAAGAACTATATAAAGTTCTCTCCCTGTCAACAGTCAACAGTCAAGCGTTACCTATTTTCCTCTTTCTCGATGATTAGCAGCTTGTAATAATAAAGATTCGGCAAAAGCGATCGCTTCATTTGCAGATTTACCACCAGCTAATTGTGCCAATTCCTCACGGCGAGTGGTTAAATTATCTAAACTCGTCACTCTCACAACAGTACGCTGTTCATCATCACTATTTCTAGCTTTATTAATTACTAATTTATCAACCCGAAAATGACGATCTGCCATAGCTGCCACTAGAGGTTGATGGGTTACACATAATACTTGATGTCCTTGACTAAGTTGGTGCAATTTTTCCGCTATGGCTTGGGCAACTCTTCCAGAAACCCCCACATCAATTTCATCAAATACCATTGTTCCCACTTCATTACCTTGATTAAAACAAGCTTTTAATGCTAGTAAAAACCGGCTCATTTCGCCACCAGAAGCGATTTCTGTTAATGGTTGAATCGGTTCACCAGGATTAGGACTAAACATAAAAGTAATTTTATCTGCACCTGTAGCGGTCGGATAAATGGGAACAATTTCTACTTGAAATTTTACCTTATCCATTGCCAAAGGTTTAAGTTCAGCTAATAACCGCGATTCTAAATTAGCCGCAGTTTGCCGCCGTAATTGGCTTAATTGTTGACTGATTTGATAGAGTTCTTGTAAATATAATTGTTCTTGTTGTTCTAAAGTTTCGATAGATTGTTCACTATTATTTAATTCAGCTAATTCATTTTGAATTTTTTCATAATAGGCGATCACTTCCGTCAGAGTTGGTCCGTATTTACGACAAATTTGTTTTAATTCCCGGATGCGTTCATCCACTTCTTCCAACCTCAGGGGATCTGCTTCCAAACCTTCCCCATAAGTATTAATTTGTCTACCAACTTCCATCACTGCCGCCATCGCATCCCGCACCAATTCTAATAAAGATTGTAGTTGGGAATCATACTCCACCATGTGATTTAATATCATCTCCCCATCTGCCAATAGATCAGCCGCAGTCCGAGTTTCCTGATCATCTTGATACAAAGCCTGATAAACTTTGTAACTCATTTGTTGTAAATCAACCACATGATTTAGGCGTTCTCTTTCTTGATTTAATTGTTCCATTTCTTGAGGATCACCAAGATTAGCAGCACCTAATTCTTGTACTTGATAAGTGAGTAAATCTAATTGTTGTAGCCGTTCCCGTTCTGATATTCGGCGTTTTTCTAGGGTTTGATGTGCTTGTTGATATAAACTAAAAGCAGCAGCCACATTTTGCCGTTTTGTTAATAAAGCATCCCCACCATATAAATCTAACCAGTCCCGAACCTGGGCGGATTGTCCCACTTGTACAGTTTGCCCTTGTGCCGTAATTTCTACTAAACTATCCCGTAATCTTCCCATTAATTGGCGATTTACTAACACTCCATTTACTCTTGATCTACTGCGGATATTACTGCTAGTCGTGGCAATTTCTCGACTAATTATTACAGCATTATCATCTGTTAAATCAATTTCTTGTTCACTTAACCAAGCAGCTAGAGGTGGAGTGACGCTAAAAGTCGCTTCTACTATAGCCCGATTTGTGCCAGTGCGAATCACCCGACTAGAAACTTTGCCACCTAAAACCGCATCAATTGCATCTAAAATAATTGATTTTCCTGCGCCAGTTTCCCCCGTTAACACATTCAAACCAGCACCAAAATCTAATTCTAGATGATCAATCAAAGCAAAATTTTCAATTCTTAAATATAGCAGCATTTTACTAATCCTTGGATTACAGATTTCCCTGATTTTTGCTGATTACTATACTCACAACGGCTGAGAATTAAGTTTTGACAGGATTAATAAAAACACAGATGTGTGGTTGTAGCGGCGAAGCATTCGGACAAAAACCAGTGGTCTCACTGATAGGTTATCACCTAAATACTTCGCCTGTGAAGCCATTTTGAGTATAGCAACTTATGAACCCTAGACTCAAACCCAGAGGTAAGAACCCATAAACTACTTGTTTGTTACCTCATATTAAGGGTAAACCAAGGATTAGTCTATCTGATAAATTATACCCAATAAAATTACAGACAACAAGTATAATTATTATAAGAGACTAGACTGAAAACCCTTGAGGTAAAGGTTTTCCAAAATTCAAAAAGAATTGCCGTTCTGTTGAATATAAAACTAGCGGTTAGAAATTATTTGGAGAGTGTCAAAACTTATACTATTTACTTATCAATTGTATTCACTATCAAATTCTCACTCTAGTAACAAAATCCTTAGCTATTTGTTGTAGTTGTTGACGGTTAATTTTACCTTGAGTATTGCGAGGTAAAACTGGTAGAGAAATCCAATATTTAGGAATTTTAAATTTACTTAGCTGCTTCCTGAGTTGGGTTTCAATTTCTAGGGAGGAAATATTTTCATGATTAGGAATATAAATAGCTGTTAATGCTTGTCCCCAATATTTATCATCTATACCAATTACACAAACATCAAGCACCAAATTAGTTTTTCTAATTGCTGATTCAATTTCTATCGGGTAAACATTTTCTCCACCTGTAATTATTTTATCGCTATTTCTGCCTACAATATGTAAATAGCCTTGATCATCTAAAAAACCAATATCATCAACTGCAAAATTATCAGTATTTTCCCAAATACGGGGATAATAACCTAAAGCTAAAGATTGACTTTGAATCTTGATATTTCCTGATTTATTGTCAATTATGATTTTAGCATGGGGGAGAATTTTCCCACTATTAAATTTACCTTGTAAAAATTCATCAGGTTTGAGAGTGGCAATTTGAGAAGCGGTTTCTGTCATTCCATAGGTAGGTGCTAATCTAATTTGATGAAATCTCGCTTTTATTAATAAGTTATCCCAAGGTGGCGCACCTCCTAAAAGGACAGTAGCAAACCTTGATAACCATTGGGTTAAGTCTGGATTTTGGAGGATTCTTTCCAATTGGGTAGGAACTAAAGATATAAAAAATTGAGATGGGTTAATATTAGGTAATTGAGAAGTTTCTAATTTTTTAGATTCAGTAATTACTAATTTACCTTTTGTCGTGAGACAGCGGATAAATTGCATTAATCCACTAACATGATATAATGGCAATATACAAAAAGAATTGACTGTATTTATTTGAAAATATTCTGTAAATCCTACTACGGATGCAGTTAATGTTTGCCATGTATGAATAGCAAATTTAATCTTTCCCGATGATCCACCTGTAGGAATCATAATACCATTAGGAATAGGTACTTGAAAATTGGGAATTGATGATTTTGAAAAATTATCATCTATTCCTAAAATTATATCTGGCTGCACTAAATTAAAAACTTGTTTCCATTCCTCTAGACTCCAATCTGGGTTACACAGAAAAACTGGACATTTAGATGCAACAGCAGCGATAAAACTGGCTAAAAATCTCACAGGTGATCTTTCCGCAATAACAATTTTCGGGTTTGATAATTGGGTAAATTTTAAATATAATTCTGTTGCTATTTGTGGCAATTCTTGACTGTGATCACAAATTAACCAATCATCTTTTGTTAATTTATCTAAGAGGTTTTCCATAGAGTTTCTAACCAATTTGATGCTTGTGGTGGAAAAAAGTGGTTAACCCCAAAACCAACAGCGCGATGATTTAGAGATAATTCTGATGCTAATTGTAGCGCGGCTTGTCTACCAATTTCTGTTTCAAATACTGATGAACATACAACATCTATTTGATATTTTTGGCAAAATTCCCTTAACCGAGATGGTGAACCGAATATTCCCGGTTTAATCACAAAAATTCCCCGCCAACCCTGCTGAAAACAGTATTCTAATTGGGTGAAATTAGCGATAGATTCATCTAAAGCTATTTTAGTTAAATATAAATTACTTAATTCCTGCATTTGGGTAAATTTATCTACAGCTAAAGGTTGTTCAATAAATTCAATTTTATCTAAGAATTGATCACACTTTGTTAACCATAATTCAGCCTCTTGATAAGTAAGTCCACCATTAGCATCTAAACGTAATTTTGCTGATGTTGGTAAACTAGAAATGAGTAAATCAAATATTCCTAACTCTGGATTTATGTCATCAACACCAATTTTCCATTTAAAGGTTTTATATCCCTGTTCCCATAAACTACCCCATTGATTTAAACCTGCTTTTCCTGCTGATAATAAACCGCTATAGGTGAGATTAAAATTAGTTTCTGTATTTCCTGAAAAAGCTGATTCAAAAGCAAATTGACAAGCTGGCAATTTATCTGAAATTCCTAAAATTATTTCTTGACTAATAGTTTCTGGAAGTTGATGACAAAAATCTAAAGCTTGTTCGAGAGTTTCTGAACCAAACCAAGAAATGGGGGCAATTTCCCCCCAACCAATGTTATTTTCTGCATCTATCAAGCGAATAATGATACTTTCACGGATTTCCCAAACCCCATGATTAGTAATAATGGGATTAGTGAATTTCCGACTCAAATAACGAAAAGAAAATTGATACATCATGGAAAAATTCAGGAATCAGCATCACAAACTAAACTCTTAATAATGATAGAAAAACCCACTCTATTTCTCCTTCCTCTGCGTTCTCTGCGCCTCTGCGGTTCGTTAATTGGAATAATTTATTTTAGGACTTATGCAAGTGTCACACCAAAAATCTGTTGTAGGGTGTGGTTCGACAAACTCACCAACTGCCTCAGACTGCACAAATACAGATTGTTAATATCTGACGAACCCTACCAATGTGCCAGTTGCATAAGTCCTATATTGATTAAAAATTCCTAACCAAGAATAAAACCTAAACCCAAAAACAAGCAACTGAAAAAATGAACATTCACAGCAATGAATTTAGAATTACTTACTTTGTCTGGTAGGTTATGATTTTCCCAAACATGGCGACATAATTTAACCGCAAAAGGTAAACTCAGGAAACTGAGTAATGTCCATAGGGGGAAAATATGCAAAATTACAAATACCAAAATTAGGGGATAAATACTAGCAGTAAACCCAACTAAAACCTTTGCACCGGTTTGAGTTCCCAAACGGACAATAGGAGATTTTTTTCCTGCGGTGATGTCATCTTCAACTTGATGAAAATGGGAACAAAACAAAACTAAACTGGTAACAATACCTAAAATCACCGATGCGGCTAAATTTGTGATAGACCAGCTTTGAGTTTGACTATAATAAACTGCACCCATCCCCAAGGGACCAAAAGCAAAAAAGCAGAGAATTTCGCCTAAACCCTGGTATCCTAGACGGAAGGGGGGACCTTGGTACATATAGCCTAAGCCGCAGCATAGGAGAATTATACCGATCACTGTAGGGTCTTTTTGCAAAAATGCGATCGCTATTATTCCTAACAAACCCAAACCTAAACACAGATTTCCGATCCAAAACATTAAAGTTTTATTACCAGTTAAATTTACCAATGAATGATGTTTATTTTTATCAATTCCTGTTTCTGCATCAAACACATCATTACTAATATTTTCCCAAGCCAAAATCAAAATAGCCGCAGCCATAAATAAAGAAAATATGGTGATATTAAAAATCTTTATTTCTTTAAATGCTACGGCAGAACCTACCCAAATAGGCATAATAGCGACACTATACATTGGCGGTTTAATTGCCGCCATCCATAGTTTAGCTTGAGGTTGTGAAATCTGAGTTGAAGTCATCGGTTGTGGGTGTAATTAATCTAAAATTGTTTAACTTTAGTAAATTACCAAAAAATGTTAATTTTGTGATTATAGGTTCACATCCTGCAATACTACCTGCCATTTTACAGCTAAAACAGGATCAAACCAAGCAAGCACAAGTATATGCTGGTTAGCGGTAACTGAATTATGTTACCTATAGAAATACCACCATGACTTATTACATTTTAGGAAGATAACTTAAAAAAAATTAACTTATACATCCATGACAATTTCACCATGTCGCAGCCAAACCTTTGTAGACTACAAATACCTCAATCAATTACTATTAGAGGTTCAGGAAAATTGCCGCAGTCATCAGAACAGTAAAATTGTAAGTATTTCCCTAGAAATTGGCTTAGTTGATCCTTTGCCAGTTTTAGATAAATTTAATCACAAAAATGCGATAAACTTTTATTTTGAAAATAGAAGTCAGGGTGAAGCCATAGCGGGAATTGGTACTGTAGATAAATTAGAAATTTTTGGGAAAACAAGATTTACAAAAGCCGAAGAATTTATCAAAAATTGTCTTAAAAATATCATTCCTATTTCCCATCAAAATCATCCCCTATCCCTACCCCATTTTTTTTGTACCTTTAGTTTTTTTGATCAGCACCATAAAACAGATTATCCCTTTCCTGCTGCTACTGTTTTTTTACCTTGTTGGCAAATAGCTGTTAAAGATAATTGTTGCACATTAGTGATGAATACAATTATCAATCCTAGTGTGAATATTTCTCAAATATTAGATAATTTACAACGACACTTAGAAATAATTCATACCTTAAAAAATTACTCTTTCAAATCTGAACTATTTCCTGTAAATTCATATAATAAAATCACTAAAAATGATGATACATTTAAAGCTTCTGTGGCATCAGCTTTAGAAATAATTCAGTCTAAATATTTAAGTAAAATAGTTTTAGCTGATACATTAGATGTCTTTGCTAATCATGATTTTAACTTATTACAATCCTTAAATAACCTTCGCCAATTACATCCTAATTGTTATATATTTTCCACTGGCAATGGTAAAGGACAAAATTTTATTGGTGCTAGTCCTGAACGGTTAATTAGTATTCACAAACAACAGTTAATCACTGATGCTTTAGCAGGTTCAGCACCCAGAGGTAAAACACCAATTGAAGATGGGGAAAATGCCAATAAATTAATCAACAGTACCAAGGAAAAACATGAACATAAACTAGTCCTTGATTTTATCAACCAACACCTATCTCAACTAGGATTACTACCTCAAGTTTTAACCCCCAGACTCCGACAATTATCTAATATACAGCATTTATGGACACCAATTAGTGCTGTAGTTCCTAATAATATTCATCCTTTACAAATCGTTGCAAAACTCCACCCTACTCCAGCAGTTGCAGGTGCAACAAGAGATATTGCTTGTGCAGAAATTCGCCGTTATGAAACTTTTGAAAGAGGTTTATATGCAGCACCTTTAGGATGGGTAGATGCAGATGGTAACTGTGAATTTATTGTGGGGATTCGTTCAGCTTTAATTGATGGTAATTATGCTAGACTTTATGCAGGTGCAGGAATTGTTGCAGGGTCAGATCCAGAAAAAGAATTTGCAGAAGTGCAACTTAAACTGCAAGCATTACTTAAAGCCTTGGTTTAATCAATTTTGGGTTTACCCCATAGACAAGTCTGGGGGTTTTTACCATTTTGGAGTTATCTATCAGTAAAGACGTTTACGTCAAACGCCTTAGTGAAATCTTCCTATGAAACCTCACGGAGACATCACAAATGTTTATTTGTTCAACCCCGTGATTTCTTTTTTCATATGAACTCCCCAGGCCGGATTCGAACCAGCGACCAATCGATTAACAGTCGATCGCTCTACCACTGAGCTACTGAGGAACGCTCTCAACTTTAGCTATAATAAACCAAAATCCAGATTAATGCAAGGGGTTTTAGGAAAATTTTTTAATTTTTTTTGGTGACTGCGGAAATTTTGGAGTTTAACCGCCCAAACCCTTGCCAGTAAAGCTATTCATGGATTGGTAAATTAAAAAATCTATAATCCCATACGTAATTCAGCTAACCGTTGTCTGGCCTTAGCATCAATGGCATTAGCCAAAAATCTACTTTTAGATTGTTTTTGTGACTGATATCTATGGCGCATCCGACACACAGTAGTTTCTACTTCACCACATAATTGATGCGCTGATAACCATTCAGCACCATACCCCTGTACTGTTAGCTGCTGCGCTCGATCTGATGTAGCGACAATCATGCGAGAAATTAAAGATTGGGCTATTTGGTGACGCATAGAGGCACAGGTTTTTTCTATATACGTGTCTGCAGTCTGCCCAAAATCCGTATAATATACTGTTAAAAAATCTGTAATAGTTTCTTTGTTGCTGGGAGTGTTTTGATATTGGGCATCAAACACAACCTGAGTTTCATAGCCCTGGAAAGCACTATAATTAGTCATGGCTTCCACAAGTTCACCTCGTGCGGCCTCAAGTCCGACATGATCACGGGTTTTGATCAAACAAGGCCAAGTGCCTATAATATTGTAGCCATCTACTAATAGGACGGCGGGAAGTATGGGACGGGGCATGGTTTTTAATCACAATTATCTAGAGTTAACAAAAATCATTCATAATACTTATAGTAAATGAAGCATCTCTTGTAACCCCATGTTACAAATAATAAAAAATGCTTTTAATATTTCAAATTACACCCTCAGATAGAAGTGATAATTCCTCAAACTACTCTAAATATGAGGAGTTCAGAAGTTTAGTACAGGACTTACGCAACTGGCATATTGGTAGAGTGTGTCAGACAGCATAAATCATGTAAATAAACTTATGTTTGATATCTGACGTATCCTACAACAGATTTTTTTGTGTGACACTTGTGTAAGTCCTACTAGTATTTACTTAAAAGGCTCTACAACTGTTCTTAATCTTTTACGCTTGAAAAGATTAACTATCTCCGCAGTCCCTTCTTGAGTGCTAAATACTCCTACTTGCATGACCCTCTGACCTTGCCAAACTTTAGCAAAAGCACCAGAAACCAGAGAGGTAACTAAATTCTGTTGTTGCTGATTTGCCACTAGCACTAACACCCGGTAACGGACATTTTGTCCAGAGGTGGGATAATCTTGAGAGTTGGCGATGGGGTTGGAATTGGGCAGATTTTCCCCTGCTCCTTGGGGGGCAACAAATTCAATTGCACCGGAATCTAGTTGGATATAATTAGACTGAGGTGAATCTCCTTGACTATTGGTAACTGGTGGTAATTGATTGGGATTAGGAACAGTTTTGATTGTTCTAGGTAGAATAGGTTCTCGCAAACGAGGATTAGTGATTGGTGTGCGTGGTAAAGTTGCAGTTGGTGGCAAAGGTGCGTTGATACCTTGAAGATCCACTTGACCGCTAATACGATTACTGGCTAAATTGTTACCAGCACCAGAAATTACTAACTTGGCAGTTTTGGCGTTGATATCATAACGACCATTATTCCGAAAGACATTTTTGCCTGGGTCATAACTAATACCTAAATCTGGTCTAGCTTGGCCAATGATTACTAAACCATCTTCTTTGTTACCTTGAATAATATTATTCCTTAATAGGGGTGTCGCATTGGCTTGGACAATAATCCCCGATCTATTATTCTGAATTTGGTTAGCTACTACTACGGGAGCAGAATTTTGGGTGATATTAATGCCAAAACCTGTGTCTTGAAAGATGTTCTCTCTAATTTCTGGGCGGGCGTTACCAGAAATAGTGATGCCATTTGCACCATTGCGAATAAAGAAATTTTTGCTAATGCTGGGTGTACCATCTCCTGTGATGGCAATTCCGTCTTGGGTATTATTCGTAAATGTATTTTCCCCAACAATAATATTACTGGATTCAATCCATAAACCATAACCACGAGGGTTGGTGTTAGTCACGGTTACACCCGTTAAACTGGTTTGGTTCGCGCCGACAATGGCGACATTCTGACCACCAAAACGACGACTGAGGTATTCTCCACCACCAGTAATTGTCACAGTCTTACCTTTATTGCTAATATCCCCTTGAATAGCCACACCTGGTTTTAACATCAAAGGAAATACTTCTCCGGTTTTAGTGCTATATGTACCAGGAGCAAGGATAATGACACTGTTGGGAGGTGATGCTTCTAAGGCTCGCGTGATTGTTCGCCAAGGTGCGATCGCAGTACCATTACCTGTCTTGTCATTTCCCAGACTGGAATTGACAAATAGCTGGTTAGCCTGAGAAATGGTTTGTCTATTTTGCAGGGTTGGTTGTATTCCTGCTGGTACTTGTGCCAACACACTGCTGACGTTAGCCATAAAAATAGTTGCACTTGTTAGTGCTAAACCAACTGTTAAAGTCAAGACTGGGCAATTCAGGGAATTATGGAGGGTGTTCACAGATTTTTCTGGAATTATCATTGTTTATAAAACTCCGGGAAAACATATAGTAGAGACGAGGTGGCAAACCTTTTTGTGTCCGTGCTTGATTATCACTGTATATCAACTGCTACCTGGCAAATGCTATACAACCCATTTTTATACTATCCAACAGTGGATGACGAGTATATTACTTGCCCCTTGACAAATTAATCGGTATTAGTTAGCAAATCTTTAATTATCAGACTCAGAAAATGAATCAGGCTGGCTATTACGATGAATTTAAGGAGGCAGGAGGCAGAAGGAGTAAATCAGCAGAGGATTCGACCCTACCGATTTAGAGCCACTGAACTCGCTTGCAGTCGGGATCTTAAACCCTTGCTCCCTCTAGTCGCGGCAGGAAACAGAGCGCGGTTTTCCTCCTACCTCCTGCCCTCTCTCCCCTGCCTTCTTCGATAAGTAATAATGGAGTTTTTGTAATGGTTTCAGCCCCTACGCCCACCCAGCAGACTGTTTACCGCATTTTAGATGCTAATTTAGATCGCGCTCGTGAGGGTTTACGAATTATTGAAGAATGGTGTCGCTTTGGTTTAAATAATTCTCAGTTGTCTGGTGTGTGTAAGCACTTACGTCAAGAGTTAGGCTCTTGGCATACGGCGGAAATACGGGCAGCACGGGATACACCTGGTGATCCAGGAACTGATTTAAGTCATCCCCAAGAGGAACAACGGACAGACATTACATCTTTATTACATGCTAATTTTTGCCGTGTACAGGAAGCACTGCGGGTATTAGAAGAATACGGCAAGCTTCATCACTCAAATATGGGGATAGCTTGTAAAAAAATGCGTTATCATGTTTATACCCTAGAAAGTAATTTGATGGGTTATCACCGTCATCAGTTATTATGGCGATCTCATTTATATTTAGTCACATCTCCCGCCGATAATTTATTCGCCATTACCGAATCAGCCCTTCAAGGTGGATTAACTCTATTACAATACCGAGAAAAAATTGCTGATGATTTAGTACGCTTAGAACGGGCGATAAGATTGCGTGAATTATGTCATCGTTACGGTGCTTTATTCATTATTAATGATCGAGTGGATTTAGCTTTGGCTGTGGATGCCGACGGTGTCCATTTAGGACAACAGGATATGCCCATGGCTGTAGCACGTCAATTACTAGGAAGTCAGCGCATTATCGGACGCTCCACCACAAATCCCCAAGAAATGCAAGGGGCAATTACGGAAGGTGCAGATTATATTGGTGTGGGGCCTGTGTATGAAACACCGACGAAAGCAGGTAAAGCCGCCGCAGGTTTAGAATATGTAAAATATGTATCCCAAAATTGTCAAATTCCCTGGTTTGCAATTGGGGGAATAGATATGAATAATCTCAATGATGTCATGAATGCAGGAGCGCAACGAGTCGCTGTTGTGCGATCGCTAATTCAATCAGATCAACCTACTTTAGCAACTCAGTATTTTCTTTCGCAACTGCACCGAATTAAATAAATCAGGAATGTTAACAGTAATAATGGTGGGTAACACTAACCCACCTTGCTGTGTTTGTCAATATGATGATTTAGTATATGGCTTTTATTCTCTGTGACATACTACATACACTCTCTTTCAAGTGAGTCTGGGTTTCTCAGTGACCCCTTCATGAGCGTAAAAACTGAGAGGCGGCAATAGGAGAACGGTTTTGTTCAGCCTTTACTGGAAAGATGTTTTTTGGAACGGGTCTTATTTTGTTGCTAGTTGTGGCGGGGTAACTATCTCAACATTACGAACATATATTGAAAACCAAAATTCACCGGAAGAATAAGAACGTGTTCATTTCCTCCATGTTCCCTTCCTTCGTGCTACGCACATTAGTCAGGGAACTGTCGTCAACTCACGCGTCATTCATCCCACGCTCCTAAGAGTGAGACGTGGGACTTCTATCGGAATAGCTAAAAAACACCTTTGCGTGAGGCAACTCTTAAGAAGCAACAGCAGTAGAACGAGTCCGTCGTCTTCTACCATCCGCTACCTTAACAGGAGGCTCTTCTGGAATTTGCATTAATAGAGTCAAAGAAGGTTGACATTGCAACTCTCTCCGCATCGAACGCGCTAATTCACGTTCCAAGGTTTCCTGCAACCCACCCCAGTCTGTATCTGCGGGTTGTCCTTCGAGGGGAGAAAACTCTGACCAACGTACACCAAGAATTTCTTCAATGCGTTGTTGTACCCATTTTTGCAAGAGCGATCGCTCGATACTTGTCACCACCCCTTGCATATGCAATTCTGGTTTAGCTATCAGCTTACCATTCCAATCAATGGCCGCAGCAATAATTACCATGCCTTCTGTAGCCATGCGTTGGCGTTCTTCCAACACTTTAGAACTAACCATACCGGAACTAGAAGTATCCACTAATTCAATTCCAGATGGGACTTTGCCAGCAACACGGATGGAGTGTTCTGTTAACTCGATTACATCTCCATTTTGGATAATCACCATATTTTCTGGTGGAATACCCATACTTTGAGCCGTTTCTGAATGTTTCACCAGCATCCGATGTTCACCGTGGAATGGCACGAAGAATTTAGGACGAGTTAAAGCAATCATCAGCTTCTGTTCTTCCTGACAACCGTGTCCAGAAACGTGAATACCTTTGTCTCTTCCATATACCACATTTGCGCCCTGAATCATCAATTTATCAATGGTGTTCACCACGGCAATGGTATTGCCAGGGATGGGGTTAGCAGAGAAGACAACGGTATCACCCGGGCGAATTTTAATATGGGGGTGTTCTTTATTGGCAATTCTGGTCATGGCTGCCATGGACTCACCCTGAGAACCAGTAGTTAGAATTAGCACCCTATCATCTGGCATTCCCCGCACAGTATGCAAGGGTTGGAAAAGGCTATCTTCACATTTGATATAACCTAAATTCCGGGCGTGGGCGATTAAGTTTAACATCGAGCGCCCTACAACTGTAACAACACGATTATGTTTTCTTGCTAGTTGCAAAATCATGTTGATGCGATGGACGCTAGAAGCAAAGGTAGTGACAAATAAGCGTCCTGTAGCTTGGGAAAATACTCGGTCAAGGTTGGGGAAAACAGAACGTTCGGAAGGTGTAAAACCTGGTATTTCAGCGTTAGTGGAATCACTCAATAAACAAAGTACGCCTTTTTCGCCATGTTCTGCCAGACGTTGCAAGTCGAATTTTTCACCATCTACGGGAGTATGATCAATTTTAAAATCCCCGGTGTGGATGACTACACCCAATGGGGTATGAATTGCCACTGTGAAGCTATCCGCAATGGAGTGGGTGTTGCGAATATATTCGACAAAGAAAGATTTACCAATTCTGACGACATCACGGGGGAGAACCGTTCTTAATTCTGTCCGATCGCGTACCCCTGCTTCCTCTAATTTCCCTTCTAGCATTGCCATTGCTAGTCTAGGCCCATAAATCAGAGGAATATCGAATTGTTTCAGATGAAAAGCAATACCGCCAATATGATCTTCATGGCCATGGGTGACGATCATACCTTTAATTTTATGGCGATTTTCTCGGAGGTAAGTTGTATCAGGCAATACAATATTTACTCCGTGCATTGCCTCTGTAGGAAAGGCCAGTCCTGCATCTAGGAGTACAATTTCGTCGTCATACTCGAAAACACAAGTATTTTTACCTATTTCGTGTAAACCGCCCAAAGGAATGATTTTGAGTGCTGAATTAGCTTCGTTTTTAGCCATTTTATCCTGGATATGGTTGTTGATTGTAAATCGGTTCTGAGTTCAGTTTTGAAATGAAAGAAAACACCAAATTTCTGTTTAAATTTAGCTTCTATAAAGTCCTATTTGATTTCATTGACATCAAACTGAATGATTTTTATATTGTTCAGTTGTAGCACAGGTGTTTAAATTGCAATTTACTAACAATTTGTACACATTATTTATAAATCAGCCAGAAATTCTAGCTTAGATTAAATTCAGCTTTTGCATAACTGATTCTAATTTTTTCAACACATCCTCATCTGCTGCACATAAGGGGAGACGAGTTGAACCTACTTCCCAACCTTGCAGTTTTAATGCTTCTTTAACCGGAATGGGATTAGTAGTTAAAAATAAAGCTTTAAACAATGGGAACAATTGTAGATGAATTTCGGCAGCTATGTGTATTTTCCCAACTTGAAATGCTTTAATCATCTCTTGTAGTTGATTACCCACAAGATGAGAAGCTACACTAACTATACCGTGAGCACCTATGGCTAACATGGGCAAAGTTAAAGAATCATCTCCAGCGTAAATCCGAAATTCTTTTGGTGTCAAGCGGCGGATTTCACTAACTTGATCTAAGCTACCACTGGCTTCTTTAATGGCGACAATGTTATCAATTTCTGCTAACCGTACCACTGTTTCTGGACTGAGGTTTTGGCCAGTCCGTCCAGGAACGTTATATAACATCATTGGTAGGTCAGGAATAGATGCTGCTATTGCCTGAAAATGCTGATATAACCCGGATTGGGGCGGTTTGTTGTAATAGGGAACCACTTGTAAAGAACCATGTACTCCTATTTTAGCCGCTTTTTGGGTAGCTGCGATCGCTTCTTTGGTATTGTTAGAACCACAGCCAGCAATTACTTTAGCTTTACCTGATACAGTTTGCAATACCTCAACAAATAATTGGTATTCTTCATCCCAACTTAGTGTTGGTGACTCTCCTGTTGTCCCACATACGACCAATGTATCTGTACCATTATTCACTAGATAATCTGCTAGTTTGGCTGCTAGTTGATAATCAATACTACCGTCTGTTTTAAACGGTGTAATCATGGCAGTTACAATTGTACCAAAATCTGTCACACTCTTTTCTCTCCTACTTTGTTAGTTGTCAGTTGTTGATAATCCATGGCAAATGACTAAATTTAAACTTATATTAAGGTCTATTTTAGTAGATTTTTTCCACTCACTAATAGTTCGGCAATTTGTACGGCGTTTAAGGCTGCACCTTTACGGATTTGATCCCCACACAGCCACAGGTCTAGACCACAACTATGGGAAATATCTTGACGAATTCTGCCTACTAAAACTTCATCTTTGCCACTAGCATCCATAGGCATGGGAAAATAATTTGCTTCCCAATCTTCTACTAATTTAACCCCAGGTGCTTGTCTTAAAATGTCTCTGGCATCATCTGGATTAAAAGGTGTTTCAAATTCTAAATTAATGGCTTCAGAATGGGCGCGGAGGACGGGAACACGCACACAGGTGGCGGTAATCCTAATATCTGGACTACTAAATATTTTCCGCGTTTCATTTACCATTTTCATTTCTTCCTCACAATAACCTGAAGCCGTTAAGGGCGAATTATGGGGAAAGAGATTAAATGCTAAGGGATAGGGCAAAACTTCCGCCACTGGTTCTTTGCCTTCTAATATGGCAGCAGTTTGGATTTTTACTTCTTCCATGGCTTTAGCACCTGCACCACTGGCAGATTGATAGGTAGCCGCTACAATCCTTTTAACTGGTTTAACTTGGTGTAATGGCCACACTGCCAAGGACATGAGAATAGTTGTACAGTTAGGATTGGCAATAATACCTTTGTGGGTAAATGCGGCTTGAGGGTTCACCTCCGGTACTACCAAGGGTACGTCCGGGTTCATGCGGAAGGCACTGGAATTATCAATGATAACCGCGCCCTTGTCTACGGCTATCCCTGCCCAAGTTTTGGAGATACTACCGCCAGCACTGGCTAGGACTATATCTAGGTTAGCCAAAGAGCGATCGCTCACCGCCTCAACCAGTATATTTTCTCCTTGAAAGCACAGAGCTTTGCCAGCACTACGTTCCGATGCTAGCAATTTTAACTCAGCCAAGGGAAATTTCCGGCTTTCTAGCAATTCCAGCAACTCTGTCCCGACAGCACCCGTTGCTCCTAAAATACCGACACGATAAGATTTAGACAAACTGGACTCCTCCTTTAAGAGGTTGTTAGAAATTTTTCTTTTTTGGACAACTGAAAAAATTAAGTATATCTGTACTGTCAAGTTCAACAGCAGATGTTAAATAATAAAGTTTGCATATTTTTGTGATCTTATCTCACTTTTTCTAAGTCTATTGACCAAACTGTTAGACTTGGCTGTTGATCTTTGATATCCCATCTTAAATATTAGTGATATTCCACTTTATAACAATTAGTTATAATAATCAAACTTCCTGTACTATCGTATAATGGCCTATTATACCGCAAATTGCAAAAAAAGGAAGAGCGATTAACATTTAGGTGTTTTTTAAGAAGTCCGATTTGTAACGTTATGTTACTGGAACTAGGTGGACTATGAGCTAAGGATATCATAAACTGTTCAGTTCTTTACTTTTAGCATTACACTAGATATCTGCTAAAGGAGATTCACCCTTGGGACTAAATGATGCTTAATGTAAAAATTGAGGTTCATTTGTCCTGTTCCCGATGCAGTTAACAGTAAATGGCTAGACTTGTCTAGAATTTACATAGCACATATTTGCGGATAAAACATCTCAAGATGGCGAAAACCGAGGCCATGAGCGATCGCTTCCCAGTGGGTAAGCAATTGTAGCTGATGTGTACTCAAAAATCAAAACACCAGAAAAATAGAGACAAAGCATGAAAGTTACCCAGGAAAAACTTCCCGCCAGTCAAATTGGTTTGGAAATAGAAATTACACCGGAAATTACCAAACAAAAATACGAGCAAGTCATTAAAAATTTAACTAGTACCCTAAATATTCCTGGGTTTCGCAAAGGCAAAGTACCCCGGCAAATATTAGTACAAAGGCTCGGCACACCTCGGATTAAAGCAGCAGCCTTAGAAGAAATTATCCAAGAAGGCATTGATAAAGCAATTAAGCAGGAAGCAATCACCGCTATTGGTCAGCCCCAACTGCGATCTTCCTTTGATGATTTAATCACCAACTATCAACCAGGAGAACCCCTGACTTTTGTGGCGGCAGTAGATGTGGTTCCAGAAGTGCAATTGAAAGAATACACTGGATTACAAGCCAAAGCCGAAGAAATCAAATACGATCCGACGCAGATAGATAACATCATTGAGGAACAACGGCAAAAACTAGCCACATTAGTACCAGTAGAAGGTCGTGCAGCGGAAATTAATGATGTAGCAGTAATTGATTTTAAAGGTGTAATTGCCAAAGCCGAAGGTGAAGATCCCGACACTGAACCAACACCAATTCCCGGTGGCGAAGGAACTGATTTTCAAGTGGAATTACAGGAAGATAAGTTTATTCCCGGTTTTGTCTTGGGCATAGTGGGTATGAACCCTGGGGAAACTAAAGAAGTAGCTGCCCAGTTCCCAGATCCCTATGGTAATGAAGAACTAGCAGGTAAGCCAGCCTTGTTTACCATCACCCTCAAAGAACTTAAAACCAAAGAACTACCAGAAGTAGACAACGACTTCGTTCAAGAAATTAGTGACTTTGAAACCGTAGAACAACTGCGGACATCCTTAGAAGAACGGTATCAACAAGAAGCCGCAGATAAAACTAAAGAAAATCAGCAAGAAGCTTTATTAACAGAACTTCTCAATCATGTTGAAGTAGACTTACCGACAACATTTATTGATCAAGAAGTAGATGCCATGCTGACACAAACAGCCATGAAGTTGTCTCAGCAAGGAATAGATGTGAAAAAGCTATTTACTCAAGATGTGATCCCCCAATTGCGCGATAGATCCAAACCTGAAGCCATAGAGCGTCTGAAACGTTCTTTAGCCTTACAAGAAATTGGTAAACGGGAATCTATTGCCGTCACCTCTGAAGAAGTACAAGCTAGAGTCATAGAATTAATGGCAGAATATGCTGATCAAGAATTGGATGAAAACAGACTCCGGGGAGTAGTCGAAGAAGAAATGTTAACCAAAAAAATCGTTGATTGGTTGCTTGAACACTCATCTGTAGAATTAGTTCCTCAAGGCTCTTTAACTCCTACAGAAGAACCAGACGCAGCAGTTGAGGAAGCAGAAACTAGTAATCCTGAGTAAAGGTGACAGGGAGAAGGGGAGGAGAGGTTCGACTCCGCCGCTCACCGGGGGTAGGGGAGCAGGGGGAAATAATCTTCTTGTTCTTTCCTTCCGAACTCCTGACTGGTCACTGAGCGATAGCCTGCGTGGCATGGCCACAGCCGAAGTGCTGACTCCTAAATCCTGAATTCTGCTATATGAGGCATAATGGTTAACAGTTCACAATTTCATGCCATTTATTGTTAAGTATTCTAGTATGCTTGTATCGCAGTCAGGAAATTACCCAATCACCAGCTTGAGTCCCATCGGCACTAGCAGCAATTCCACCAGCCCTAGTAATATTGTCCCGATGGTAGTAGAACAGTCCGGTATGGGAGAAAGGGCGTTTGATATCTACTCCCGCCTACTGCGCGAGCGGATTATTTTTTTAGGAACGCCCATAGATGATGTTGTGGCTAATTCTATTGTTGCCCAATTGCTATTCCTAGATTCTGAAGACGCAGAAAAGGATATTCAATTGTACATTAATTCTCCTGGTGGATCAGTCTACGCGGGTATGGCTATCTATGATACAATTCAACAAATACGTCCCGATGTTGTAACCATCTGTTTTGGACTAGCCGCGAGCATGGGGGCCTTTTTGTTAACATCTGGAACACCTGGAAAGCGTATGTCTTTACCTGATTCCCGGATTATGATTCATCAACCCCTAGGTGGCGCTCAAGGACAGGCCATTGACATTGAAATTCAAGCGCGAGAAATTCTTTATATTAAGGGTGAATTAAATCAGTTAATGTCCAAACATACTGGTCAACCTTTAGAAAGAATTGAAGCTGATACAGAACGCGACTTTTTCATGTCAGCAGAGGAGGCGAAGAATTATGGTTTGATCGATCAGGTGATTTCTAGACAAAATCTTCCCACAGCTGGGTAAAACGTCACCATTCTGAAATAAGAGGCTGATATGTCTAAATACGACTCCCATTTAAAATGTTCATTTTGCGGCAAGTCTCAAGAGCAGGTGCGGAAATTAATCGCAGGGCCGGGAGTCTACATCTGCGATGAATGCGTTGACTTGTGTAATGAAATCCTCGATGAGGAATTGCTTGATACCAGTACGGCGGCATCAGCACCACCACAGAAGTCAGAAGCGCCTGAAAAACGTCGCACTCGTTCGTCTAATCTTTCTTTTAATCAAATTCCTAAACCAAGAGAGATTAAGAAATATTTAGATGAACACGTTATCGGCCAAGATGAAGCCAAAAAAGTGCTATCTGTGGCTGTTTACAATCACTACAAACGACTGGCTATTTTGCAATCTAAAGCCAATGGTAAAGCCGGGGCTGATGATGCGATAGAACTACAAAAGTCTAATATTTTGCTGATTGGGCCAACTGGCTGCGGCAAAACTCTGTTGGCTCAAACTTTAGCCAAAATCCTCGATGTTCCCTTTGCTGTCGCTGATGCCACTACCTTAACGGAAGCGGGGTATGTGGGGGAAGATGTAGAAAATATCTTGCTGCGACTGTTGCAAGTGGCTGATTTGGATGTGGAAGAGGCTCAACGGGGCATTATCTACATTGATGAAATTGACAAAATTGCTCGCAAGAGTGAGAATCCCTCCATTACCAGAGATGTGTCTGGGGAAGGGGTACAGCAAGCTTTACTGAAAATGCTGGAGGGAACTGTGGCTAATGTGCCACCCCAAGGGGGACGCAAACATCCATATCAAGATTGTATCCAAATTGATACAAGTAATATCTTGTTTGTCTGTGGTGGTGCATTTGTGGGTTTGGATAAGGTTGTGGATCAGAGAGTGGGTAAAAAGTCCATTGGCTTTGTGCAACCAGGGGAAGGGCAAACCAAGGAAAAACGAGCTGCGGATACATTACGTCATCTAGAACCGGATGATTTGGTGAAATTTGGCATGATTCCTGAGTTTATTGGCCGGATTCCCATGGTGGCTGTGGTAGATCCTCTGGATGAAGAAGCTCTGATGGCGATTTTGACTGAACCACGTAGCGCTTTGGTGAAACAGTACCAAAAACTGCTGAAGATGGATAATGTTCAGTTAGATTTTAAACCAGAAGCTTTGAAGGCGATCGCTCAAGAAGCCTATCGGCGCAAAACTGGGGCGCGGGCTTTACGCGGTATTGTGGAAGAATTGATGCTAGATGTGATGTATGAGTTACCTTCCCGGAAGGATGTGACTCGCTGTACTGTCACTAAGGAAATGGTAGAAAAACGCTCAACTGCGGAACTGCTGGTACATCCTTCTTCTTTACCTAAACCAGAATCAGCTTAATTGTCAGTTGTCAGTTGTCATTTGTCATTTGTCATTTGGCAATTGGCAATTGTCAGTTTTTAACTTTTAATCGTGAAAAATGACTTATATAAATGTTCGGGGTGTTGAGCATTACTACGAGTGGATAAAGAAACCATCGGATGTGATTAAACCAGTAATGGTTTTTATTCATGGTTGGGCTGGTTCGGCTAGGTATTGGCGCAGCACGGCTGAAGCTTTGTTAGACCAGTTTGATTGTTTACTCTATGATATGCGCGGGTTTGGGCGTTCTCATGCTCAACCTAACCCAGAAATAGCCCCTAATGTTGAGAATTTAAGTTATCAATTAGAAGATTACGCGGAAGATTTAGCAGCTTTGTTAGATGGATTGCAACTTCAGCGTGTCTATATTAATGCCCATTCTATGGGTGCCTCCATTGCCACTTTGTTTTTTAACCGCTATCCCCAAAGAGTAGAAAAGGGGATTTTAACCTGTAGCGGTATTTTTGAATATGATGAAAAAGCCTTTGCCGCTTTTTATAAATTTGGGGGTTTAGTAGTTAAATTTCGTCCTAAATGGTTAGGGAAAATCCCTTTGGCTGATAGGATGTTTATGGCGAGATTTCTCCATCGTTCTATTCCCAAATCTGAAAGACAGGCTTTTTTAGAAGATTTTATTAATGCTGATTATGATGCTGCTTTAGGAACAATTTTCACTTCTGTGAGTCGGGAACAGGCGGAATTTATGCCTGAAGAATTTGCTAAATTAACTGTACCAACGCTGTTAGTAGCGGGGGAATATGACATTATTATTCCGGCGGAATTGGGGAAAAGGGCAGCAGCTTTAAATGATAATGTTGAGTTAACTATTATTGCTAATACGGCGCATTTTCCGATGTTGGAAGATCCAACAACTTATTTGGAAAGGGTAAGGAATTTTTTAAATAATTGATCAGACATTATTTATAACGGTGGTGGGGGTTTAGCAGTGCTAAACCCTTACAAAGATTTATATGTATGAGAATTTTTTAGGCTGATATTTTGTTATTAGTACCATCGTTTGGCCAAAATGTGTTGTTTATCTGCGACTGTTCGAGTTCTGTCATGGAGATTGTTGTGGTGATCCTTGCTACGAAGTTTTGTTACAAAAATTATCTACTTAGCAATGAAAGTAAACAAAAATAAACGAGAGAAGTGTTTACAACTACGCTTGTATGTGATTATTATGTTAATGAGTATATAACTTGCTACATCAAGCAGTAAAGCAGATGTTAGTAAAAATACTATTGGTGGTTAAGTCATTGAGAACTTGCAATTGATTCAGGAACTAACAAAAAACAAAGATAAAAACCAGAAAAATCATGGAAAAAAGAGTACAGCAAATACTTACTGACCTTCATCGTGTACAAGAAAATTTACTAGCATTGTCTGATGATATTTGGCTTAACATTGATCATAATGACTCAGCAGCACTTCAAAAAGGGTTTGATTTTAAACTAAATTTTAATCAAAAGTTAGATGGTTTTAATCAGACTGCTTTTGAAATATCGCAACTGATAGAGCAGTTTACTGATATTCATATTCAACCAGTTGATATTGGTAAGAAGGGTTCACCAGAACATGAGCGTATTATCCAAGAGCTAGATACAAATCAGCCATATACACTTGAAGAAAACTTTACCTATAAACGTCCCTATGGTTTTATATTTGAAGGTCAAGCTTATAAAGGTATTAATAATTGGCGACATCTATATGAACTATTCTGTAAACAGTTATTAGCTAAAGATAAAAATAGATTCAATAATTTTATTCATAGTCCAGAATCTAAAACTACTCGTGGAGGAGTGTTTTTTTCTAGTGATAAAAATACTTTTAGAAGCCCAATAGAAATTGATAATAGTCTCTATACAGAGGGTAATTTATCAGCTAATTCTATTCGAGATAAGATGAAAAACTTGCTAGACCTATTTGAAATAGAATTAAAGGAATGTATAACCCACATTCCGCACTT
>NZ_PGEM01000138.1 GCF_002934005.1 Cuspidothrix issatschenkoi CHARLIE-1 | reverse complement strand
CCTACTTATTGAGCCGATACCAAAAAACCATGAATAGACATCTGCTAGTAATTAAATGTGCGTGGTATGAACAACAAGATCCCCGACTTCTTAGAGAAGTCGGGGATCTGACTCTTGCAGTGTTCAAAAATCAAATAGGATTGCTATAGTGAGAACTACTTCATAATTTATGCTATTTTGAACACAGCATACATTTAACTCAGCCCTTAACTCATGATAAATAATTCCCAACAACCCCAAAAAGATGATGCTATTCTGGATGGTAAGCTTCCATCAACAAAAGATGTAGCGGTTTTAGGTGGTCTGGATGGGGTAAAATTACGGTTACAAAATCGCAATTTAACGCTAAGAATAGCCGCTGTTGAGGAAGCCTTGAATTATGGAGAACAGGGTTTAGATTTAGTCATTCAATGTTTACAGGATCAATCATTACAAATACAAAAACAAGCTTATTTATTGTTGAATCCTTATACAGAGACTAACGTAAAACAAGCGGTTACAGCATTCGAGGCGGAATTTTTTAAACAAGGATCAACAGATTATACTCGCTTGCGTGATTTACTCGCCTCCGGCCAATGGCAAGAAGCAGATCAAGAAACAGCACGAGTTATGTTAGCTGTAGCACAAAGAGAAAAAGAAGGTTTATTATTAGCAGAAGAACCTATTTCTAAATTCCCTTGTCAAGACCTACACGCAATTGATAGTTTATGGGTAAAATATAGTAATGGACGTTTTGGTTTTTCTGTCCAAAATCAAATTTATAAAAGTTGTAAAGGAAATCGTTTTTTTAGAGACTCCATAGAAAATGAATTTGGGGATATTGTCGGTTGGAGACCAGGAGCAAGATGGTTAAATGATTATGATAATATTACTTTTGATCTGACAGCACCAGTAGGACATCTACCTGTTAAGGGTGGTTGGTATTGGGGAAGAAGAACTTGGGAATTATTTAAAAATGTAAAATTCTCTGTCTATTTGTCCTGTTATGTCGGTTGTAATCTTTTCTCTCGTCTAGATAGTTGTGAACTTTAAAATATTTTTTATTGACGGTTGACTGTTGACTGTTACAAATTTTATTACTTACATCTTTTTACCCATAATATACCTCACATTTTTTCTAGATCAGAATTTTAGCTTTATACAGGGTAAGCTCATCTAAATTTGTATCAGGAGTGACTTGGTATTGCTTCTATCCCTCTTCCATTAAACTGGGAATCACAAAAATAATTTTCTAATTTTGAAATCCAGATGTGATAAAGGTTTGAACTTTTTATTAATAACAAAATATGGCGAACATTTTGAAACATTAATAAATAGTCATGGAAGAGGGATAGATATTAATTACTAATTAGACAAGTATTTTTTAAAATTATTTACTGTTAATCATCATCATCAACAGGATCATTTAGCTGTGAAGCAATTGGTTGACTATTTTGACCAATTAAAAATCTAAAAAAACGATTAAGTCGCTTCATACCACTCAGAGTAATTAAAGTCAAAAATCCTCCCAATAATCCCATTTGCCACAAACCGCAACCAATAGCTGCTCCTAATCCTGCCGCTGTCCAAATACAGGCCGCTGTAGTCAAGCCCCGCACTTTTGGCACTTCAGATTTTCTGGGAGATTCTTGCAAAATTAATCCTGCACCAAGAAACCCTATACCGGTAGTTACACCTTGAATGGTACGACTCAGCGCATTAGTCCCAGCGAAGGAACTATCACCTTCAACTTGTAAAGGAATCATCACAAATAATGCTGCTCCCATACTCACCAGCATAAATGTCCTCATCCCTGCTGGTCTACCACCTTTCTGGCGATTCAATCCAATTATGCAACCGACTAAAAGTGCCAGTATTAGTCTAAAACCTATATGTATCCAATCATCGGCAGCCAAGAACATCGCACTCATGGATTGATTCCTCCCTAATATGGAACGGAGTTTTGCACCTATTACCCGCAGGGCGAAAGACTACCCACTTTTCATCAGTGTAAATCTAAGTCCGGTAAGTTGATAGGTTTAAAGTAGTTTATTGCTACTTTAACAGAAAATTAAAAATAAGTAAAATAACTGAGAAAAATCCATTTACTAACAAAGTTTGACTGGTGACCGATGACTGCTGTTGTATTATGGTGTCTGAAGTTGTTTTTGAAATAGTTCTTTAACTTTGATCCAAGCATCTGCCGCATTCCACCACCATAGAAGGATGTAGTATTTTAACGATAAATCGGAATTTCTCGTGGTACTAATGGATGTAACCGAATGCGCTTCACATCTGTATAAACACTCTGGGATAGGTCGCCAATAGTCAACCAATCAATAAATTCAGCTTCATTTGATCCCCCTCCAGAACCCAGGGCTGTTTCATTCCCTGAAAGGTGCATAATGTCAATGTTTCATTTTAGCGATCGCTCTAATTTTTATGGTAAAAAGTTTAAATTTTTGGGTCAATATGTTTATGTCCCATCAATTTCGTCCCAAAAATTATCGCTAATGATATTGACAAATCCATCCTCCTTAACGAATGAAACAGCCCTGCTATAGTAGGGAACAGCGAAGAGATTTCAAAGTCTTTTAGTGTATAGTTTTTTAAGTAAATTTTGGATCTGATTCAAGTACATATCCCTATATATTAAAAAAATTATGAGATTTAGAGATTGGGTAACGAGAATAATTCTGATTTTTCTGATGTTAGCTACCCTGATTATAACTGTATTGATTGGGGCTGCTAAACAGATCAAAAATCAAGATATAACATCATTAAATTTACAATATCCACCAGCACAATTACAATCAGCAATCACCATACAACAAAATAAAATAAATCAAATTCCTATTCTATATGCGACAACTAAAGCATTTATCAAGTATAGACCTAAGTTAGCACAGGCGAAAGTTGATCCCAGTAATTATGGCGATCGCTATTTGACAGATGTTAATGGTGTACCCTTTAGCCATCAGCCAATTATAGTTCTTCATGAAACCACTAATTCTACTGCTAGTGCTATTAATTTTTTTCAAACACCCCATGATGATGAAAATATCCAAGCTAGTTACCATGCCATCATTACTTTAAAAGGAAAGGTAATTTATCTCGTTCCCCCCGAAAAACGCGCTTTTGGTGCTGGTAATTCGGTGTTTAATGGTGCTAATGGTGCGGAAACTGTCCGGACTAATCCTAATTTACCCCCATCCGTCAACAATTTTGCCTATCATGTCTCCTTAGAAACCCCTCCTGATGCTTGGGGTAGAAATAATCTACAACGACATAGTGGATACACAGAATCTCAATATAATTCTTTAGCCTGGTTAATAGCTCAAAGTCAAGTTCCAGATGATAGAATTACTACTCATCAGGCTGTAGATGTAGCAGGTAAAAAAGTTGATCCTTTAAGTTTTGATTTTGATAAGTTTTTGAATAAATTACATTCTTTTCGGCAGTTAGTTTCTTATGGTAAGAGGTAATCTGAATCAGGATATCCAGGATCGAAGGATTAACAGGATGTTTTTTCTATCCCTAATTCAATAATATTAAACCTTTGCTTTCGCAGGTGGCACAATAGGTTATAAGATCCCCGACTTCTTTTTTATTTGATAATAATAACCCACATTCCGCACTTC
>NZ_PGEM01000015.1:46433-47025 GCF_002934005.1 Cuspidothrix issatschenkoi CHARLIE-1 | reverse complement strand
AACCACACCCTACCAATGTGCAATTTGCGTAATTTCTGTCAGTGTTTGGTAAGAAAAAATGATCATAACTAAATCTGCTGTTCCCATTAAACCAAGGATGGAAGATAGCTTTGGTATTACTTTAGCGCCATTATCTGTGGCAGAAATCTATAGTCAAGCAGATAATCATGCTAATGGTGCAGTGGTGCTAATGAGTGGGATGGTGCGTAATCAAACTGATGGTAAACCAGTAACCGCGCTAGAATATCAAGCCTATGAACCCATGGCTTTACAAGTGTTTTATCAAATTGCAGATAGTATTCGTAATCAGTGGTCTAATGTTAACCGTGTAGTTATATATCATCGCATTGGTAGATTATCCGTTGGGGAAATTAGTGTACTGGTAGCGGTAGGTTGTCCCCATCGTGGTGAAGCTTTTGCTGCTTGTCAGTATGCAATTGATACTCTCAAACACAATGCACCAATTTGGAAAAAAGAACACTGGCAAGATGGTTCTAGTAGTTGGGTAAACATTGGTATGTGTGATCAAGAATGCTGATATATAGAGGATAGTTGGTAGAGTATAAAGTCTGTATTCTGATCATAAATTTAC
>NZ_PGEM01000015.1:40081-46382 GCF_002934005.1 Cuspidothrix issatschenkoi CHARLIE-1 | reverse complement strand
AGATAGTTGAAACTGTTCCCAGTTAAGAGTTCCCTGTTCCCTCTCCTCACAGACAACTTTTTCAGCAAGCCCTAATTAATTAATTAATTAATTAATTGATTGTGAAAATATTTAACAAAAAAAAGGATTTTTTTGTAATTATTTACAATATTTCAGTTTGTAACTATTTTGTGTAACGTCAATCAATATGCCTTTAGACTAATTCTAATACAGACATCATCAGATAGGAATAAAGGCAAATGTGTTTAGCAAATATGTTTGGTCACGAATTTGTACTTGGTGTTTCCTTTTTAGCTTGTCTTTTGGGTTTATTGTTACTGTGGGATAACAATAAGCAAATAGATGAAGCACAAGCAACAGAAGAAAGTCTATTAAGAATGAGCTTTGCTTATTGGCTAGTCTATTGTATCGCCTTTGGTATAGAGAAGGTATTTTTATTTGACTGGGAAGCTGTAATTGTAACTTTAAAAATTACTACGGCTTTGTCATATTTTTTAACATTTTCTTGTATTCTCAGTTTGCCATTACATAAATTTGCAGTTCATAAAATTGAAGAATAAATGATCAAAAGTCAAGGTTAGAACTGAATTTAGCTCCAACCTTGCTATTTGTAAATTCATAATTCAAACTAGTCTCATAGCAATAGCGATCGCACTTTCTAGTTCATCCTGTAGTAAAGTTGTGAGGATAAATACCTCTTGCACAGTCTTACCATGACGGGCAATAATTTTATAACCGCCGCGAATGGGTACAGACACGCGCAACTGCATTTTTGGTGCATGACCTCTAACTCTACCAATAACCGCAGGTGTCACAGTTCCAATACCATTGTGCTGACACAGACGTTCTAAAATGGGAATTAAACCGGGAATATGGGTAGAATGATTCCATACGAGTCTACCATCCGTGGATTTAGACATAATGATTACACTGCTTCCAGGGGAGCCATTGTCAAACCAGCGCGACGTAGTTGTTGATGGTACAATTCTGCTGGTTCTTGGGGGCCTGTCCAGACAATAGCTTGTCCTTCATAGTGTACCTGGTTCGTGAGTTCCCAAGCGCGATCGCTTGACATTCCCGGAATATATTTCATTAAGCACTCAGCAACGTGCTGGAATGTGTTGAAATCATCATTCAAAACAATCACCTTATAATTAGGATAGGTTTTCCGAGTTACTTGATTAACCCGATCAGGTGTCACAGTGGGCGCTGATGCCATAGTATATACATCTATAATTCTTGTCACCATAGAGAAATCAATCAAAAACGACGTTTTACAAACTAACACTACAAATATCTAGTTTAATCCACTGCTGGCTGGGTTAGTAGTCCGATAGAAGTTGAATATAACTAAATTCGCTGGCTTTGACACTCCCCTGGTTAAAGTGTGGCTTCCTGAGTCAGCCGCACCTTCAAGGGTTTTCGGCATTTTCTTTATAATCTGTTAAGATATCAATTTTTTATGAAGATTGTCATTAAAACTTGATCTTTTAATCAATTAATTTGTAATGTCCAAAATATAATGTAACTAAAAATATATAAACTTATAACAGGTGCAACCATGACCACCTTTCCAGGTTATACAAATGACTTCCATGCTTGGACTCAAGAACAGGTTAATTTACTCAAAACTCAACAATGGGATATATTAGACACTGTTAACCTAATTGAAGAATTAGAAACCTTGGGTAGAAAAGAAAGACAGGAATTGAGAAATAGATTAGCTGTCTTACTAGGACATTTATTAAAATGGCAATTTCAAGCAGAAAAACGCAGTAGTAGTTGGTTGAGTACCATTCGAGAACAACGTATTCAAATTAAACTATTGTTAGAAGATAGTCCTAGTTTAAAACCTTATTTAGAACAAGTTTTTCTCACAGCTTACGAATTAGGTTTAGCATTAGCAATTCGAGAAACTCAATTAGGTGAACAGATATTTCCAGAAATATGTCCGTATACTTCCGAAAAAACCCTTAATTCTGAATTTCTTCCAGATTAATTTTGGGGTAAAAATTGGCTGATATCGAAATTTCCTCGCTGGGTAAATAACTTGGAGTCTAGACTAAATCTTTTCTTATAGGCTCAATCCCTTGCTGTATAAGGTTTATGACTTACAAGACGTAAAATAACTTGGAAACCCTTTAAGCCTTACCTAGAGAGACTTTGGCGGATTAGGAGAGCAAATTAGTCTAAACTCCAGAATAACTCATAACCTCCTCCTACGATCACTAAAATCAGAGAAAAGGGAATATTGGCACATCCACATCCATTAGGTTCTGTTTTTTTCTGTGACAGAATAAAATGATGATCGAATAGTAGTCTTGTTTGATTTACAGGACTTAATATTTAATTTTTTAATTATTGGTCTAGCATATATAAGTATTCAGCTATAGCACTTGTTAATTTCCATATCCCCGACTTCTATAATCAATTTATCATTTATGGACACAATCAATAAAAGAAGTCGGGGATCTTTTTACTTCTTCTGAATCCTTACTAGCATATTATATAATCAAAAACGTAATATTATTATGAGTTATTGTCTTAATTCCCTGTGTTCCCATCCAGAAAACCCTGAGAATCTGAAAGTGTGCCAAACTTGCGGCACAAAATTATTCCTCAAAGAACGCTATCGTGCCATTAAACCTATTGGACAAGGTGGTTTTGGCAGAACTTTTCTGGCTATAGATGAGGATAAACCATCTAAACCTCCTTGTGTGATTAAGCAATTTTACCCCCAAACCCAAGGTACAAATACGGTACAAAAGGCGATAGAGTTATTTAATCAAGAGGCTGTTCAGTTGGATGAATTGGGACAACATCCCCAAATTCCCGAACTTTTAGCATATTTTGCTCAAGATGACAGACAGTATTTGGTGCAAGAATTTATTGATGGCATTAATTTATATCAAGAATTGTCTCAAAACGGTGCTTTTAATGAGTCACAAATTCGGCAGTTGTTAAATGATTTATTGCCAGTTTTGCAATTTTGTCATGATAAAAAAGTGATTCATCGGGATATTAAACCAGAAAATATTATTCGTCGTCGTAGCGATCGCAAATTAGTTATAGTTGATTTCGGAGCAGCAAAATCCGCCACATCAACGGCACTTAACCGCACAGGTACAAGTATTGGTAGTCCTGAATATGTTGCCCCAGAACAAATGCGAGGGAAGGCACTTTTTGCCAGCGATATCTATAGTTTAGGGGTAACTTGTATTAATCTCTTAACCGAGCGATCGCCTTTTGACTCCTATGATGCCCATAATGCAGCTTGGGTATGGCAAAAATATCTCACCACCCCCGTCAGTAAAGAATTAAGTTCCATTATTAACAAAATGGTGGCAACTATCCCCAGTCAGCGCTATCAAAATATTAATCAAGTTCTCCAAGCTTTAGATTTTGACTCCTCAGCTTTACTTCCGACAAAAATCATGGTAATTAGTTCCCCACCTCCCCCTGTGGTTAAAACTTCTACTCAAATAGATCAAGAATTGCAGGAAGTGAAAACTCAATTTACAGGGATTAAAGCTGAAAATCAAAATCCTTTACCAGAAAAATTTCATGAACTCACTTCTCAAATAAATAGTGAGAGTAAAGTTAAAAATAAAATGGATCAAGAATTAGAAGAATTAAAAGCTAAATATCTTGGTAATGATTGAATCTAATCACCTCATACCATTTCTTTGTAAAGTTGCATATAATTTACCCCCCGGCTTCGCCGTCCCCCCTTACTAAGGGCTACGGTGTACAGTTTAATCAAGTAGCCTAATAGGGTTTTGATGCCCAAGTCCCCCAAACTTGGGGGATTCAGGGGGCTAAATAATCATAAAACGAGGACATGATTGATGTGCCACCTACAGGAATTGGTTTGCCACTATTATCAATGGTAAAACTATCATTTTTTCCCTTCTTTTTAAACTTGGGATATTCAGATAGTCCTTTAAAGAATCTTTGAAAAGCTTCACCTAGATTATCAAAAGCATATTGAGTGATTTTTTGACAAATACCTTTTTCTTTAATCCATGTAAATTCAGGTTTCAGATGATTATTAAAGAATTTCTTGAGAAGATATTTGTTTGGCTTGAGTCCATCTTTATACAAATCTTGCCAAGTAGCTAAACCCCAATTATAGGCAAACCTAGCTATACCAGCGTGTTTAGCCATTAATATTTTTTGGTTTTTATTTAACTTGAGTTTTGTTTTGATGGATAAAAGCATGGGGTTTAAACATAAAAACTGTACACTTATAGATTTGTCCATAAGTGTACAGTTTTGTCTGGAAAATTGTCAACTAGGACTAGTCTCTGATAGATGAATACTTCAGTGTGAGCAATTTTAGTTAAAATGATTAACTAATTTGTGTAGCATTCATCACTAATGTGTTAACAAGGGTGACAAATTTATTTTTTCGGCGAAATCAGCATCATCATATTTCGTCCTTCTTTTTTTGGTGCTTGCTGTACTTCACCAAAAGGCTCTAGATCGGTAGCCATGCGTTTAAGCAAGGTTTCTGCCAAGTCGCTATGTTGAATTTCTCGACCTCGGAACATGACTGTAGCCTTAACCTTATCCCCATCCTTGAGGAAGCGTTCGGCTTGTTTGACACGCACATTATAGTCATGTTCTTCTATTTTGTAGCGCATTTTAACTTCTTTCACATCAGCCGTGTGTTGCTTCTTCCTGGCTTCCCGCGCCTTCTTCTCCTGCTCAAACTTATATTTCCCATAGTCCATAATTCGACATACCGGCGGATCAGCTTTGTCACTGATTAGCACAAGGTCTAATTCCTTTTCCTCTGCTAATTGGATCGCCTCTTGGGGGGTAATAATTCCCAATTGTGCGCCATCAGTGTCAATCACCCGAATTTTCGGGAAGCGAATCCGTTCGTTAATTTGGGGCAGATCGCGAGTTCTTTTTTTCTCAATCACAGGCATTATGATTTAGTGGCAGTTCTTTAGTTAAGAATTTGGATTGGTCTTGATTCAGTTAGCTTAGTTTAATATGCCGATGAGGGCAAAATACAAGAGTAACTTAGAATGGAGAAATGAGTATCCATCTCTAGGATAGCTAATTCATACATAAGTTGGGTAAACCAACATACTTGCTATTCTACTCACTTTGAGATAATTTCCCTACATTAATTAATCTAAATTACATAATATTTGACAATAATTAACGATTATCACTATTTATTCCGGGTACATTGAATATATTTTTATACAAGAGCTACTCTTATCCTTGTCTGTTGCTATTATTTTCATTGATACTCCCCTGGCTAAAGCCGAGGGGATTCTACATTCATCATAAATCAACTAGAGATCAACGTGACCACTGCAATACATTGGCAAAAACGAGTTGGTAATCAAAGGGACTGGGTGTGGCGTGGTTGGCAAACCCGTTATACTTACATTCGTCCGCCGGCAATCTCTCCCAAAAAAACACCTCTGATTTTATTACATGGCTTTGGTGCTTCCATTGGCCATTGGCGGCACAATTTGGAAGTTTTGGGGCAATCTCACACGGTTTACGCTCTCGACATGATTGGTTTTGGTGCTTCGGAAAAAGCTGCAACTAATTATAATGTTTTACTTTGGGTAGAACAGGTTTACGATTTTTGGCAAACTTTTATCCGTCAACCAGTGGTTTTAATCGGTAATTCTATCGGTTCACTCATTTCTTTAGTCGCAGCCTCTATCCATCCTGATATGGTACAGGGCATAGTCATGATGAGTTTACCCGACCCCAGCCTGGAACAAGAAATGATTCCACAGATGATACAACCTCTTGTTAGCGGTATTAAAAGTATATTTACTTCCAGATTAATTCTCAAACCAATATTTTATTTTGTCCGTCGTCCCGGTGTCTTACGTCGTTGGGCTGGTTTAGCCTATGCTAATCCTGAAGCCGTTTCCGATGAACTCATAGATATCTTAGCCAGTCCTCCCCAGGATAGAGGATCTGCCCGTGCTTTTAGAGCTTTATTTAAGGCCACAACAGGAATTAATTTTAGTCCTAGTGTCAAGCAGATTTTACCAAACCTAACAATTCCTATGTTGTTAATTTGGGGAAAAAAAGATCGATTTGTTCCTCCCGCATTGGCTAATCAATTTGCGCGCTGCAATGACAAACTACAATTACTATATCTAGAAGATGTTGGTCATTGTCCCCATGATGAATCACCAGAACAGGTTAACCAAGCAATTTTAAATTGGATTGGTAATTGGTAATAGACATCTGGTGGTAATTAAATGTGCAGTCAGGATTCAGATAACGGGAAAGCTAATTTCTTCCGGTTCTG
>NZ_PGEM01000015.1:0-40043 GCF_002934005.1 Cuspidothrix issatschenkoi CHARLIE-1 | reverse complement strand
TCCCTGTTCCCTGTTCTCTCTCCTCACAGACAACTTTTTCAGCAAACCCTATCTACAGTTATGTTATAATTGCAGTCAGCACTTGTGAAACGAAAACTTCACGTTTGTCTTGGAGAGGTGTCCGAGTGGTTGATGGTGACGCACTCGAAATGCGTTTTGGGGCAACTCAACGGGGGTTCGAATCCCCCCCTCTCCGTTAAATTGGTAATACTATTGCGGCTTTTCTTCCTTTTGTTGCTGGGTTTCCGGTGCTGAATTGGTGTCATTTTCTACAGTTGGGACTACCACGGAGGAAGAATCTTCTGGCGAAGATTCCTGGAATGGAATAACCGGAGGATTAGATTCTGCTGAAGATTCCTTAGCAGTGGGTGGAGTATTTTCTGGCGGTGGTGTGGTAGAAGATTTTGGAGGTTCTTGTACTTCACGCAAAGTATCTGCTAAAGATGGTGAAGCAGTGACAACAGGAGTTGATTTCTTGATTTTGCTTTCGGGAGGTTGAGAATTATTTTCAGGTGCTTTTTCTTCACCACTCCTATTACCAGTAGAAGTTGCTTCTGGGACAACATCAACATTTTTCCGTTTTCTCTTCACCCTAGATTCTGGTTTAGATTCACTCAAAGATGAAGTTTTTGTCTTTTGGTTCTCAGATGATGGTGATATTTCGACGACGGGCTGGGGTGTATGAGATTCGTAAGTAGATTGTTCAAAAAGCGGTTTAGGTGATGATTTTACCTCAGATTTTGATAATACCCGCGTGATACTAAACCCTGCTGTAGCCGCAACTAAAGCAATACTAATACCAATAACTCCCTTAGATAAACCTGGGTTTTGTTCTTTTTCTATATTTGCGGCTTTTGATGATGTGGTCGAAGGATGATAAGTAGGATTTTTAACTAAATTTTCTGATTTTAAATTTGATACATTAAGAGTAGGTAAGGCTTGAGTTTGTAAAACTGTAGATGTAATATTTGGCTGATTTCCCGGTAATAATTCCAGCCACTGAGCCACTGTACTAGGACGAAACTGCATTTCTATGGCCATCCCGTGAATAACCGCTTGATTAACAGCCCCACTCAAATGGGGTTGGACTTCACGGGGAGAGGGCATTTTTTCTCTATCGCGCAGTAATGCTGGTATGGGAACTTGCGCTGTTAAAAGTGCATATAAGGTTGCAGCTAAACCATAAACATCTGTGGCCGCTGTCCGTGGGGCTTGGGTTAAATACTGTTCTATGGGCGCATATCCTTCACTCACTAAACCTGTATGTGTTTGTTTTACCCCATTGTTAAATTCTCTAGCAATGCCAAAATCAATTAGTACAACTTCCTGAGTTCCTTGACGCAAAATAATATTATCTGGTTTGATATCCCGATGGAGTAAACCATTATCATGTACTACCTGCAATGCCGCGCCTATTTGGCGGATGTAATGAATGGCGGTCACTTCCGGTAGGGGTATTCCCGGTAAAACAAATGCAGAGCCTAAAGTTTCTCCAGGAATATATTCCATTACCATATAGGGTAAACCCTCTTCCTGAAAAAAGTCGCTGACCCGGACAATATGGGGATGAACACAAGCAGCTAATCTTCTGGCCTCATCTTGAAATTGGCGCTGGAACTTAGGAAAATCGGGATGTTGCCGCAACCTCTCATTAATAGTTTTCATCACCACTTCTTGTCCTAGATAGTGGTGCATGGCTTTGAAGGTAACACCAAATCCGCCCCGCCCTATTTCCTGGAGGATAGTATATTTTCCATTCTGCAAAATTTTGCCTGCTAACATAGGGTTTTTCAGTCTTGAATGAGCAGATCATTACATAGCTTGTAACAATCTTCCCTATTATGATAATAGTTTCCGCTTCTGAATCAATATTCTAGGGATTTGACAATCCCCTGGCTAAAGCCGAGGGTAAAAAAATCCCCGACTTCTGTGATCAATTTATGATTTATGGACACAATTAATAAAAGAAGTCGGGGATCTGGGTATGAACGATTGCTATAGCTGAATACTTACCGATTCACAACTACATTTATGTTTTTTATGGATAGGCTTTTAAGTTACTGACAGGCTGTGTCTTGAGCAGTTCGCATTCCTGCAACTAAGCCCTCAATAATAATACAGCGTTTGAGATCAGTGGGTGTATTACCAGTGGGTTGAGGTAGTGCTACCATCACTTTCAAAGGGGTATCAGCCATATTTGTATTAATTTTACTCGCTAAAGTGCCTAGATAATCAAAGGTAATAGTACCTGTTCCTGTGTCGTTTGTAACTATATTACTATCACTAGTGCTTATTCGCGTATTGTAGGCTGTGAGAGATGAAAGATTAGTATATAAAAAAACTTGTCTGGATTTTAGTCCTAGAGTATCTCCTAAAGGTAGCCAACCTGAATTGGTCGCAGTGCTGGAACTAGGTCTAGTTGTATTAGTAATAGTAGTAGGAGGAGTACCTTGATAAACTATATACTCAGGTATATTAGTAGCAGAATTAACACGAAAACTGACACTATAGTTAATTTTCTGCTTTTTAGCCTCTGTTTGTGCTTGTTTAATTGCAGCCAAAACTGCATCATTAGCCTTATTTACGCGCTGTCTTTGAACGAAATTCACCCAACTAGGAGCGATAATTGCTGACAAAATGCCAATTATTGCTACTACTGTCAGCATTTCTAGCAAAGAAAACCCCGCATCATTGAATTTCCTGATGAGATCAACTTTGGATTTATTAATATTACTGATCATAATCTGTTTCTCTTCCAGAATCTTTACTTGTATAAGTAGCCCCGACCTTGTACTCTCACATTGACGGTAGGAAAATAACTTTTCTTACCATCACTATAAAGAATTTGACTGGCATTAGTGCTATTACGAGCTAAAGCATTGCCACGAATAAATACTTGTGATGTCACATTGTTGGTTTTATCTACGCAAGCATAAAATCCTGTCATGTTAGTTGGTGCAACTACTGACCATTCAATTAGTTTTTTTGTAATATCAGTTGGATCTGTGACATCGGGAGGACAAGTAGCGGCGGGTACGGAACTGGTACTTTGATCCACAAAATCAATCAGGACTACGGCATCATTAGTATAGCTGGCAGATGCTTTTCTCCACTTTTTCATGCCTACGGTTAATTTATCAGTGTCTAGAAAATAGTCATTAAAAGAAGCAAAACCGTCATCGGGACAATAACCACTAACATAGGTTTTCGTGTATTCTGTGCAACTTACACTACCAGTAGCAGAATTTTCTACACCATTTTTAATTTGCCATCTGCTAATACGAGCCGCTTTAGACCAGGTAGTGCTGGTAGAATTATCTAGATAATAGGCAACTAGGGAATAAATAAAAGTATCATCTGCTCCTGTCACTTGTGGGACAACGCCAGTCACTAAATCTCGTTTCCAAAAAACTAATATTGGTGTTTTGGTGGTATCACTTGGATAGCGTAATTGAGATGCTATGGCGGCAATTCCATCTGCATCATAGACATAAATAGCCTGTTGTAAATCACGAGCAATATAACTAATTGCTGTTTGAATATCATCTTCAGTATTTGCTTTTGCTTGTTCTTCTTTATCTGTACTCAGAATATTAACCATCAAACCCATTAATGGGGTGAGAATTAAAAAAGCAATTAGTAATGCTACTAATAATTCAATTAGGGTAAACCCTCTTGATTTTTCCATCAATTTAGAGTTTTTTGTTGAGGGTTTCGGTTTAAGCCTCAATATTATTTTAAAAATAAAATCCCATGAATTCATAATAATTTTTCTCCTGTTTACTCATGTATCAAATATTTTACTCTTCCCTAACCCTCCCCTTTACCCTCCGGTGTACATACAAGTCCTATCTGTCTTCGTTTTGTGCTTATTTAGCCCCTAAATCCCCCAAGTTTGGGGGACTTTGAAATTCTTATTCCCCCAGAATTGGGGATGAGGGGGCATCAAATACCACTTTAAAACATCCTCTAACATTGATAATAGTAAGTTAGGTTATTAAACTCGGTTTATTACGTTGATAATGACCATTACTGTGGACAATCTTGATTTGTTAATGTTCCATTGACGGTTTTCTGGGCAATACCCAGACGAGAACATAGAGCATTAAATGTAGTGGTGCTACTAGCAATATCTACTGTTCTTTCTATTAATGGTGCTTGTTTATTGCCTAGACCCTGAGTTACAGGAGATTCAACAGTTTTGACACTACTGCTACTGGCTAATACATTTTTATTTACCTCCACATCTGCTCTATATATTCTCATTGCCAAACGATAACCATTAGTTATTGCAGTACCTGTACCTACTTGAATCCGTGCAGCTTGAATATAAAACTCGTCAAAGGGACTGCTGGTATCTCTGGAACAACCTGTTGATCCTACTAAACAAATAGTTCCATCTTTTTCAAATAGATATAAATCGCTATCTATATTACTGGTGAAAGAAGTTTGAGTTGGTGCGGGCATTTTTGTCAGGGTAATTAAATTATCACTGAGAGTTCTAGCCGCCGTACTAGATGCGGCTGTCAGGGGAATAATTTTCCCTGGTGCTGGAATTGACTGAGTTCTAACACCATCAATAAATGTGTTAGCTACTTGTGCAGCTTTTTCGATTCGTTTTGACTGCACCCGAATGGCAGTGGATAGAACTAACACTGGTGAGATAGATGCTAATAAAATGGTGACGATGGCTATACCAATGAGAGATTCGATAATTGTAAAACCACAATCATCAGTAGATGGACTTTTTTGATCTCGTTGGAGTTTCATCATGGCTGATCACCTATTTATTGCTATGGTGTACAAGAAGGACGTTGATCTGCATCTATGGCAAATTTAGTAGTATCATTAGCATTACTGGCACATAACAAAGTTTTTACCCAAGAATCATCTCGACCAACTTCCCGGAAATATTCATCGGGTAAGTCAGGAGGTGTTAGTACCAGTTTGCTGGCAAATTGGTCAGGTGACTGAGATAGCAAGCCTACATCATAACCCCAGGATCTCGGACCAGGAAGATAGGCGGCAGTTCTACCAGAATTATTGCTAATAGCGTATTGATTGGTTGATGAAGTAGCGGTAAATGTACCTGTAGCATAGGCACTCTTTCTCAATTGCATAAAAGCACCGCTAATTTTAATACTAAAGGGACTACCTGTATCTGCTGTAGTAGTTTGCCAGTTTTCTAGCAGTCTTACAAAATTCTGTAGACCACCATTATCTTCTGTGGGACGGGCTGGACTATCTCCTGTGGCGGCAATTAAGTTAAAAGTCGTAGTAGCTAATGCGGGCTGTAACCATCGTCTGGTGTCTTCTCCTGAAGTTCCTTTGGTATTGATGGCTGTGGTATTATCATTACTACCAGGGGTATGAAACGGTTGCTGGATTTGCAATATGGGATTGCTCAAAGATGTAATGTTGCCGCTGTTGTCGAAAACAGGTTTTAACCAAGGTATGGATGTGCTGTTAGGTGTTGGCATGATATTGTTGCCAGGACTAGGAAAGTTAAATATGGCCACACTTCCTGATTTATCCACACCTAAGACTTGCATGGGGCTGATAGGTATACCTGTATTGACATCCCGGAGTAATGCTATTCTCCGAGGGGCAGCACTATCAAAACAGGTCGATGTTGTTGGATCATCAAAAATATATCCTGTCTTGAGTCGGTTATTTTGGGTAACGACTGGATTACCGTTGGCATCATAAGTTAATTTGAGTCCGCCATTTTTATTGACAATTTTGTCATTTAGATAGGTATTACCACCACCATTATCACTACAAGCTGTTTGAATAGTCCATTTTGTAGGATCACTACAGTAGCTATCTACACTGACTGTAGTTGTGGTGGCGTTTTTGCCACTGCCTGTGGTGATAGTAATATTGCCATTAACCACATTACTAACAGGACAAACTTCTGTTAAATATGAACCGGGTGTAGTTCGATAAACAATTGGTGTAACAAAGTTATTCAGGTATGAACTACCTTGGTAGCCAGTAGTGCCAGAATCAAAATCTCGGACATTGGTTATGGTGCTAGTGTCAGGCCAATTATACTGAGTGACAAAGTTGTTATATTTGGAAAACCCAGTAGGCACAGAAGCCAGATTATTATGACTCCAATCATAATCTCCTTCTTCACGAAAACCTTCTCTAAAGTTACCCGAAAGCAAGGTAACAGCATCAGCCAATACTGTAGCCGGTCGCCAGGTATCACCAGTAGTACAGTTAGGTAGGCGGGGATCGCTAGTCCGACAGGCAAAGTTAGGGTTAAGGGTAGCCCGTTCATAGAATCTGTCCCAAGTACCTGCTGTGGTTTCTATGGCATCTGTAAATTCTTCTTGACTGTGGAGGTTGAAGTTGCCCTTAATATATACAGGTAAATTAGTAGCTAAAATTAAGCCTTTCTCTTCGTCCCGATAAGTGGTGACACGGCTTAAATTCGAGCCTTTTATCAGCATAATGGCACTAGGACGACGATAGGGATCAATTTTGTAATCTACAGGACTAACGAGTTTACCTGCGTCTGTAAGCTGCCCAAGATTATATGGAGATGTATCAGCATTCACAAAACCTGAACCTGTAAAATCTGCACTACCATCTGATAAGGCATCATCACGGGTTGCATAGATAATACCGCTATTGGGTAGTAGATACTCTTGGGTGGGAGATGATGTACCAATGGGTTTCTGCCGCAGTTGATCAAGGTCTAGAACTGTGGCACGAATTTCTAGGGGTTGTCTGTCTATAACAGGGCGATCATAAGTGGTTGTTTGAGTAGTAGTTAGATCAGTGCCACTATTACGTTCAACTTCTCTACTGTCTAAGAATGTTGTTTCGTAAATTGCACCATCGGGAATCATAGAATTGCTAGGACTAATACTACCATCGAGAATTTGTAAGGCGCAAATTTGAGCATCAATGGCAGATTGTTCAGAAATAGTTCGGGTAGAAGGATTGGTTTTTTCTAAAGCTCTAGCTAAAAGTCCATCATCTATTAAACGTCCAGTTCGATAACTATTATGTGTAGTATCAACTACTTTTGTTTTACCACTAGCTGCTACTGGATAAGTTAACTTAGATAGATAGGTTAATGCTGTGGCATAATAGGTGGAGGTTCTCGTAGGTGGTCCATAAACTATGCCATTGTTGGATGATCCACCTGTACTTACATTTTTAGCGGTAGTGCTATTAGTAGGAACGTAATGACTGCTAACACAAGCTATGGGTGTGGGAGTTTGGGCATTATAGTTAGTAGATTTGTAGTGATATACTGCCGCAGCTCGCATTTTTAGATATGGTGTGTTGGCTACTGCATCATTAGTAGTATCAGTTACGTCCGGCCATCTATATTTTATACCTGCGATATTCTGTCCATTAGATCCCATATATGCGTACATCCAATATGGTGTAATAGTCCTTGTGGTTGGTGCTGTACCAGGAACAGGCATGGTATCAGGCCAGATTTCTTTAACAGTGCTAGTAATGCTAGTTGGAGTATCAGAAGCACTTAAATAAACTCCTGCACCTGTAACTACTCGTAAACCGCCCACAGGATCGGTAATTTCTGTAGGTACTTTAGCTGCGTCCAATTCCCAGGGACCATCTCTACCAGTATCACCAACCTCTTGTAAAGTTTGCACATAAGAGCGTCTGGTGCGAGTTTTGGTTGAACCTTTCCATGTCACTCCGCTAATGTTTTGGGTATCTGTAATACCAGAACCGACAAATTTGTTAGTGGTTGTCTTATTTGGATCCCACCATAATTCCGGGAGGTTATGACTTATCAGGACGCGATCGCCTAAATCGGACTGTGTACCGCTATTAGATTTGATAGTCTCTGGATCTGAAGCTTGGGGATTTAGAGTTGTACCACTGGTATTTAAGGTCAATTTAGTATAACTAGTTCCTGTTATACCATCATTAGGATCTAGGGGATATATCCAGGTATTATTAGCGCGGAGTGTGTCGCCACTACCTTGTAATAAAGGAGTTGGAGGTGTATCTGTAGCTCCAAAGGCTACTTCATCAAAAGGTACTTTTCGTGTACGTTTTCTAAAGTAACGTTCTAATTGCTGACGGCGATATTTAGTAAAATCTGCTGTTCCCGACGTTAAAGTAATACCTAAATCTGTGCTTTTTTGGGCAATACCGATTTTAACTTCCGTAGGATCATTAGCACCAGTAGAATCTGCGGCTATTTGAGCATTAACCAAGGCATTAATGCGATTGGCATAAGCTAGATTATTATATGCTGTCAGAGTAGAGTTTTCAGTTACAGATGTACCCCAATCTACTCTAGTCCAAGATGAAGTGGAAGGACTAGCAGGTGGTGTACCATTGAATAAATCTATCTTGCTCGCTTTAGAGAGAGTGCCGGTAAATGAGCCATTAGAAATATTACCGCCAACTACGATAAAAGCATTACTAGCTTTATAGAAACAGGACTTTTGACTACTAATTTGAAAGATCCTGATATTCCCGTCTATGGTGCCAGTTAATAAATTACTGTTGGTAAATATTGCCCCATTCAAATTGAAGGTAGCATTTGCATCATTAATTAAATCGTCTTTACCTGGATTAATTTGTAAATCGTCTTCGTAAACAACAGCATTATTATTAGGTGGGATTTGGATTCTATCTTGTTGATATTCTACTGCGGCAAATCCTTTGTTGCCGTTATATACTTCATAGTTAGTAGTATCTGTGGGTGTGGTGGTAATGGGGACTGTAGTTGTATAAACAAAGAAGGATTTTTTTAATTCGCCATTTTGTTTTACCCATCCTGTACTACCTACTAACTGAGCGCTTGTATTAGAGGCACAGTTGGCATCTAATGTGCCATCTGCCATGGGGGGAGTTCTGGCTTCTAATGCGTTTCTAGCCCGTGCATATCTATTATTAGTTCCTACCTGTGGCGTTCTAAAATAAATGCCATAAAGAGTATAGCTATCAAATTTACCGTTGTTGTCCGTATCTACGGGAAATCTCCAGGCTGTAACTGAGGTTTCATCATCATAGATTTTTGTGGTGGACGTTGGTTCATCAACTGTATTATCACGATCTAAATCAACCCATATTTTCAACGGTGTTTCATCACCAAAGGTATAACTCTCGATCTTACTTTTAAAAACTGTATATAACGCTTTATCTGTTGGTATGGCTTTGGGTAAACTAGTATCGGCAAACAGTTGGTTAATTTTGGCTCTACCACGATCAATTGCTGGGGTAGCAGCATTGAGTACGGCTTGATTAACACGCACATTACTAGCGTTCTTAGCTCGTTCAAAAGAACGTAACATAATAGCAGTAGTCAGTAATACTACTACTATTGATACCATTGCCACTGTCGGCAATATGAAACCTGCGTTAGCTGTATTCTGTTGCCGCTTACTGCGAAAAACAGCCCGTAGTAACCAGATAATTTGTCTTTCTGTATTTTTGAGGAACCTTCTGATCCATCTGATAGAGATTGTGGTAATTCTTTTTAATAGATGACCTTTTCGAGACATAACTGCTTTCCCGTCAAGTGATTTAGGTGAGTATTTTTGTTGTGATTACGAATAATCCCGATTGAGAAATTTAGGACTGAATAATGTAATTGTTAGGTCAACTACTAGGTTTTACGCTGATAGTTGCTGATAAAAGTAGTTCATAAGCTCAAGTATGGTTGAGCCTGATTATCTTTGGTATTTCGGTTATAACATTGTTGATACCAGGGCTATAAACCGGAAAATACTGAATTTTGTCATTGTTTTAATCATTAATACTTTTGCTGACCAAGTATTATTAGTATATATATTTACGCAAATGTTACTAAGTAATCATATTGTAAAGTTTTGATTAAGAGATCATTTATATAATACCCAGGTTGATCAGCAAAAATATCATTAGTACCCCAAAAATAAGTTAACTAAGGCTGATAGGCGGTAAACTTTATTAATGGTATTTAAGGTTTATTAAGTATAGTCAGAATCACGGATTAGACAGATTAAAGGATTTCACAGATTAAAATTCAATTTTGAAAATTACCTTATAAAATTGGTGTAACTCGTTTACTTCAAAAGAGGTGTATCTTCTCTGTTACCTGTTCCCTGAATTATTACAAATCTGTTAACAAATGGACTTTAACGACTGGTTCACAAACAGTCATAGCTGTGGCTTTTAGTCCTGATGGTAGAATTTTAGCTAGTTCCAGCCGCGATCGCCTAAGTGCTGATCGCAAGTATCGCAGTATTAATTAAAATTTAGCAGGTTTCTCAATGAATTTAGTCTGGGAAAGATTGACTTTATCTTCTTTACCAATTAAAGAATATTTATCTAGCAGTTATCTACATCGGTTTCTGGTGGGGTTATTGCAGCCTTGGCGACAAAGTAGTATTCTAATGCAGTGGGCAGATATGATTGCCCTGGCTTTACTTAGCCTGATTTATGGCCTTGCACCTTTTGTTTCTAGCACTTTAACGGGTGTTTTGTTGGTAGCTGCTGTTGGTTTTTGGCTGTTGCTAACTTTATCTGATGATATTAGCCCAGCAAATGCCACTTTTGTGACTCCTATTCATCTACTGGTGCTGCTATATTGGGTTGTTGCTGTGATATCAACGGCTTTATCCCCAGTGAAAAAGGCTGCTTTAGGCGATTTACAAACTTTAACTCTGTATCTGTTGTTGTTTGCCCTTTGTGCTAGGGTGCTGAGAGTTGCCCGGTTTCGGTCTTGGTTAATTACTCTTTATTTGCATATATCCCTAATTGTCAGTGTTTATGGGATGCGACAATGGTTTTTTGGGGCTAAGGCTTTAGCAACTTGGGTTGATCCAGAATCTCCTTTAGCTAAGACTACCAGAGTTTACAGTTATTTAGGTAATCCTAACTTGCTGGCAGGATATCTTTTACCGGCTGTGGTGTTAAGTTTGGTGTCCATGGTGGCTTGGCAAGGTTGGATAAAAAAAGCCCTAGCATTAACGATGTTTATTGTCAATACTGCTACCTTAATTCTTACCTTTAGTCGGGGTGGTTGGATTGCTTTATTGGCGGGTTTGTTTAGTGTGGCGGTATTGTTGATTTATTGGTGGAGTATCAATATGCCCCCATTTTGGCGTACTTGGTCTTTACCAATGCTGCTGGGGGGTGTAGTTGGGTTATTGGTGATAGGAATGCTATTTGTTGAACCGTTCCGGTTGCGGGTTGTCAGTATATTTGCTGATCGCCAGGATAGCAGTAATAATTTTCGCAAAAATGTCTGGGAAGCTGTGTTTCAAATGATCCGCGATCGCCCCATTACTGGTATTGGACCTGGTCATGGTGCTTTTAATAAGGTTTATCCCCTTTACCAGCGTCCTCGGTATACAGCTTTGAGTGCCTATTCTATTTTTCTAGAAACGATTGTGGAAACAGGCTTTTTAGGTTTTACCTGTTTTCTGTGGTTAATAGTTGTCACTTTTAATACAGGATTTTTGCAACTGCAAAAATTACGAGAAGCTAGGAATATAGAGGGATTGTGGTTAATTGGGGCGATCGCTACTATGTTAGGTATGCTATCCCATGGACTAGTTGATACAGTCTTCTATCGTCCTGAAGTCAATACTCTTTGGTGGTTAATGATGGCCGTAGTTGCCAGCTATTGGCAACCTTTAACTCAAAAAAATCAGGTGAGTGTTGACGGTTGACTGTTGTAGGGGCGAACGGCCGTTCGACCCTACTGCCTCCTGCCTCTTAATACCTCTTCATTGCCCTTTGCATATCTCGTTGATCATCACGACGTTTCATACTTTCCCGTTTGTCGTGAAGTTTTTTACCTCTACCAAGGGCAATAACTATTTTTACCCAGCCCCGTTTAAGATACATTTTTAACGGGACTAGGGTTAAACCCTCCTGTTGTACCCTACCAATCAGCTTACGCAATTCTTGTTTATGGAGTAATAATTTACGGGTTCGCCTTGGTTCATGATTAAAATATGCCCCACTAGAAGTATAGGGGGAAATATGGACATTGATTAACCATGCTTCACCGTTACGAAGCAAGGCATAGCCGTCTTGGAGATTGGCTTTTCCGGCACGAATTGATTTAACTTCAGTTCCCGTTAACTGAATTCCTGCTTCATAGGTTTCTAGGATTTCATACAAAAACCGCGCTTGCCGATTATCACAAATAACTTTGTAACCTTCACTCTGTTTATCACTCATGGAAAATCTTCTTAGTTTTAATCAATACGCCGAAAAATTTCTTTAGACTAACTTTTTTATCAATAGGACTGACTCAACTAGCATATTGGTAGGGTGCGTCAGATATCAACAATTTGGTTATTTACATCATTTATGCTATCTGACGTGGTTGGTGAGCTTGTCGAACCAGACCCTACAACAGATTTTTTGGTGTGACACTTGCGTAAGTCCTAATCAATTGTAATCCAAAGGGATGGGTAATTGTTGATTTTTCTCTATCCCCTACCTATCCGCGCTAATTTACGTAAAGTTTTGTTAACAATTCCTAAATATTTAAGATTTTCTTTATAAATCATGGATCATCCTGTGATTAGTAGGTAATCCTGTCATAGTATGAAACATAGAATTAGTATTATTGCCTGTGTCTCTTGATATTGATCATAAGGGTAAATTAATCGTTGAAAAAAATTATAGGGGTGTATTATCCATGCCCTTGACTATTTTGGTTGCGGATGATGACTTAGGCACACGCCTATCTATTAGTGATTATCTAGATTTGTCTGGGTATAATGTAATCACTGTTGATAATGGTCTAGATGCTTTAACAATGGTGGAAAAGTTCCATCCTGATTTGATGGTGACAGATATTATGATGCCACGGATGAATGGCTATGAATTGGTGCGCCGTGTCCGTCAACTATCGGCGTTTCGGTTATTACCTGTGATTTTATTAACAGCAAGAATTAAAACCCAAGAACGAATTTTAGGATATCAGTCAGGTTGTGATTTGTATTTGCCTAAGCCTTTTGAATTGGAAGAAATATCTGCTGCAATTCGTAATTTATTAGAGCGATCGCAAATTATCCAGTCAGAATATTGCTTTTCTCACCAGGAGGAAATAAATGTTAATAGTTATACCAAAGTAAAAAAGAGCAATATTTCCGTATCTACTCAGGTGCAAAATACTCAAATACTCACAGAACTAACTACCAGGGAACAAGAAGTTTTAGAGTTATTAACTCATGGTTTGTCCAATGCGGAAATTGGTAATCATTTGCATCTGAGTCCCCGCACGGTGGAAAAATATGTGAGTAGTTTATTGAGAAAGACTGGAACCAGCAACCGCGCCGAATTAGTTAGATTTGCAATTAAGCATAATTTAGTGGAATGATCAAGGGTTAAATATAGTCATGGAGAAAAGTTTTATCATTATGTAATGTATTAACTTTCATATCTATGTGTAATCTGGTTTATTCATTGTGAGTTAAAACCTCGTAAAATGAAGTTACTTAATATGTTCTATTTTTTGGCAAATAAAGTTAAACTCAACCAGAAAATTAGGTAGATAAAATTTTCCTGGCTGAAATTTTTCAAAAATCCCAATAATCTAGGTCACATCTGCGGAATGTGGGATATAACCCAAGATATATGGGTTGAAAATGAATTTTGGGATTTTTGTTCGGGAAAAGAAAATACATTTGAGGAGTTACAATCACTTTTTGTTGAATTAGGACAGGAAAACTTTGCAAAGGAATTTCATGATATTTTTTATCCAAATTAGTTAGATATCAAGAATCCTCAATAATTCTTTAGCTACATATTCAACAACAGGTACAGGAACAGCATTACCAAACTGTTTTTTAGCTACTTCATCTTTTGTATGGTATTCAAAATCTGTAGGAAATCCTTGTAATTTACAAGCGTGTTTTGCAGTAATTGGTATATATTTATGCGGTTGATAAATTTTTTCTAAGAAAAGATTTTTATATTCCTGTGGATGACTGGCATAAATAGATACAGTTGCGATATAGTCTTTAGAACCAGTAGCAGTTAAAGTTGGAAAAATCTCAGCAGTCGGTAGAATTATTCTATAAATATTATTAATTCCTGTCATATTTTTAGAATTAACAAATTCATACTTATCATCGGCAGTTAAACGGAATATTCCTTTTTCCAACAGTTTATTTAACTCACTGATTTTTATATCCGTGATGATTTCTCGAAAATTTTCAAAAGATAAAGGATTACCATCTCTATCTCCATATTTTTTACTTCTTCTATATTTGAGAAGTGTTAAGCAAATCATTTTTTCTCTATCACTCGTATTGATAATATCCCAAGAGTGAATTGTTGTATGTCCATTTCTTAAATCAGAAAAAATGAAGAAATCATTTAACTCATCATCTTTTTGAAATCTAGTTCTTGATGGAGGAATTACACCTTTAAATAAAGTATTTGCATCTAATTTAACTTTTTCAATAACATGGATATTTTTCAATTCATCCAAAATATCTAGAACTTTTGGGTGAATATTCAAAGGTTTAGGAAATTCATACTCCTGACATCTTTCTATATCTCGTCTAATCCCAACAATAAAAATTCTATCCCTATTTTGAGGTAAACCAAAATCGTAAGCATTCAGGACTTTCCATTTAACACAGTATCCTATATTTGCTAACTCATTAAGAATTAGTTCTAAATTATCCCGATTTTTAGGACTTGCTAATCCACTAACATTTTCAAATATAAATCCTTGAGGTTGATTTTTATTTACTAGTCGAATTACATCAAACCATAATTTTCCTCTCTTGTCTTCAAATCCCCTTAAACAACCAGCAACAGACCAAGGTTGACAGGGAACACCACCAACAATTATATCAACATTAGGTGGAAGTTCACTAATATTTGTAATATCTCCTAATTCAATTTCATATTTATTGAAGTAACTAATGAAATTTTGCTGATAAACTTTAATTGCTTGTTTATCTATTTCAGAATAGCCTAAACATTGACCACCTAATTTATCTAAAGCAATTCTAAATCCACCAATACCAGCAAAAAGATCAATAAAAGTGAATTGTTTTTGATGGGTTACTAATTGTAGAGGTAATTCTATTTGTTGGGATCTTGGTGAAAATATAGATTTCATACTTGTTAGCGATTGTACCAACTAACTATTAATAGTTATAAACTTAGTATATCATTAAATATACCAAGTTTCTGAGTTTTAACTTTGAGATAACCGCTTTATTTCTGCACTCCCTAATATTTTATGGGCTTTTGCTAACATCTGGGGAATTTTTGCAGCTTGGGGACTATTAACTAGACATTCTCGTAAATCTAATTCTGCTAACTTATCAGCCCGATTACCAGGAAACCAATGATCAGCTTGTCCTAGGAGGTTGTAACGCATTTTGCCATAGTCTATCATGTCATAGGCTAAAGCCAAATTTAATAACCATAAAATCACCCGCATATTTACTTGTCCTGGTGTTTGTTCCCAAGTTGGTAAATTAGTATCCCAGGTTTTTACCCAATCTTCTCCTAAAATATTGAAAGCTTCTGACTCTAATCTAGAAATAATAGGTGGTAAAATTTCCTCTGCACTATCTAACAATTCTAAAGTTTTTAAATGTTCATCGAAATCACTTGGTTTAGCTGCACCAATACTTAAAGTATGCACCTGGGGATGACTTAAACAAAATAAATCATTAAACACCATTGGACTCAAGGGCGCACACAAATTAACTAACTTTGGTGAGGGTTGATATAATAAGCCTCCTTTATTCGAGGGACTAATAATAAACACGCCCATATCTAATTTATTAGCCGCCACAATAGCTGGCCAATTCCATTGATTAATATAGTACCAATGCAAATTCACATAATCAAATTGATTAGTATTAATTGCTTGCAAAATTATCTCTAATGGGGCATGGGTTGAAAAACCAATAAATCTGATTTTACCTTCAGATTGTAACTGTTTAGCTACTTCTAAACAACCACCTTCACGAATAGTGAAATCCCAAACTTCGGCATTATTAATTCCATGCAAACCAAATAAATCAACATAATCTAACTGAAGATATGCCAAAGATTTTTCAAAGGTTTTACGAAATTCTTGGGGGTCTGGAACAGGAGAAACTTTAGTTTGGACAATTAACTGTTCACGGGGAAACTGAGGGAGAATTTTTCCTAACTGCATTTCTGATGTTCCATAACCTCTTGCAGTTTCAATGTGATTAATTCCTAATTCAACTGCACGACGAATGACTGCTTCTAAATTTTCCTGATTATCTAGTGGAATTTCCTCTGGTTTTACATCCTGCCATTTATATTGATATCGCATTCCCCCACAGGAGAAAACAGGCATTTGTAATTCTGTGCGTCCAAACCGATTATATAGCATAAGTCAATTAATTAAAAGTTTATTTTTTTATGTGTATAATTATAGCAATTTTAACTGTCCCAATGATAATTTCTACCAGATGTCTATTCATGGGACTTTCAAATATTTAGCCCCCTAAATCCCGCAATTTTGGGGGACTTTGAAATTCTTATTCCCCCAGAATTGGGGGTTAGGGGGCATCAAAACTCTATTAGGCCACTTGATTAGACTTCTGTATACAGATATTTCACAGTAAAGACGTTCCGCCGGAACGTCTCTACAACGAAAATTAAATAGTTAAAGCAGGAGTTAAAGCTCTCTAACTAGGGGTTTACCGTCAATTACTTCACCTACGAGAACTACATCAGCGCAGTTAACAAAAATGCCATTTTCTAGGACACCAGGAATATTATTCAGGGTTTTTTCTAGGTTTACAGGGTCATCAATGCTATCAAAGGTAACATCTAAAACCATATTACCCTGATCCGTAATCACTGGCCCGGCTTTTTTCACACCCATTCGTAATTCTGGCTTACCACCAAGGGCTTTAATGGCGTTGGTAACGGGGGTAAGTGCCATGGGGATGACTTCTACTGGCACAGCAAATACAGAACCAAGTTTATCTACTAATTTACCGCTATCAACGACAACTATAAATTGTGCGGCTAGGTAATCTACGACTTTTTCGCGGGTATGTGCAGCACCGCCACCTTTAATTAAGTTTTTATGAGGGTCTACTTCATCAGCCCCATCTATGGCAATATCAATATGGTCTACAGCGTCTAATGTGGTGAGGGGAACGCCATATTCTTTTGCTAAAACTTCTGATTGAAATGAGGTAGGAATACCGACAATGTCTTTGAGTTCCCCAGATTTGAGGCGTTCTCCTAAATATTGAATGGTGTAAGCTGTGGTTGAACCTGTACCCAAACCAACTATTGAACCGGACTTTACTAAATTGGCGGCGGCTCTACCAACTTCTTGTTTCATCAATTTTACGGGATCTGCTGGTATGGACATTCTTTCACTCCTGAAATGTTCACGGGATCGAAAATACTATCACAGCAGACTATACTATAAAACTGGTATGGGAATAGAATCCGGTCAACCATCCCCAGAAAAAGAGTTTTTCACCAGCCGCTAATTATGAATTTCTGCAAAAGTGCGATCGCTAATTGCTGATTCTTTATGACTTAATTGTTGTAATTTATGGGCTAAATCTGCTGTGAGTCTTTTAGCTTCTTGTTTGACATTGCTATTTATATAGTTCGTCACTTGAATAGGTTCAGCAATGTGAATATTCACATCCGTACCCCAATTTGGATAGGGTTCACTGTATTGAATAGCAACTGGTATGATTTTAATTCCCAGTCCTGGGTGGCTAGATTCAGCAGTGAGGGCTAAACGAGCAATTCCCGGTTTTAAGGGGTGAACTTGACCATCATGATAGATGCCACCTTCGGGATAAATTACTAACATTTCTCCTCGTTGCATTAACTCTACTGTATGACGAAGAGTAGCGATCGCTGGATGTTGAATATTTACGGGAAAACCCCCCATTCGCATCACAAACCAGCCTTGCAACCCGTGACATTCATTGCTTGTTACCATAAATCGCATATCTCTACCTGTGACATGACGACCAGCCGCATAGGGTAATATCAAAGAATCCCAACGAGAACGATGGGTAGGCGCGAAAATTACCGGACAATTTGTAGGAATATTTTCTTGTCCAGTAATTTTAATATGTCCAAAGAAAGATGGCAAAACTATGTAACGTCCTAAAAAATAGGCTACAGGCGTTAGCCAAGGAGAAACCCCTGATGAACTCGTGGTTTGTGCATGAGTAACAGTAGAAGCAGAGTATGATTTGCTCATAACGGTGGCTGGTTTTTTCACAGATAAAAGATGACGCAAACTTGATTATCTCCACCGTAGATTTTCTTGGGTAGTTTGTGTTTTCCCCTCTGGACAGTTTGATGTTTGTCTGTTATTTTCGCTGACGACGTTGGCTAAAAAACCAACTTTGTAATTGTTCTCGACATTCCGATTCTAGAATACCTCCTAGGACTTTTATTCGGTGATTAGAGGCAGGGTGATCGGGGATGTTGATAACAGTCCGAATTGCGCCAGTTTTGGTATCGTCCACTCCATAGATCAATTTTCCCAATCGCCCATGAACTATAGCACCAGCACACATCGGACAGGGTTCTAGAGTGACATATAATGTACACTGATGCAAGCGCCAGGTTTGTAAAATTTGACTAGCAGCCCGAATAGCTACAATTTCCGCGTGTGCAGTCGGATCTTGATCCCGTTCTTTCCTATTTTCACCTACGGCAATCAATCGGTTATCCGTATCAACTATGACAGCCCCGACAGGAACTTCTCCGGCATCACCCGCTAACTGCGCCAGTTTCAGGGCGTGATTCATCCATTTTCGATGTGTTAAATATTCTTGGTATTCAAGCATGATAGGGAATAGGCAGGAGGCAGTGGTTCGGCTTACTTCGACCCTTCGACTAGCTCAGGGCATCGCCAGCTCAGTACAAGTCGCTCACCGACCGGGGGTAGGGGACTAGGAGAGAAATGATTAATTACCCATTACCTATTGCCTCAAATAACAGAGGATCAAGTTGGCCGTTTGTATCTAAGTTATAGAGATCATCACAACCGCCAATATGTTGATTATTAATAAAGATTTGGGGGACACTGCGGCGGCCATTGGCGCGTTCTGTCATGTTTGCTCTTGCTGCTTCATCACCGTCAATTTTGTATTCTGTAAAATTTACACCTTTCCACCAGAGTAAGATTTTGGCGCGGATGCAGTAGGGGCAAGTTTGCCAAGTGTATATTTCCACATTGGCTTTGATTTGCTCTGGATGACGACCTAAAAGAGAATCAAGAAATTTCAGCATATTCGTAACTTCAAAAATTTTATAAAGAAAACGTCGAAAACCCTTGAAGACGTGGCTGACTCGGGAAGCCACATCTGGGCTTTAGACAAGGGATGAAGACTAGCACCGCAGGGCGGAAGTCATGCATTCAAAAGTCAAAAGTCAAAACGAACACAGTATAGGCTTTTGGGGGATTTATAATTGTTGGTTTATTTACGCCGTGCTGCACTAGGGGCAGGATTTATCCTGTATTGACGTTAATTTTTTGCTTTTCAATATATTGTTTCACTGTTTCCGTGGAAATATTCATTGTATAATAGTTACAGGTCGTAAACAACAAACCAATGATAGTTCTAGAATATAAAGTCATGCTAGTTGGTATTTGTTCAGGCATTTATCTATGAAAGGTTAAAATGCCCCTCTCCGTGTCAGAGGGGTTGGGGTGAGGTTCAATGACTCCTACGTCGCCACTCTACGCTATCGAATTCACGTTAAAATTAACTTCGTTATCTAAATTTAATCTGATCTGTGACAACTACACCTCTTGCCCCGAACTTTTCACCAACCGCTTCAGTTCCTGATAGCTTGGGACGTTTTGGCCGCTTCGGTGGTAAATACGTTCCTGAAACCTTAATGCCGGCATTAGCTGAACTAGAAACAGCCTATCAGCAATACCGCCACAATCCTAGTTTTCAAGCAGAATTACAGGGTTTACTGCGGGATTACGTAGGACGCGCCACACCTTTATACTTTGCTGAAAGACTCACCGCCCATTATGCCCGCCCCGATGGCACAGGAGCGCAAATTTACTTAAAACGTGAAGACTTAAATCATACAGGCGCACACAAAATTAATAATGCTCTGGGTCAGGTATTATTAGCCAAGCGCATGGGTAAACAGCGCATCATTGCCGAAACTGGCGCAGGACAACATGGTGTAGCTACCGCCACAGTTTGCGCTCGCTTTGGTTTACAATGTGTTATTTACATGGGTGTTCATGACATGGAACGCCAATCTTTAAACGTCTTCAGAATGCGGCTCATGGGAGCGGAAGTCCGTCCTGTGGCTGCTGGTACAGGTACACTCAAAGATGCCACCTCTGAAGCCATCCGCGACTGGGTAACAAACGTAGAAACCACCCATTACATCCTGGGTTCTGTGGCTGGACCCCATCCTTACCCGATGATGGTACGTGATTTTCATGCGGTTATTGGGGAAGAAACCCGCGCCCAAGCTATGGAAAAATGGGGCGGTTTACCGGATATCCTCATGGCTTGTGTGGGTGGTGGTTCTAATGCCATGGGACTATTTTACGAATTTGTGAAAGAACCATCTGTGCGGTTAATTGGTATCGAAGCAGCCGGAGAAGGTGTGAATACTGGCAAACACGCGGCCACTCTCACAAAAGGTGAAGTTGGTGTTTTACATGGGGCGATGAGTTATTTATTACAGGATAAGGACGGACAAGTCATTGAACCTCATTCAATTAGTGCAGGTCTAGATTATCCTGGTGTAGGTCCAGAACATAGTTATATGAAGGATACTGGACGGGCTGAATATTACAGTGTGACAGATGCAGAAGCTTTAGAAGGATTTCAACGCCTATCCAGATTAGAGGGAATTATACCTGCTTTGGAAACATCTCATGCGATCGCCTATTTAGAAACTTTGTGTCCCCAGCTTACAGGTAGTCCCCGCATTGTGATTAACTGTTCTGGTAGAGGTGACAAGGATGTACAAACAGCAGCGAAGTTTTTAATTCACTAAACTCAAACCTCTCTCAACAAAAGAGAGAGGATAAATAAAGGATATCATGTTCTAAAATGCAAAGATTCTACACTTGGTCAACACGGTAAATCTAAGGCAATTAATAACGCTTGCTCCAGATGTGCCATCACAACCTCAGAAATTAGACCTCTTAATCGCAAAAAGCGGGTTTTTGATAACACCCGTACCTGATCTGCCATAGCGATAGAATCTTTCTTCAGTCCACCATCCGGTGCTAAAATTAAAACTTGGGTGGGATAAACTCGCTTCCCATCTTGATAGGTAGTACAAGGTACTGCTAAGACCACAGGGCTAGAGAGATTAATCACGTCACGACTGACAATAATAACTGGGCGAGTTCCTCCCTGCTCTGAGCCTTCAGTCGTCTCTAGACGGGCATCATATACCTCACCCCTTCTCATCTTGGAGATTCCCCTAACTGCAACGCCTCCCACTGCGCCGAAGCAAATTCCACCTCTAATTTTAAAACTTCTGCTTGATAATCTGGATCATTAGCCATTTCTGCCAAAGCCGCATCAATTTCCGAGCGTTTTTGTGCCGCCAGTTCCCTTCGTAAAGCTTGAGCGACAAAATCATTGCGACTTTTAGCCTTTCCTTCCAGAACTGCTTTATCTGTGGCTTCTAGGAGTTCTCTGGGAATGGTTAACGTCGTCCGAACGGTTTCTGTTTTCATAGCGCGTTCATTATTTGATGACTGAAGTGATGTCTTATATCATATCTTTTTAGGCATCAATTAGTAAATTTAGCTTGGTTAGTTGTTAGTTGTTAGTTGTCAGTTGGAAAAATCTTCTCTCTGCCCCTCTGTTCTCCTGTTCCCTTCTTTTCCAATTTATCACCTAAAATACTCCCAATTGTGGCAATCTGAGAAGTATAACTCCTGTCAACCTGATATTTTAGCTACAGAAAATCCACCTGTTTAGATTATGCAAACTCTGCCAAATCTGGAAACTATTAACACTGCATCTAGTCAACCAACCTTTGATACCACCATCAAACGCCGCAAAACCCGTCCTGTGAAGGTGGGAGATGTCACCGTTGGGGGAGGATACCCGGTGGTGGTACAGTCCATGATTAATGAAGATACTCTGGATATTGATGGTTCTGTCGCTGGTATTCGTCGTCTCCATGAAATAGGCTGCGAAATTGTCCGTGTCACAGTTCCCAGTCTCGGACACGCTAAAGCTTTGGCGGAAATTAAACAGAAATTAATCAAAACTTACCGTGATGTCCCCATTGTGGCCGACGTGCATCACAATGGCATGAAAATCGCCCTGGAAGTCGCCAAACATATCGAAAAAGTGCGAATTAATCCAGGGTTGTATGTATTTGAAAAACCAAATACCAACCGTACCGAATATACAAAAGCTGAATTTGAGGAAATTGGCGAAAAAATCCGCGAAACTTTAGCACCATTGGTAATTTCCTTGCGTGACCAGGGGAAAGCCATGCGTATCGGTGTAAATCATGGTTCTTTAGCCGAAAGAATGCTATTTACCTACGGTGATACCCCTGAAGGGATGGTAGAATCAGCCCTGGAATTTATTCGCATTTGTGAATCTTTGGATTTTCACAACATTGTCATTTCCATGAAAGCTTCACGAGTTCCTGTGATGGTGGCGGCCTATCGTCTTATGGCCAAACGCATGGATGACTTAGGAATGGACTATCCTTTGCATCTGGGCGTAACAGAAGCAGGAGATGGGGAATATGGCAGAATTAAATCTACAGCCGGTATTGCCACATTACTAGCTGACGGGATTGGTGATACAATTCGCGTGTCTTTGACAGAAGCACCAGAAAAGGAAATTCCCGTTTGTTACAGCATTCTGCAAGCTTTAGGTTTGCGAAAAACAATGGTTGAATATGTCGCTTGTCCTTCTTGCGGCCGAACTTTATTTAATCTCGAAGAAGTGCTGCACATAGTTCGGGAAGCTACTAAACACCTCACTGGTTTAGATATTGCCGTCATGGGTTGCATCGTCAACGGACCCGGAGAAATGGCTGATGCTGACTATGGCTATGTGGGCAAAACTCCCGGTTATATTTCTTTATACCGTGGTAGAGAAGAAATTAAAAAAGTCCCAGAATCACAAGGTGTAGAGGAACTAATTAACCTAATTAAAGCAGACGGACGTTGGGTAGATCCTTAATTTATACAATTTTTACTCCTCTCTCCGTAGGATTACTTGATTTTTTAAATTAACTTTACAGACATAAAATTAGTAATTTTGTAGAGGGAAGGGGTAAAAAGATGATTTTTGATTTTTTTGTCTGAATCAAGATTTATGATTTAATTCGCAGTTCGTAGCTTCTGCTAAATGTTTAATGAGTGTAGACTGTGGTAAAGGTCCTTGTAAGTGATGCCAAGGTAAAATTTGCTCAGTTGACCAGTTATTATGAACATAAAAATCTAAGTTGGGAATTTGTCCTTTTAATTGTTTAAAAGCACGTTTGTAGCTTCCCAAGGAGTCACCAAAATCACGGGTTAATTCTAATAATTGGGAAAGTCGGCGATCGCCTTTGGACAACAAAGCCTGTATAATTGACCAATTATAGCTTTCTGGGCGAAATTCCATCCCTTGAGGTTTTAGATATTTTTGTAATAATTGTAATCGCTTTTCAGCTTGCTTGTTAACCCCAAACCATTGAAATGGTGTATGGGACTTAGGTACAAAGGTACTGCATCCCAGTGTTAAACGCAACCCAGGAGCAGCTTTTTTAACATCCTGCATCATTTTTACAGTTGCGTCTAAATCTTCCGCTTCTTCCCCAGGAATTCCCACCATACCATAGAGTTTTAAACTCGATAAACCTCCAGCTTTGGCATTTATCGCAGCTTGGATAATTTCATCATTATCTAATTTTTTATTGACAATTTTACGGACTTTTTCTGAACCACTTTCCACAGCAATTGTTAATGATTTTGTATCTCTTTTTGCTAAAGTTTGGGCTAATTTAACTGTAACTGTATTAGTTCTCACAGAAGCCACACTCAACCGCACATCATCATATTTGGGCTGACTAATGTAATCTAATAATTCTGTAAATTCTGGATGTTGGGTAACAGAAGCGCCCAATAAACCTAAACGGTTAGTAACTTTTAAACCCCGTTCAATTCCCGGAATTAAAGAAGTTTCTAAACTGGCAGTTCTAAAAGGTAAAGTTAAATAACTCGCTAAACAAAAGCGGCACATTTCAGGACAACTTCGCACCACTTCCACCATGAAAATATTTTCCCAAGCGGCTTTTTCTGTAACCACAGTGGAAGCAGAAAGAGTATTACCTCGATAAGTTTGCTTCTGAATAATTGGCGGAATTTCTGACGAAATGGGATTTATTGATTTAATTTCACCATCTGGGGCAATATATTCTATGATATATAAACTAGGAATATAAATTCCTGGAACTTGGGCTAATGTTTTTAATTGAGTTTCTCTATCAGCATTTCTGACTTCTTTATAAGTATCTATAAAATCACCAAGTAGATTTTCACCATCTCCTAATAAAATCACATCAAAAAAATCCGCATAGGGTTCAGGATTGGCTGTCAAAACTGGACCACCACCAAAAATGAGAGGATGATTTTGATCACGAGAATTAGCCCGCAGAGGAATTTCTAAAGATTCTAAAAGATTAAAAATATTCACATAATCTAATTCCCAAGACATAGAAAAACCCAATAATTCTGGATGTCTAGGAAGTTGTTCCCGAATATCAGTAAATAAGCGACTTACTTGTAAATCCTCACGCATGGCTAAAGTCGCCCAAACCACCTGATAACCGAGACTGGTTATCCCTACTGTGTACTCATTGGGAAAGGCGAAAATTACGGGAATAGCATCGTTATTGGGGGTTGCAGGGGTAAACAGAAGGCGTTCGGAGTCAAATATGGATGATGTCACGGATTTTTTAGTAAAGTTATCTATATTTAATTTTAAGCCATAGAATAATCAAGTTAAAAAATAATGACACCCCATTAGCGAGAATAACTGGTAAAGCACCAAGAATAATCCCATAAATTAACCACATAAACAACCCACTCATAAAAATAATCAGCATGATATAAGAAACATCTTTAGCTGATTTTGTGCGCCATATTTGGAACATTTGCGGTAAAAAGGCAATAGTGGTTAATGCACCTGCAACTAATCCTAAAATGGTGATTAAATCCATATTTCAAACTATATATGTTAAATTTCAACATTATACTACAACATTGAACCGCTGCTAATTGGTGATAAAATCCTTATTTTCATTCTGTACATCCTGATTCTAACAGTATTTTAGTCATCAAGATTTTAGTGCGTTATCGTTCATACCCAGATCCCCAACTTCTTTTACTGATTGTGTCCATAAATGATAAATTGATCTTAGAAGTCGGGGATATTATCGCTTTACCTAAATTCCTACAAAAAATTTTATTTGTGAGTTATGTTTTTTGGCTATTTAGGGCATTCTATACAATAGACATCTGGTAATAAAGATTGTAGGGATAATTCATGAATTGTCCCTAGGATAATTTTCACCAGATGTCTAATATAGGGGTTGCTGAAAAAGTTGTCTGTGATGAGAGGGAACAGGGAACAGGGAACAGTTTCAACTATCTGGNNNNAGGAAAAATGCAACTGTTTTGAGACTCCATTTGCCAAAACCTCTGCTGTATCAATCTGGTTGAGGGCATTCATCCCATAAAGTTGTAATTTCTCTTATACTCTGGTGAGTGCCATTACCTAAAATTAAATGGTCTAAAATGGGAATAGCTAGGAGTTCCGCGCCGGCTAATAACTGACGAGTCAATTCTATATCTGCTTCACTGGGTTCTAAACTCCCAGAAGGATGATTATGGGCAACTATTACCCGTGTAGCACCTTGACGAATGACTTCTCTAAAAATATCACGAGGGGAGGCTAAAGTTTCTGTGGCCGTCCCAATAGTAATTACTTTTGTTCCCAATAACTTATTTTTTACATCTAATAACAATACGGCAAATCTTTCTTGAGATTGCCACATCAAGTCTTGACTAAGCACCGCAGCCGCAGAAATGGGACTATCAATCACTGTACCGTCAGATGGACGAGATAAAAAAGTACGTTTACCCAATTCAATGGCGGCGAGAATAGTTGTTGCTTTGGCAGGTCCAACACCGGGAATTGCCATTAACTCAGCCGGGGTAACATCTCTTAAAGCGGCTAAGGGGTCACACTGACTTTTACCCAATTCCTGTAATATATATTGTCCTAAACCAACTGCGGATAGTTTACCCGGTCCTTGACCAGTACCCAGCAGAATAGCAATTAATTCCGCTGTGGCTAAAATTTTCGCTCCGTGAGTCATTAATCTTTCACGGGGGCGTTCATTTTCTGGTAAGTCAGCTATTCTGAGGCAATAAGTCATAATAATTGCAGATGCTAGATTTTGGATGGGGAATAATTGGGTAGATTCAATAATTATTTATCCCTTATTTTCTGGAACAATTATTCCTCGTTGACTAAATCTTTAATTTTTGTGAAGATTACCTAAGTGATACTGAATCAGAAGCGGGAATTACTTATTGGTAAATTTGCGTGGCTTTGAGCATGTGGTAAGTAATAATTAACTGAGTCAGGGCGAGGGGGTAACTTTGCAGTGTTTCACCAGTTGTCCCTGCAATTTTACCTAATTCTGGATTACTTTCGCGATCGCAGACATTCCTTAAATAAGGTAAATCAGAACACATGATTTGCTCAATTTTATTTACCTGTGTCAAAGTTGCATGACCATCCACTTCTAACACATCCACCGGTTTTCCCATATCTCTATCTAATCCCAAACGGATCGCTGATTGGGAATCACTACTACCAGCATGGATAATTTCGGTAAAATCAGGATGGGGAATGGAAGGACGTAGCACCAAACGCACATTTAGATGTCCATTAGTTTCATCTATTTCATCATTGGGAGGATAAAAACTCACTACAATATCTGACCATTGACGCTGGGGACGGATATACATTTCTGAATCTGGTTCGCGTCTATCTAATTCTGCTAATACCTGTTCTGGAGTATAACCGCGTTTTTGGGTATCTCGCTTCACCTTCCAATTAGCACGAAGTTCTTCAGGTGGTGCAAGATATACCTTAACATCATAAGCGTCACGGGCAGTACGGGTAGAATAACCTAATAAGCCTTCAATAATCACAAACTTCTTCGGTTTAACATATTGTGGTGCTTCAAAGGTTCCTGTTTTATGGCTATAAACAGGTTTCAAAATTGGTTGTCCTGTGCGTAGCAACGACAAATGTTGCTGCATAATATCCAAATAATTACAATCAGGATGTAGGGCTGTAATCCCAATTTCTGCCCGTTGTGTGCGATCATAACGGTGGTAATCATCTGTACAGATTAAAGTCACATTTTCTGGGCCTAAAACCTGAGCAATACCTCTAGTTAGAGTTGTTTTCCCAGCAGCACTATCACCAACAATACCAAGAATAATTGGACGGTTCATTTTATCCTCTTCAACAGAAGCTATTAGCTTAAGAATGTTGCTAAATAACAGTCTTAGCTCATTTTACAAGGGAATTCCCCCATCAATTCAATCCCCACCATCTTCGCAATAACTCTACATAAATGTTATGTTTACGGAGTTTACTTAAATATTCATCACAAAACTTTAACTTTTGATAACAACCTCCAAATATACATTAATGAATGAGAACAATGGTTAAGAACTCACAAATAATAAGTATCGCAACAATGGCATTTTTATTTACTGCTTGTACGAATACCTTAATGACAGCACAAATAAAAACAAATAATGAATCCTTAAAAATGGCCATTCCTGAAAATCAAATTAACCCAAAATCACAACCACTAACTAAAGTTGAAAACCTCAACTTTACCGTTCCTCCTAAATTTGCAGGAAAGACAGTTTATAAAATCGAACCCAAAAACAAAGAGAAAGTTATTGCTTTAACAATTGATGATGGACCCTGGTCAAAAACTACTACAGAAATGTTAGATATCCTGAAACAAAATGATGTTAAAGCTACATTTTTTTGGGTAGGAAGCACCTTACAAGAAAATCCAGAAATTGCAAAACGAGTAGTAGCTGAAGGTCATGCAATTGGTAATCATACATGGCATCATTGGTATCATAAAATGGATGCAGCTACAGCTAAAAATGAAATTGAAAAAACAAATCAATTAATCTATAAAACAACGGGTGTGAAAACATCATTTTTCCGTCCCCCAGGAGGCTATTTAAACAACGGATTAGCCGCTTATGCTAAAAGTCAAAAAAACTCCGTTGTTATGTGGTCAGTGACCTCAGCGGATACCGATCCTCGTGCCAAATATCAAGTATTTATTAAAAATGTTCTCAGAGATGCTAAACCCGGCGCAATTGTTTTAATGCACGATGGTGGCGGAAATCGAGAAAGAACGGTCAAAGCTTTGCCAGAAATTATTATGGGACTGAAAAAACAAGGTTATAAATTTGTGACCATTCCTCAACTATTAGAACTGCAGTCTTGAACTACGCACACTGACTTGGAGTAACAAGTACAGTGTTGGCTTCTGTACTCACAGGGGAGAGCCGCAACTTAGACTGAGGAAATCGGGTTTTAGACCCGATTGTTTCGATAAATTTTATACTCCTGCCCTCTACCCGATCACTGAGCAAAGCCTAAGTGCTGCCTTCTGCTACTTACTGATGACAGAAGCACAAACTTGAGACTCTTGCCAAAGTTTATACAAAAAAACTCCGTGCTATAACTCATAGTTGTGACAAATACACCGACAGCATCATCATTACCTTCAGATAGCCAAGAACCCTCCAAGGTCACTTCTAAATAAAAACTGTTTTCGGTATAAGTTAATTTCAGCATTCCTGTTGCTCTCCTGCTTATTCCAGGTTTGCTTGCATATCATTCCAAAATTTTTCTGCAAATGTCACAGTCGGGTGAACAGGTGCTTTAGGTAATTTCCGCAAGGGCATTCCAGCTTCAGTCGGTGTTTTATCGCCTTTACGAGAGTTACATCTTTCACAAGCTATGACTACGTTATCCCAAGTATGTCTACCCCCTTTAGAGCGAGGTATAACATGATCTAGGGTCAAATGTTTGTTACTACCACAATATTGACAACTGCTATGATCTCGCCGCAAGACCTCCCGACGATTGACTGGAGGAACTTTCCACATCCGTTCCGTAGCCGCAATTTTTAGACGGATATGCTTGGGTACAGATAAGACTAATCTAGGTGAATGAATTAACCAACCGCCTTCTGTAGAAAATTCTAATGGTTCGGCTTTATTGCTGACTAGCAACACTATTGCCCGCTTGATATTTACCCGACACAGTGGCAAGTAATTCTGGGAAAACACGACCACAGATTTCTCTAATACTTGGATTGCGCTTGTCACAGCCTGACTCCTTATAAAAAAAACCCACTTTTTGTCTTAGACGCAGCGGGGGTTAACAATTGACCTGATGGTTTTTCGTCTTATTTTGGTACAGCATTTTTGAGCTTGTACCTCCCGCTAGTGTTCTCTAGTTGTGGTTTTCTATTCAGCAAATTGATGCTGGGATACTTAAAATCATAATTGCCTTTTCTTATTTGCCCTTGATATTGGCTATTTTGACCCATAAATAAATACTCCACCTCGGCAGCAGGAAATTCCCAATTGCCGAGGCATTTGGTCGCTTGTGAAGAGGTAGATATGGGATAAATGGATTTCACAGAAAATTTCACCTATTGAACATTCCTCTAAACATACTACACTTGTATTACTATCCTGTTTATACCTATAAGGAGAAAAAATCATGCAGACCATCACACGCACCCCAACAACTGATATGGAAGTTACCAGTATTCGCCTAGAACGGGATCTCAAGGAAAAACTTAAACATATCGCCGGCAATCAGGGATATCAATCTCTGATTCGGGATATCCTCTGGAATTATATCCAGCAAAAATCAGGTGAATGGAAACCAAAATTTTCTAAATCTGATATTCGCGCTAGTATTGCGGCGATCGCTCAACAAGAGCAGCGTTGTGTCCTCACGGGCAAATTGATCGAACCCCAAGAATCAATGTTATTAGGACTTACCAGAAGTGGGGATATGATTCCACTGAGTCTGGAAAGTCTGGCTGACTAGTCGGCAGTTTTAGGCAGATTTTACCCAGATGCCACCCTTCACTGGGTAAAATCCAAATTTTTAGATTTATTGAAGTGAAAGATGAGACTAGTCCTAGTTGACAATTTTCCAGACAAAACTGCACACTTATGGACAAATCTATAAGTGTACAATTTTTATGTTTAATTTTATCCATCAAGTAAAACTTGCTCAAATTGTGGACACAAAAAAGAAAGTCTTTCTTTATCTGAAAGAACCTTTCATTGTGACGACTGTAGTTTTAAGATAGATAGGGATCTAAACGCCGCGATTAATTTATCGCGTCTGGCTAAGGTGTGAAAGTCTACTGAGGGATAACTGCTCCTATGCTCCCTTTGAAGTAGAAAATAAAGTCTAGCTTTGTCTAGGTTTTATATAGCAGTGAAATGAGTTTTACGCTCACTCTTCCCCTATCCTCTCCCCCAATTAACTCCTATTCAAAAAAGTAACCACAGAAAATGTCCATGGATACCTCTACCCCCGATGATGAAATATCCCCAAGGGAAAATTTAGAAACCAGTGAAGTAACTATTCAGGTTGATAAATTATCCGAAAGACAGCGGCAAATTAGCGCCACCATCCAAATTCCCCAACCCATAGAAAAAGTCTGGAAGATTCTCACAGATTACGAATCCCTCCCCGACTTTATCCCCAACCTCGCCAAAAGTCGTCTTCTCGAACATCCCGATGGTGGGATTCGACTGGAACAAATTGGCGCTCAAAGTGTACTTAGTTTTAAATTCTGTGCGCGGGTAGTCTTGGATTTAGAAGAATTATTCCCCAAATTAATTCAATTCAACATGGTAGAAGGGGATTTCAAAGGCTTTTCTGGAACGTGGTGCTTAGAACCTTACACCCTCAACCAAGAACAAGGTACAACCCTTTGCTATACAATTCAAGTATGGCCGAAATTGGCCATGCCCATATCCATTATAGAACGCCGTCTCAGTAAAGACCTACAAACCAATCTCCTAGCAATTCGCCAACGGGCTGTACAAGTATTGGCTTAAAAACAATCAATTCTGTAGATATTCCGATCCAGGAACTACAGAAACAACAAACAGGACAGAAAAACAATTTAGTCGTTCCGTCCTTTTGATATTCTTTATAGTACCCCCAAGGGAATTCGAATCCCTGTTACCTCCGTGAAAGGGAGGTGTCCTAGGCCTCTAGACGATGGGGGCGCGTTCGTTGTCTTTCGTCACTTTTAGTAATATAGCCGGTTATTTTGGGAATGTCAACAGCTTTTGGAAAAATTTTTCCCACAGCAGACAAAACAAATATTTACAGCAGTTTGCGAAGGTATGAGGTACACATTTTGCGGGCAGGATGCCCCCACCACAAAAGTTTGATTATGGTTGTACTTGAATGAAATATGCTGTATCTCTCCCCCGGTTGGTGAGTTTAGCCGTTCGCAAAGGGTGGCGTTAGCCATACTACTGCCCCTGTATTCCTCCGCTTTCGCCTTTTCCCTCTTGCCATTAACAATAATCCGATTAAAATTCCTATAGAGTTAATATCTATGATGCTGTACATAGGATTTTGAAATTAATGGATCAAAATCTACAACATGGAAACACCTTTTGAAATCACCCTTCAGATGGTGATTACTGTCTTTGCAGGTATTAGCTCCCAGGTAATAGCTGCATATTTTAAACTACCTAGCATCGTCTTACTACTCCTATTAGGTATCCTTTTAGGGAAAGATGGTCTGGGATTATTACAACCGCATTTATTAGGTACAGGATTAGAAGTGATTGTTTCCCTGGCAACGGCAATCATTTTGTTTGAAGGAGGGCTGAAACTAAATCGCCAGGAATTGAGCAAAGTTTCTCTCAGTCTTCAGTTACTCGTCACCTTAGGAACATTGATCACTCTGTTGGGCGGCAGTTTAGCGGCTCATTGGTTAGGTGAATTTCCCTGGAGTATCGCCGTTCTCTATGCCTCTATTGTTGTAGTGACTGGACCAACTGTCATTGGTCCGTTAATTCAACAAATTAATGTGGATAGACAAGTAGGGACACTGTTAGAAGGAGAAGGAGTTTTAATTGATCCCGTGGGTGCTATCCTGGCTTACGTTGTTTTAGATACTATTTTAAACGGTAACACAGATCCCATTAATGCCATTACTGGTCTAATTTTACGTTTTGGCGTAGGTGCTGCCATAGGTGGCATTGGTGGTTATTTAATGAGTTGGATGTTCAAACGCGCCAATTTCATTTCCTTTGAACTGAAAAATCTGGTGGTATTATCAGGGTTATGGGTCTTGTTTACCCTGGCGCAAATGATCCGCAGTGAGTCAGGAATTATGACCACAGTTGTAGCGGGTGCGGTGTTTGCCAATTCCTCAGTTCCAGAGGAACGTTTATTGCGAAGTTTTAAAAATCAGCTAACCATTCTGAGCGTGTCTGTGTTATTCATCCTCCTAGCGGCGGATTTATCCATTGCCAGTGTGTTCGCGTTGGGTTGGGGAAGTTTATTCACGGTGTTGGTGTTAATGTTTGTGGTGCGCCCCATTAACATTATTTTGTGTACTTGGAAAAGTGATCTAAATTGGCGACAGAAGTTATTTTTAAGTTGGGTTGCCCCCAGAGGTATAGTTTCTGCTTCGGTGGCTTCTTTATTTGCGATTTTACTCACCCAGCGCGGTATTAATGGTGGTGACTCAATTAAGGCTTTGGTATTTTTGACAATTATTATGACGGTGTTTTGTCAAGGTTTAACTGCTGGTTGGCTGGTGAAATGTTTGCGAATTACCTCTCAAGATGCCACTGGGGCGGTAATTGTGGGTTGTAATCCCTTGGGTTTATTAATTGCCCGCTTTTTCCAAGAACGGGGGGAAAGTGTGGTGATGATTGATACTGACCCAGAACGTTTAGCCCAAGCTGAAGCCCAAAATCTGCGGGTAATTGCCAGTAGCGCTTTAGATGGGGAAATTTTGGAAGAGGCGGGTATTGGTTCTCTGGGGACTTTTTTAGCAATGACGAGCAATGGTGAGGTGAATTTTGTCCTAGCACAACGGGCGGCGGAGGAATTTAATCCCCCCCGTGTGTTGGCTATATTTCCCCGTCATCCTCAAGGTTCGCCGGCGGTGAATAGTAAGGTAAATCAAGCTTTTGTCTCTGATTTATCAATTAAAACTTGGAATGAGTATTTAAGTAGTGGACAAGTGAAGTTGGGAACAACGACCTTAAATGAGGAAGAATTTGCTTCTCAAGTTGAGCATATACAGGACAAAATTCGGGATGGGATTTTAGTCCCCCTATTGTTAGAACGACAGGAACGATTGCAGGTGATGTCTGCAACTGAAGAATGGGAAGTTGGCGATCGCATTATTTATTTATTGTATGATCCTCGTCCCAATTTATTAAAACTTCTGTCTGGGGCAAGTCAATCTACTCCCCTGACGGTGGAGAAATTACCAGAAGTGGAGGACTTAAGTAGGTGAACCGAAAAATTTAAAGGTATGTGAAGAAAAGTAAAATCGCCCAAAACTCTCTTCGGTGTCCCCTGCGATGCACTGAGCTTGCGATGCCCTGAGCGAGTCGAAGGGTCGAAGTGTTCCCTCTTATCCAATTAGTAATTTAGCATGACAAGAACTGATTTTTTGAGATTAAATCAATCAAATATAAATCATCTAGGAATTGTTTATTGTCCTCAACAAACTAAATCTATTGGGCAAATTATTCAAGGTTTAGTATTAATTTGGGAGTTACTAGAACCTGAAGAGATGTTAGGAAGGATTGAATACTTAGGGCTTGCTGAATAAAGCTATAACCGGTTATCAATAGGGGTTTCGCGGATTTTAAGAACAAGCAAGTACAAGGTTTTGGCAAATGGAGTCCCAAAACAGTTGCATTTTTCCTTGTCGAGTCGAGTCGGATATGAGTAATTAGTTCCCTCTCCTCACAGACAAATTTTTCAGCAACCCCTACTTATGAATAAAAAAATCAACACTTTAAAGTATAGCTTAAGAATTCAGGTGAGGCAGAAAGATCCCCGACTTCTATGATCAATTGATCATTTATAGACAAAATCAATGCAAGAAGTCGGGGATCTGGGTATGAAAGAGTGCTATAATTTAGCCAGAAAACTGTTAACTAAATCCAATAATTCTAGATCATCAAGATCAATATCACTAGCTAAGACATTTTTCACAGCAGATGCTTTGTCATTTTCTCTAGCAATTCTTAGACATTCTTCTAAATCTACAGCCAAATCAAATAATGATGCTTCTGGGAAATATTTCCTAATTTTAATCGCAATCTCATCATCACTTACTAAAAAATCTTTAATAGCATCAAATAAAGGATTAGATATTTCATCATCACCCCAGGTTTCTAACCAATCACTTTCTACATCTTCTACATAAATATGTACAAAATTTAGTCCATAATTTAGCCAATCTTGCTGCATTCTCCGGGCTGCTGTTAAGGCTTCGGTCAAATCCTGGACTTGAGCGCTATTATTAGTTTGTTGTTGGTTAACCATAAATGGTATTTTGGGCGGATTAATGATGTTGGCTAGGAGACAGATTTCAATTTGCAGAGTGGAAAATTAGGAAAAATTCACATAGTTCCCTTCATCAAGGTGATCACTGTTATACAGCGCGACGTTGACCAATTGATGGATAAAATCATTTTCTTTAGGATTGTAACTTAAGAACAATCCTCGTTCTATTTCCCATAATTGCAGTGCATTTTGCCACTTTTGATATTTTCTAGTATGGAATTCTTCACTAACGCTGGTAACTTGAATACAGAGTGGTTTATTTTGATGATTGCTAACAATGAGGTCTGTTGCCATAGAAAGGTCAGCTATATAACGCCGCCAAACATCCCCTTCACGATTGACAATGTCCTGAGCTATATATTTAATGATATCACTATCCGCCTGATCAAAATCACCTGACATCATTTTTTTCTTCCAAATATAAAATTTGGTGTCTGTAGCATTGATCCATTTGGGAAATAAACAACCATACCAATATCTTTCATTAGCGCTCATTTGCTCCAATTGTAATCTTTGCTCTACTTCGGAAGGTAAAGATTTTATGGCTAACCAAACACTAGCATCTGTGATTACTTCCAGCAAAAAAGCCACTACGATGGGCTTGGATGTCAGAGAACCTAGCTTGATATGTCTGATCCAACGGTTGATGTCTCTCAATTTGGTCGCTAGATTTGGATCTATGTCAGAGGCTCGTTCAATCAGTAGATTTAGTTTATCTTTAATTTCTTTAGCTTGCAAACTATATCCTATGGTAAAACACTAACTTAGTTGTTAAAGATGTGGATGTTACTTGATCGGTAAATAAGTGTTTTGAAAACATGATCATTATTTGATTTTACTATGGCGCTGATGAATTTAGCGTTAATTAATTTTCGTACTAGAGCAGAACTAGATGAGCATATCAGTAACGAATCTTTACATTGAGTGCGGGAAAATCTCAAGTTGTACCGCACAATTTAGTTAAAAATAGTTTTCAGTCACAATGTTGTTTACATAAATTTCCATGTCTCAACCAACTATAGAATCCATCCTACAGGAAAAGCGGCTATTTCATCCGAGGAGCGAATTTTCTCAACAGGCACATATCAAAAGCTTGGAAGAGTATCAGCGTCTTTACGATACTGCCAAGGCTGATCCTGAGAAATTTTGGGCAGAATTAGCGCAAAAAGAGTTACATTGGTTTGAAAATTGGGATACTGTCCTAGATTGGCAACCTCCCTTTGCTAAGTGGTTTGTTAATGGCAAGATTAATATTTCTTACAACTGTCTTGATAGACATTTGACGACTTGGCGTAAAAACAAAGCAGCGTTGATTTGGGAAGGTGAACCGGGAGATTCACGCACGCTAACCTATGCCCAATTACATCGAGAAGTTTGTCAATTTGCTAATGTTCTCAAACAGTTGGGTGTGAAAAAGGGTGATCGCGTGGGCATATATATGCCTATGATTCCTGAGTCTGCTATTGCTATGTTAGCTTGTGCGAGAATTGGCGCACCCCATAGTGTTGTTTTTGGTGGGTTTAGTGCGGAAGCTTTGCGCGATCGCTTAAATGATGCAGAAGCTAAGTTAGTAGTCACAGCAGATGGGGGTTGGCGCAAGGATGCAATTGTACCTCTCAAAGAACAAGTAGATAAAGCGTTAGCTGATAATGCCGTACCCAGTGTCACAGATGTGTTAGTTGTACAACGCACAAATCAAAAAACCCAGATGGAAGCAGGAAGAGACCACTGGTGGCATGATTTACAAAAAGGTGTATCTGCCGACTGTCCTGCCGAACCCATGGACAGTGAAGATATGCTGTTTGTTCTTTATACCTCCGGCAGTACCGGGAAACCAAAGGGAGTTGTCCATACTACAGGGGGCTATAACCTATACAGCCATATTACCACAAAATGGATTTTTGACCTCCAAGATACAGATGTATATTGGTGTACTGCTGATGTCGGTTGGATTACGGGACATAGCTATATAGTTTATGGACCCCTTTCCAACGGTGCAACGACTATAATGTATGAAGGTGCGCCCCGTGGTTCTAATCCTGGTTGTTTCTGGGATGTAATTGAAAAATATGGCGTAACAATTTTTTATACTGCTCCTACTGCGATCCGTGCCTTTATTAAAATGGGTGAACACCATCCTAAAACCCGTAATTTGTCTTCTTTGCGATTATTAGGTACTGTCGGTGAACCTATCAACCCCGAAGCGTGGATGTGGTATCACAAAATCATCGGTGGTGAACGTTGTCCAATTGTGGATACTTGGTGGCAAACGGAAACTGGTGGGATTATGATTACACCCTTACCCGGTGCAATTTCCACTAAACCCGGTTCAGCAACTCGTGCTTTCCCTGGTATTATCGCGGATATTGTGGATTTAGACGGTAACACAGTTCCAGAAAATGAAGGTGGTTATTTAGCGGTAAAATATCCTTGGCCGGGAATGATGCGGACGGTGTACGGTGATCCTGATCGCTTTCGTCGCACTTATTGGGAACATATTCCGCCTAAGGATGGTAATTATACGTATTTTGCCGGCGATGGGGCGAGAAAGGATGAAGACGGCTATTTCTGGGTAATGGGGCGCGTTGATGATGTCCTGAATGTGTCTGGACACCGCTTGGGAACGATGGAAGTAGAATCTGCCCTGGTGTCTCATCCGGCGGTGGCTGAGGCGGCAGTGGTGGGTAAACCCGATGAGTTGAAGGGTGAGGAAGTTGTAGCTTTTGTAACTTTGGAGGGAACTTATCAGCCTAGTGAGGAGTTGAGTAAGGAACTGAAGAAGCACGTTGTACAAGAAATTGGGGCGATCGCTCGTCCTGGTGAAATCAGGTTTACTGATGCTTTACCAAAAACCCGTTCTGGGAAGATTATGCGGCGGTTGTTGCGGAATTTGGCAGCAGGACAGGAAATATCGGGGGATACTTCGACTTTGGAAGATCGCGGTGTGTTGGATAAGTTACGGGAAGGGAATTAGCTAGTTAACCATTTGCTAACTTTCGTTAACTAACGATCTACTTTCCGAACTTAGTAGGGGTTTAGCAGTGCTGAACCCTAACTATTCAATAGACCTCCCTAGAAAAGAATGTAGGGACAATTCATGAATTATGAATTGTCCCTACGATAATTTTCACCAGATGTCTAATTGATTCTAGAAATTGAAGGTAGTACGTAAAGTACCAACGTACTCAGTTTTATTGGTGCTATTGTTTTCTGGATTGAAGATTACCAATAAACCAGGAGTAAAAAGGATATTATCAGAGATCTTCATCTTGTACAAACCTTCTAAATGGTAAGAAGTACCAGTGTCAGCAGTAACACCTGTACCTGTAGCACCGGCGAGTTTTGGTGGTTGACCAAAGATTAGACCTAAAGTATTACCTTCTTGTAAGAAGTCTTTAACAGCCACAGTACCAGACCAATACCAAATATCTCCACTTCTGGTAGCACCAGTCAGAGAACTAGCAGAGGTATAACCACCCCAAGCACCTAGTACAACATTAGGACTGGTTTGTAAAGAAAGTTGTGCGCCGTAGTTGTTAGATTCTGTAGCATCATTGCTGAATGGATTATTAGCTCTACGGCTACCTGTAGCATCAAAGAGGCTAGTAGTACCAACTTGTCCACCTGTTTGATAAGTATGGGCATAGGCTAAACCAATATTGATAGCCCGGTTCGGTTTGAAAGCTAACTGACCAAAAATAGTGTTATCACCGTTGAATAACCCTTGACCAGCAAAAGGACTGCTAGGAGAAGTTCTATTGTTCATCCCTTGAGCAAAGTAAGCTGCACTGAAGACTAATTGATCACTAGGTTTGAGGTTAACAGTGATACCAGCACCGTTACCAGCTTGACGATAAATGGGGCTGAAACGTCCATAGCGAGATAATGCACCTGAACCACCGCTTCTGAATTCAGGGTTGAAAACATCAACGTTTTCGTTCAACTCACCACCAACAGCATCAACTTTAACGTTGATTTGATCACTTAAATTGAAAGCGTAGTTGAGCTTGTCAATACTAATAGCGTTACCAGTATTACCGTCATAACCTAAACGAGTCATGCTAGTACCTGTAACACCGGCATTGCTGATAATATTTCCTGCGTTTAACCGTGTTTGCAACCTGTCTGTACCCATGAAGCTGCTTTCTAAGCTCAAACGGACACGGTTGCCAAAGGTGATATTGGAATCTAACTCAGCGTTATTATCGGGATTAGTGTCATTATCTGCTATCTTGTCTCCCAAAGCCTGAGATACGTTGAAAATAGCCTCACCTTTGAGTTTGGTAGTGGTGGAGAATTGGTTTGCTTCTAGTTCGCTGGTACGAGCTTCTAAAGCATCCACTCTACCGCGCAGAGTTGCCAATTCAGCAGAATATTCTTCTTGCAAACGCTGTAAGGTAGCTAAATCTTGCTTGCTTACCATGTCAGCAGTAGCAGTAGCAATGAGTTCGTTAACGCGATCTAAACAGGCGTTTAAACCAGCCGCAAATTCATAACGACTCAAAGCCCGATTACCACGGAAAGTACCGTTAGGATAACCAGCCGCACAACCGTAGCGTTCAACTAAGGACTGTAATGCTTGAAACGCCCAATCTGTGGGTTGTACGTCGGAAAACTGAGAAACGGATGTTACCTGACCCAAGCTGGCTTCTTGGGAAAGCTGAGAAACGCCGGTTACTTTTTCGTTAGCTTCACTAGCGAAGGCACTGTTGCCAGCTAATAGAGTTAATGCTATCGCAGGGCTAACTTTGAGGATATTCCAAAAAGCTTTTTTCATAAATTTCAATCTCTCTCACACCTATAGAAATCCAAACTATGGGCAATTTCCCTATTAAGGAATTTACACATAATTAATGTTCTATAATTATCCTACACCAATAAATGATATTTAACACAAATCCAAATCAAAATTTTTACACTTGGTTATTATTGGTTTATCATTGGGTGAACATAGGATTACACTTATACTACAGTAGTTGTCAACCACCCATCACTTCTCTTCGGGTAAGTGAGGGCTTGTAAAAGCCTAGTTGGACTGAGTTCTTAACGGAACTACGTTAGAGGTAAGAGTTAAAGACCTACCAGGGAATGCGTAGCTAGTTCCCTGCTCTAGAACTTAAAAGTTAAACAGGCTTAAGGGTTAAACCAGTGCTTTTAAGATAGTTACCGACCTCTAACATTGTCGTTCGCGTAGCGTGCCGTAGGCATCAGCTAACATTACCCCAGAAATGGGAGGCTCTTCGGAGCAAAATATTCTGTCCAAAGTATTTGTTTTACACACTGAAAAAGTTTCAATATCTTAACAATTAATCTGGTAATTCAATTCACAAAGACAGTTACGAATCGAATATGGAAAAT
>NZ_PGEM01000137.1 GCF_002934005.1 Cuspidothrix issatschenkoi CHARLIE-1 | reverse complement strand
AACAAACTTGAGATGCTCCCCATAGATGCGGACATGGCTGATACTCTTTCTTCATCCATTCCACCGGGTAGACTCGCTCCTAAAGGTAAACCATCTGGAGTTACAAGTGCTGCTCCTTGTACATCAGGAGTACCACTAACAAAGTTTTGCAAAATCATACCGAGTTTTTGTGTGTTAATAGCCATGATGATTATTCTCCATTATGTTGAATTGGGAACCGAGGATCAAATCAAAACAAATACTAAATTAAACAGGGTTTTTTACCTCTAAATCTAGAGTTTTATTTTCAAGGGGTAATTCTCATCCATGATTTTCTTTAAGGAAAGAATTGGCTGTTTGCATTATGTTCTCGAATTGATCTTCTCATTTCAGAAACCTGTGTAAATTAATGCCTGTTGACTACTGCTCCTGTGATTTAAATTATCCCTCAGTAAAAACTGATATAGTACCGAAAAAATACTGAACTTCAGTTTAACTTATTATAAACATAAGTTAAGACTATGTGTAAAGCTTCAAAAGGATTTAATGCTCTAAAAGCCTTATTTAGTAAAGTTTTTTGTTGTTTAACCAGCATTAGAATTTCTTTTATAGTATTAATTTTTGTAAAATTAGTGAATTTACTCAGATAAACATGGTACAAGCAATAATCTACAATTCAGTATTTATAAGAGAGTATACTTACTGAAAACTCTTGAGGTTAAGTTTTGGAGCGTGGCGGAAAAACTTAACTGTCCTTTAGACAAGGGATAAAAGCCAGACAGAGGCTGTCTTCCTCCAGTGACAGATTATCATGTCAATAAGATAAGTTCTATTTATTGCTAGTGCTTTGCTCTAAATAGATAAAAAAAGTATTTGCTAAAATAGCTGCTTGTGTACGATCACGGAGATTGAGTCTATTTAAAATATTTGTAACGTGATTTTTGACTGTACCCTCAGAAATATAAAGTTTTGTGGCAATTTCTCGATTATTATCACCAATAGCAATTAACCGCAAAACTTCTTTTTCTCTGGGTGTAAGCTCTGCTAAATTCTGAGGTACAGATGGTTGGGGTGGAATAGGATGAGTCAGAAGTTTTTTGACTATTCCCGGTGCAAGTTGGGAATATCCTTTATCAACTGCACGAATAGCAACTGCTAATTCTTCTGATGGTGTATCTTTGAGTAAGTAACCCATTGCACCATTTTGTAGTGCGGCTTTGACATATTCTTCATCATCAAAAGTTGTTAAAATTAGGACTTTACTTTGTGGGAATTGGTGATTAATTTCTCTAGTAGCAGCAACTCCATCCATTATTGGCATTCTGATATCCATTAAAATTACATTTGGTTGTAATTCTTTAACTAAATGAAGTGCAACTTGACCATTTTCTGCTTCACCGATAATTTCTATATCCGTTTCTAATTCTAATAACGCTCTTAAACCTTGGCGGATTAAACTTTGGTCATCTACAAGTAAAATGGTGATCATGTTAATTGGTGATTGGTAATTGGTAATGGATATTATTGCTTCAGCTATATAACAGGAAACTGAGGAATTATACCATCTATTTCTGTCATTATTTTAATTGTTTCTGTCAAAATAATAATGATGTGTTGATAATGAGTAATTTCGACATCCGATAAATAACCATTAGCACTTTTTCGGTCTTTTAACCATTTATCTAATACTTGATATCCACCTATTTTAAATTCCCATACTGTTTGAGAAATACCAGAAAAGTAACAATCTTGATTAATGGCAATTTGCCGTTTATTCGGGTTATATTTAATTTGCGTTATTTGATTTTTGCCATCACCTTGATAATGTATAGCCCCTCTTTCTTCTCCATTAAATAGTGGTAAGTTAGCAGTAGTAGAAGTTTCGGACTTAGTTATGGGAGTCGGTGGAATATTTTTCATTAAATGTAAATTAACTAATATTTCTCCTTTAGTAACTAATTGGTTAAATAATTCATGATTGCTAGTTAAAGGAAGACAAGGAAAATCAATTTTTAAAAACTGAGAGTATCTCTCTCGATATTTGGGAGAATGAAATACAGCATAAATATAATAAAGGATGTTTTCTGGTGTGGGAATATAACCTAACTTTGCGTTAATTGCAGTGATAAATTCAGAAGAAAAGTTAGGTTTTCTTTCTTGTGTTGTTTCATTTTCCGGGTAAATATACAGAGGAAATAAATAATTAATTTCCTTAGTTTTATTAGAAATAGGACAAGATTCTATAATATATTGACTAACACCTATTAAATACCATTCACCAGACTGGGATTGTTGCCTAACAGTAATTAGTCCCAAATTATCACCAAGAATCATATTTTTCATGACTTCATTTCTAGGCATGCAAATAAATCCTCTGGATTTACCTGTATAATAGGTATATCTGATATCAAAAGGACGATATAAAATAGGTTGAATTAATTCATGATCAATAATTAAATTCTTAGTTGCTTTCCCTTTTACTTTTTTCTTAACTCTACTTTTTTTAATATCATCCTGTGCTAAAGCAACCTGCCAATCTCTGGTATCTTTGCCTAAATCATACTTTTCTCTGGCTGTTTCTGGTGGTAAAAATGCAAAATCATTAACTATTGTTTCCACATCTTCAGGAGTTTTTTGAATTGTTAAAGCATCTCGCGCTGTGACAATTCCCACAGAATTAACTGGCATAATATCAGTTATTTTCCAACCTTGATTATATTCCGCTAATAATTCCGTATTGTGAGGAGTGAATAAATAAAATGGAGAAACAGGATTAATTTTTTCCCATTCTACTGTTTTCATGGTTAATTCTTGCAATAGTTGATATTTATGATCACGACTTCCCCATAAATCATAATAGAAAATGCCATTTTCTGGTTGATGTTGCTGCTTAAATATAATCTTACTTTCAGGAATATCTTTCACAGCAATTAAAATTGATACACCTTGTTGAATATCAAACACATTTTGATCTGGTGTTCCATCGGGAGAAACTTCTTTTTTCTTAGCATTACCATGTAAATTAACAATATAAATGCGGTTAAAACTTTGTAATAAATTTTGGCGCATTCCCCGAAATGTGGGATTATCTAAATAACCATGATTGGTAACAAAAGCTAAAATTCCCACACCAGTTTGATCAATTCTCCATTGTCCAAAACGGATAAATTTGACATAATCATCTTGTAACCATTTGGAATTTTTTTCATCTAAAGATAGTCCATCTATTTGATAATAATCTTTTACTAATCCTTCTATCCATTCATTTTTATTTTCTGAATGTCCAGAATAGGGGGGGTTTCCTAAAACCACATGAATAGGAATTTCTGTTTTAATTGCTGCTGCTTGGTTTGCTTCTGCTGAGATATACTGACCTAAGAGTAATTCAGATTTTTTCACACCTTCGTTTAAAGCGTTAGTTAAAAAGATATTTAATCTTTCTTTTTCTTGGAAACGATAACCTAATTTTTCTAATAATATTCCTAGTTTTAAATGTGCAATTGTATAAGGAGTCATTAATAACTCAAAACCATATAGACGTTTGAGAACTTGTTTATCTCTAAATAATTCATTACAAGTTTTAATTCCGTATTTTTCGAAATGATTATAAATTTGTTTAATGACTGTAAATAAAAACGTTCCTGTTCCCGTAGCAGGATCTAAAATTGTGACGTTTTTACTACCTAAACCATCATCTAAACTAAAATCATTTTCTAAAATATCATTAACTGCTTTGACAATAAAAGATACTACAGGTTCAGGAGTATAATAAACTCCTCTACTTTTTCTTAATGATGCTTCATAAGCGGCTAAAAATGTTTCATAAAAGTGGACTACGGGATCTTGTTTTCTAGTTTCTTGTCCAAAGTTTTGCAGGATGTTAACCATGTCAATTTTAGCCAAAAGTTCAATTAAAATATCAATTGTCCAGTTTATTTTACTGATGATATTTGTAGAAATTACTGTACTAAATAATCCTTGTAGAAAGGGAATTTTATCACTAATATAAATACTCACATTTTCTCGATTAAATTGATAGGTGGTTTTTGTTTCACAATGACCAACTCTAGCAGTAAATAAACCATAAGCGATAGTTTGAGCGTACATATCAGCAAAGTTATTATTATCTAAATCAGGTAATAGTAAATCTTGGAAAAGTAATTTTAATTCAGTTAATTCTCCTGTTTGTTGTTCAGTTTTCAAGGCTTCATTAATACTATAGCGAATGGCTTTAGTGACAGATGCCATTTCTTGTGCTAATTCATAATAGTTATTAATCGTTTTTTCTTGTTTATTAAAAAATGCGTTAATTAATTCTTCTGTTGTTGATATATCAGAAACAGCAATAATTTGATTATTTTCAATTGTGGCTAAGGTGGCTTTTAATTGTAGTTTACCGTCAACATACCAATGAAACTGGAGATAGTTAGTAAGAATAAGATTTTCACCAATAGATGATTCTAAATAGCGTTGTAATTGTTCAGTTTTTTCAATTTTATCTAAATTTTCTCCGATTTTTTTAGCTTCAATATAACCGAGTAATTGATTATTTTTTCTGACGGTAAAGTCAGGAATACCAGCTTGGTTTCCAGTTTCTTCAACGGTAGATTTTATTCCCATAATACCATTATCAATTAGATTTTTTAATGTGGGGTAATGGGTGCGTTCACTGCCTTTTTCTAGGTCGGTTTGGAGTTGCTGTAAGTAGTTTGTAAAGTTCATATATTTTCTATGTTTTTAAAAAGATATTTTAGATGATAATTTCTTGTCACTCAAAACCAATTAAGTTAATTAATTTCTTAATATTTAGAGTCTCAGATCCCCGACTTCTTAAAGAAGTTGGCGATCTAGTTTATTCTACCTTATCATAAAGGAACTTGCACAACAATTTTACAACCTGCACCTGGATGAGTATTAATTGCAAATTCGCCTCCTAATGCTAAGGTGCGATCGCGCATACTTTGTAAACCAAACCCAGTAGTATTTTGCTCTAACTCAAAACCTTTACCATTATCCTTGATAATTAACGTTAAATCTGTGACAGTTGTGATTAAGTCTATGTTAACTTCTGTAGCTTGGGCATATTTAGAAATATTGGTTAATGATTCTTGAATAATGCGATAAATAGGCATACTAATTTCCATAGATAATGGAGATACAAGCGATATTTGACAATTAGGAATAATACCAGTAGTGCGTTGAAAATCTGCGGCTAAAACTGCAATTGCTTGTTCTAAATTTTTCTCTTGTAAAGGGTGGGATCTCATCTTAGAAACAGATTGACGGACATCTTTTAATGCTTGTGAACCGAGTTCTTTCGCAGTTACTAAAAAATTCATAGCTCTAGGAATATCAGATTTTGATAATTTGAGGGCAGTTTCTAACTGTAAATTTAAGGCTGTGAGAGAATGTCCTAAAGAATCATGAATTTCTCTAGCGATACGGTTACGTTCTTCTAAAGTAGCTTGGTTTTCTATTTTTAAAGCATATTCTCTTAATTTTTGGTTAGCAACTGCTAATTTATCTCTACTTTCTCTCTCAGATAAAACAGTATTCATTAATAGCAAAGCAAATACTAAACTCAAACCAAATAAAACTGCTAAACTAAAACTAAAAAACCAAAATCTTTCCTGATTTAAAGGTGTAATTTTTCCATTGGGTATGCGCTGAATGAGACTCATAAGGAATAAAATAAATGATAAAAAAGTAACGGTTAATCGTCCTGGAAGTTGAAAAATTAAGCAACTACGAGTTACTAAAATTAAATAAAGAAAGGGAAAAAGTCTAGCACTTCTACCTCCAAAAAATCCAGTAATGAGAATTAATACTACTTCAATAGCCGTATAGATAACCTTATTAATTTTATTATGAGTAGGTAATCTTAACCCCATCAAACCAAAAATTGTCAAACTACAAATTGTCAGTTCTGGAAAAATTGACGAAAATTTTGGTGAGGGTGATGGCATTAACGCCATTAATGCGGAAAATCCTAATAATAACCATTCTAAATAAAGGAGAACTCGAAAAGGATGATTATTGAATTGGATGGGAGTTTTCATAATATTCAACCATTGAAAAATTTAACCAAACTTAAAATATTTTTATCATAATTCAAGTTAAAGTAGATATAATAAAGATATATTAATGGTCATATCATGACTAAAGTAATGGATGTAAACGTGACTTTTGCCTGATGTCGTTAATGGATTTCAGTTTTTATAATAGAAAGATAGAAAATGGAAATAACCAAGAGGTAATTATGAAATTGAAAACTTTATCACTACTTATTGCTACTTTAGCTTTAACTTTAACCGCAACCCCCTTTGCAGTACAAGCACAACAAAATGCACCTACAAATAAACCTGCTCAAGAAATGTGGCAAAAGGGTTCATTCCAACGTTTGAATTTGACACCAGAACAAAAGGTGAAAATGCAGGAAATTGGCCGCAATACCCGCACCCAAATTGAAGCGGTTTTGACACCAGAACAAAAAGCTAAATTAAAAGCTGCCATGGCAGACGCTAAAGCTGAACGACAACAGGGGCAACGCCAGAGTAGAATGAAAGCAAAAAGAGATGTTTTTGCTTCTTTAAATTTAACAGAAGCACAGAAAGATCAAATGAAACAAATCAAACAGTCATCTAGACAGCAAATGCAAGCTTTGTTAACTCCTGAACAAAAAGCACAGATGAAACAATTCCAAGAAGAAATGCGTTCTCGTCGTCAACAACGCCAACCTCAATAATTAATTTTTAACCCAAATTCAATAAACCTCACCGCCACCCCTCTTCATATTGGAGAAGGGTTAAAAATTATGACTCGAACTCCCATTAATATCAAAATATAGAACTACACAACACCATTTCTGGATGAATACGCGCTTTATTTTTCGTTGTAGAGACGTTCCGTTAGAACGTCTCTGCCAAATTTATTTGGCACTTATAGCTGTAGCCAGGATGATTCACCCTACTTAGAATCTTTGATTATGGTGCGTTACGCTGTCGCTAACACACCCTACCTAAATGAAGGTCTTTCTCGCTAATTATTAACGGCGAATTTTTTTGGCTATACCAGGCCAATTTTGATCAGCTTTTTGAATATTTCCAGGAATATCTTTTTCCCAGCGTTTTTGAGTGTCCAAATTAGCATTTAAGTACAGCTTACCGGACACAATTTTCCAGGCATTAGGGTCAATAGGTGCGGTATATCCTCTACTGACAGCCCAAGCACAAAATCCTCCATATTGAGGAGCGTATTTTTCAGGATTTTTAATAAATAAGTTGCGGTTTTCGGCTGTGGAAAATCGCCAATTTACATCCTGCCATTTATAGGTAAAATTAGCATTACCCGGAATTGCCTTTCCTTGTTGAAAATAGGCTACAGAATCAAAACCTTTTAGAACAAAAGAGTCTTGTACATTAAACACCTTACCAGCCAGCTTAAAAGGGGCATTAACCGGAGTATTTTGCCCTTGAATAGCACTTGGATCAAAATTACCATTGGCAGCGGGTTGAAGGTTGGAAATAACGGTTGTAGTGGTTGCTTGAGAACGACAACCTAAAGTTAATCCCACCATGAATATTGAGGAAGTGACGAAAGCGAGAAAGTTCTGGTGATTCATAAAAATGTTTATTTGTTTTAGGACAATATCAGGTTCAAACCCCACCCTAACCCCCAATTCTGGGG
>NZ_PGEM01000136.1 GCF_002934005.1 Cuspidothrix issatschenkoi CHARLIE-1 | reverse complement strand
AAGAATTATTGGAAAAGTTACATTTTGCCCTCAGATAAATTCCCTGTTCGGTAAGTATTCAGCTATAGCACTCGTTCATACCCAGATCCCCGACTTCTTTTACTGTGTCCATAAATGATATAGCAGGGAACAGGGAACAGGGAACAGGGAACAGGGAACAGGGAACAGGGAACAGGGAACAGGGAACAGTTTCAACTATCTGGATATCCTCAATTTCTCATATCCGACAAGGAAAAATGCAACTGTTTTGAGACTCCATTTGCCAAAACCTTGCACTTGCTTGTTCTTAAAATCCGCGAAACCCCTATTAATAAACGGTTATAGCTTTATTCAGCAACCCCTAATTATTAGGAGAATTCTTACTGCTATCTTCAGATTTACGCTGTATATCTTTAGGTAAGTCAATAAATATCCGATCACCTGCTTTTAAACCATCTACAACCTGAATTTGATTATCAATGTTTGCTCCTATTCTTACTAGATGAAATTGAGGTTTATTATTTTTACCTAATAACCAAACTCCTGTTTTTCCTTTTTGAGTCACAATCAATTCTTGAGGAATTAACAGGGCATTATCAATATTATTACCTAGAAATGTAACCTCACTCACATTCATTCCTGAGCGCAATTTTTCTACTCCCGTATCAATTGCAATCCGCACCTGAAATGAGGTGACATTTTGATCAACTACAGCTTCTGGAGCAATTAAGCGTACTCTACCCTGAAAAACTTCATCAGGGTAAGCATCTATAAAAATTTCTACTTTTTGTCCTTGTTTAATTTGGGGAATATCTACTTCCGGTACATTAGCCAAAACTTCTAAACCCCTAGCTAAGGCTACTATAGAAGTGGATGTAGCAGAAGCATTACTAGAAGCGGAAATTGCCGGACTGACATAAGCCCCAATGGTGGCATATCTTTGAGTTATAATTCCTGAAAATGGAGCGCGGATAATTGTATCTTCTAATTGTACTTGTTGCTGTTTTAATTGAGCCGCCACACTCACTACCGCCGCTTTAAATCTAGCAATTTCTTCAGGACGATTGCCATTTTCTAATTTTCTTAATGCTTCCCGTTCTTGATCCACTATTGCTTGTTGCTTTTGAATATCTTCACTACGGTTGCCAATTTTTAGTAATGAAAATCGCTGTTGTACTTCTTCTAAATTAGCCTTAGCTCTTATATGTTCACTGATATATTGTTCTAAACTATCTTGAGAAATAGCCCCATTTTTAGCTAAATCTTGATAACGTTTTAACCGAGATTGAGCTAATTGTAAGGAAGCTTTTGCCGATTCTACTTGAGCCTGTGCTTGTTGAATTTCCTGTAAACGATTACCATCACGGATAATTGTTAACTGTGCCTGGGCTTGGGCAATACGGGCTTTAGCTTGGGCAATTTCTTCGGGACGACTACCTGCTTGACCTTCTGCTAACTGTGCTTTGGCTTGTTCTAAATTTGCTTTGTATTGGAGAATTCGCATTTTAATTTCCGAATTATCCATGCGAGCAATAATTTGTCCTTTTTCTATTTTTTGTCCCTGTTCAACATTTAATTCTGCTAAAAGTCCAGGGCTTTTAGGACTAATATTCACATTTTGTACTGGTTGGACTTTCCCACTAGCGGTAATGCGGACAGTTACGCTTTTTGCTTCTACGGGAACAGTCAATTTATTAATATCTAGGGGTTTATTTCCTGGCTTGATAGTGGTTACTATCATTGTTGTTCCCACGATTAAAACACCACTAGCAATTAAACCCATTAACCAGCGTAATGGATATTTTATTTTTTTGCGAATTAGGGGAATTTCGATGTAACAAATCATGGTAGAAACTGTTTAGAAAGATACATGAGTCAATGGATGATAATCATCGCCTGAGTGGGTGATTTTTTTATTTTTTGAATTTGTATACATTTCTTAAATATAATATCATATTCATGTTTTATTAGAGATCATGACTTATTTCATATTTTTACTGATATAGCTATAGCCATTAAGATTAGGACATAAACTATAGTAGACGCGTTCAGGCGGAACGTCTTTACAAGAGTTAGTTTCATGATCAATCGATATCCTAACCAACCCACCCCTATCCATGAGAAATTAACGTGCTTTTAACTCGTTGAGGCGATTAACTAATAAGGTTTGTTGTTTGCTATCTTCTAATTTTTGAGCAAGAGAAATAGCTCGACTGTACAAATCTTTGGCTTTGGCAAAATTACCCATTTTTTCATATAGTTCCCCAGATATTGCTAAATATTTTAAATCTTCTGCGGGGTTTCTCTTGGAGTCTGTAAGTGCCACACGAGTTTCTAACAATTGCAAAGCTCGATCATAGCGTCCTACAGCAGCATGGGCAGTGACTAAACCGTCAATTGCTCGTAGTTGGTTAGGACGTTCAAAACTGCTTTTTGCTAGTCGCATTGCTGCTCCATAACTACCGATAGTATTTTGATAATCACCTATAGCAAGATAAGCATCACCTAGATTATTTAGGGTGTTGGCTTCACCAATAGCATCGCCAAGTTGCCGGCGAAAAGCTAGGGCATATTCACCAATTTTGATTGCTTTATTATAATCTCCTGTTCTGAGGGCAACGAGGCTTAAATTACTTAAAGATAGTCCTTGTCCTTCAATGCTAGTGATATTACGCGCAATAACTAAAGCTTGTTCAATAGTATCTTGGGCGGCAATATTTTCCCCTTTTTCTAGGAAAATACTACCTAAATTATTAAGAGCAAAAATTTGATTTTGAAAATCTTGATTATCACGAGATATTGCTAACTGTCGTCGGAGGGAATCTTCGGCATTTTTAATATCATTTAACTGTAGATAGGTATTGGCTAGTAAATCATAGGTTGAACCCTGGGCTTTTAAATCACCCAAGGAGTGATAAATTTCTAAGGCTTCTAGTGCTGATTTCAGGGTTTTTTCAGGAAAGCCTTGGGCTAATTGTTGTTTACCTTGTTTGAGTAATTTATCTGCTACATCCCGCGATGGTTTACCAGCATAACTATTTAAAGGGCGGTGAATTTGTTGGGTAATATCAATTGCTTTTACACCTGTATTTGTAAATAAACAGGTGAATAATACAATATAAAAAGTTAAAATTGGCAACTTGGCTAAATTGCCTTGATTGCTTGTCTTTCCTGGTAAAAAATGCCACTGTTTCATAATATTTAACCTGGAAATTTCGGTTTTGCCTAGATGGTGTTAATAGAAAAATCTAGAAGTCAGAATTTGTAGGATTGAGGATGTCCAAGTAACCTGATGGTGGAAAACTCATAGTTGCGGCTAAAATTAATTGTGATTATTATAGCTAAAATTAGGAATCTATTCCATCTTCACCTAAGTAAATAGCCCGGATATCGGCAGGTAATTTATCTTCTAACATCTGATAACTTTCTTGCAGACAACTGGCCACTTCAGAGGGAGAAATTTGTTCTCCTTCAGCTTGCAAATAAGCAGCAATTCTCGTTTCACTCCAGTGGAAGGTTTGCGCCATTAAGACGATTAAACGCGACATTGGTGGTAGTTGTTCTAATGCCTGTTCTACATAACACCATAGTGGAGGAGAAGTATCTTTAAGAGAATAATGAATTGCTTCGGTGGGTGGTAGTTTAATTTCGTTAATACAAAAAGCAGTGATATTAATTAACCAGTTTTGCATAGTTAAAGCATCTTGTCCTGTAGCCCTTGGTTTTAAATCCAGTCCACCTAATTCATAGTAAATATATCGCCATATTAGGGCAAACAAATAATCAGCTTGCACAGGAGATCGCGCCGAATGCCGAATTAAAGTATAAACTATGGGGCTATAACGGCAAAAAATGACTGTGAAATACTTGCCAGAATCGGGATATCGTTGAAATAAAGTCAGTAGTTCGTGGTCGCTGTGATGAAATAGCGACTTTACCAATGGGTGATTAGCTTCACGAAAGTGGGGAATTTGCACAATCTCTTGACTAGATAATGGTTAGAATACAGTAGGGAACGCTATGCGATTATTCATCATATCTGGAAGTCCATGACTTTAGAATCTTGATAAACTAGAAACAAGGACTTAATGTTAGTCTTAATTGACCATACTCAAAACGCCTCCTTTATACCAATTTTTGATAATATTTGTTCATGGTTATAGCAGCTAGTTCCATTTCGTTCCTGCTTAGTCCACTGACTTTAGGCTCGTTTTTACCGTCTTTACCCTTGGATAGCCTATTTTCTACCCAAGGAATTATGATTATGCTATTGGCAGCCTATGCTGGCGCTATGTGGATGTTTCTCACCAGCGCTCCCAAAGTTTATACTGTCATGGTGTCAGATTTAGAAATTGCCCGACAATTATATGAAGGATTGCTAGATTTACCAGTAGCGGAAGTACCTTTGCACTATTATTACAATTATGAGCAAACCATAGGTGCAACAGGTATTGATCCTTTATATATGTCTACAAGTCCTAGTTGGTCTAACAGAACCATGAATAATGGCAATGATGGACTATGGTATCAACTTAAGAAAAATACCCAACTACATATCATTACTGGTGCTAGTTTAGGTAAGAAAGATCAACAACGCCATGTTTGTTTTGACCATGACTGCCTAGAATTAATTTTAATGCGTGTGGAACTACGAGGTTTAAAATTCAAGATTCGCAACCAAAAGCCTTTGAATTTCTTAGTCAAAGACTACGACGGACGCGTTATTGAAATGGCTGAAGTTACAAATTAGTCATATCTAGGGGTGGGGTTTCCCTGCCCAAGACAAAAGGGAGCTTAAATAACCTCTAATCCCCAATGACTACTAAAATAAGTTTTGTAACCGCCCCATTTATCAAGCGGGGAAGAGGAGATAAATAACGGATAATTATGGGTAAGCAGCGCGTTCTGTCGGGAGTTCAACCAACTGGTAACTTACACTTGGGTAACTATTTAGGTGCAATTCGTAACTGGGTAGAAATTCAAGACCAGTATGAAAATTTCTTTTGTGTGGTAGATTTACACGCCATTACTGTACCACATAACCCCGCCACCTTAGCGGCTGATACCTACACCATCGCTGCGCTTTATTTAGCCTGTGGTATTGATTTAAACCATTCTCACATTTTTGTTCAGTCTCATGTTTCTGCCCACAGTGAACTGACTTGGTTGCTAAATTGCATTACTCCCCTTAACTGGTTGCAAGATATGATCCAGTTTAAGGAAAAAGCCGTTAAACAAGGGGAAAATGTCGGTGTTGGTTTGTTAGATTATCCTGTGCTGATGGCGGCGGATATTCTGCTATATCAAGCTGATAAAGTGCCGGTAGGTGAAGACCAAAAGCAACATTTAGAACTAACACGGGATATTGTCAACAGGTTTAATCATCAATTTGCAAAAAAAGCACCTGTATTAAAGTTACCAGATCCTTTAATTAGAAAGGAAGGTGCAAGGGTGATGAGTTTGACAGATGGAACAAGGAAAATGTCAAAATCAGATCCTTCGGAATTAAGCCGCATTAATATTTTAGATTCGCCAGAGGAGATTACTAAGAAGATTAAGCGGTGTAAAACTGATTTAGTCAGGGGTTTAGCCTTTGATGATTTAGAACGTCCAGAATGTCATAATCTGTTAACTCTGTATATGCTGCTGTCTGGGAAAACTAAGGAAGAAGTAGCAGCAGAATGTGCAGATATGGGTTGGGGACAATTTAAACCACTATTGACAGAAACAGCGATTCATGCTTTAAAGCCAATTCAAGATAAATATCAGGAAGTAATGGCGGATAAAGGTTATTTAGAGTCGGTGTTGCGGGATGGTGGGGAGAAAGCCAGGGCGATCGCTAACCAAACTCTCGCAGATGTGAAAGCTGCTTTGGGTTTCACTGTACCTCTTTAGGGTTTAGGCTTTTAGGTGTAATTTGCTTTACCCTAGTAGAAAACTGAACTGGTCACATTATGCCGGATACCCATAGCTTTAGTGCTTTTAATAACTTCCGTAAAGCAGCCCAAGCAGGTGAATTTTTAATTACTGCCGAAGTTGCACCTCCCAAGGGCGGAGATCCTACCCATACCATTGAAATGGCGGCGACTCTTAAGGGAAGGGTTCATGCTGTCAATATTACCGATGGTAGCCGCGCCGTGATGGGAATGTCTTCCTTGGTCGCCTCGGCCATTTTATTGCAACATGGTATTGAACCGATTTGTCAGTTTGCTTGCCGCGATCGCAATAGAATCGGATTACAAGCTGATTTAATGGGCGCTCATGCTTTGGGTATCCGCAACATTTTAGCCCTCACAGGCGACCCTGTAAAAGCAGGTGATCATCCTGATGCCAAAGCCGTTTTTGATCTGGAAGCTGTGAGGTTATTGCAGTTAATTAGAAACATGAATCAGGGTGTTGATTTTAATCATAAACCTTTAACTGATGGAGAATTAGATTTATTTGCAGGTGCCGCCGTAGATCCCCAATCGAAAAGTTGGTCAGGTCTACAAAGTCGGTTTGAAAAGAAAATAGCAGCCGGGGCGCAATTTTTTCAAAGTCAATTAATTACTGATTTTGAAATATTAGAAAAGTTCATGGATAAAATTGCCTCTAGTTACAATAAACCAATTTTGGCAGGAATTTTCCTGTTGAAATCGGCAAAAAATGCCCAGTTTATTAATAAAGCTGTTCCCGGTGTGAATATTCCCGATCACATTATTGATAGATTAGTAAAGGCAAAACATCCCCTAGAAGAAGGTATGAAAATTGCCGCCGAACAGGTACAAATTGCCAAGGAATTGTGTCAAGGTGTACATATCATGGCGGTGAAGCGGGAAGATTTGATCGCACCGATTTTAGATTTAGCTGGCGTGGGAAAAGTTAGTTAGAGTAATATATATAGCAGGGAACAGGGAATAGGGAATAGGGAATAGGGAACAGAGTTGAAAGTCATGAGAGTGTATAGTTTTTTAGGTAAATTCTGTATCTCATTCAAGTGCATACCGCTATAGCGGTTATTTTGTTGAGTGAAATAGAAAAACCCCATCCCCAACCCCCTCGCCATAAATGAAGCTAGGGTGTACACAGGACTTCCGCCCTTGGGGGGAATGTCAGACCAATAGAACTACAAAGATAAGAGAGGCTGTTTCCGATGAATTGGGAAGCCCACACTGTACCTAAGGTCAGTGTGTGGTAGTTCACAAGTCTATCTAGAGTGAGATTTATGGCGAGATAAGAGCTAAAATTAGCAATTGAAGAGTTACCCAATGTCGTCGTGTTG
>NZ_PGEM01000135.1:1264-13314 GCF_002934005.1 Cuspidothrix issatschenkoi CHARLIE-1 | reverse complement strand
CAAAAATTTGCCGAAATTGATATTATTCGTTCTAATGGCATTCTCGGACGTGCAGAAATTACCGTTGCTAATACTGAATGGTTAGAACAACAAGTATCTATTGTTTCGATGCGTGATGTTAGCGAACGTAATCAAATTGAAAAAAAATTGCGAATTGCCTTAAATAAACAGAAAGTATTAAGTCAAAAACTCAAAAAAATAGCTAATACTGATATATTAACGGGAATTGCTAATAGACGACATATTTTGTCTGTTTTGAAAAAAGAATTCCAACGCAGTCAACGTTATCACCACAAATTTTCAGTTCTCATCATTGATATTGATCATTTTAAAGCTCTTAATGATACCTATGAACACCCCATTGGCGATCTTGTATTACAAGAAATATCCCAATTTTTAGTTAATTATTTGCGAAATGTTGATGCTGTTGGGCGTTTGGGAGGTGAAGAATTTATTGCCATTTTACCAGCTACAGAGTTACAGAGAGCAATAGAACTAGCCGAACGTTTGTGTGAGCAACTTCGGAATTTAGAGATAGATATTACTCATAAAATAGTAAAAATTACTGTTAGTATTGGAGTCACAAGTTATCAAGTTAATGATCTGAATGATTCAGCAATTTTAAACCGTGCTGAGGATGCTCTTTATCAAGCTAAGGCAGGAGGACGGGACCGCGTAGTCGCAATTTCTGTTTGAAGGAGGCAGTGGTATGGCTAACGCCACCCTTTGCAAACGGCTAGGCTCACCAACCGGGGGCAGAAAGTAGGAAACAGAGCGCAGTTTTACTCCTGCCTTACTGGATAAAATTGGTAATTTATTACCCAAAACCCAACACCTAATACCTAACATCTAATAAGATTTACCATCACTACCAAAGTATTCTCTATAGCTGCAAATTTTATCATCCCGCACATCAAAGGCAACTGCAACCCGATTTTTATAAGGTTGTTCAAATAAGTTTCCTTCATCCCGAAATTCAAAAATCACGGTTTTTTCATTGCTGGTAATATTATCTAAGGAAGCAATTTTGATTCCCGTTTTAAAGGCTTCAGAAACGTAGGCAAAAAATTCTTTAGCCCGTTCTTTACCTATATTTAAACCGTGAAATTTTCCCGTAGGAAACCAAAAACTAAAATCATCCGTGAGCATATCAAGAAGGTTTTGCCAGTTACCAGTTGCTAAACCTTGTGTAAAATAATCAAAGGCTTGTTGAGCAATTTTTAATGTGTTTTCCGATGTATTTATCATTAATTTAACTAAATAGGTAGACCGAAAAATTTAAAGGTATGTGAAGAAAAGTAAAATCGCCCTCCCTGTTCCCTGTTCCCTTGCCCCAACGACAATTTTTAACGCCAACCTACTTACAACTTTACCGCAATTTTTACCGTTTAATAGATGTTGAACCGCATCAGGAATAGATTCTAACCCATTAAATTCAGTCTTCTTTTTACTTCCTCCCCTAAATCTGCTAAAGCTACCTCTATTTGTTCACCTGATTTTAAATCCTTTAATGATGATTTTTGGGCTGCCGCCTCATCAGCACCAATAATTACACAAAATCTAATTCCTAGTTTATCTGCTGCTTGAAATTGTTTACCTAATTGCTTTTTCTCAAAGTTAGTTATCACATTAATTCCTGCTTGTCTTAATTGTTGTGATATCTTTAAATAAACAGGTATTAAATCTTCCTGTATATTCACTACCATTACTTGGGCTGGTGTGGCAGATAAAGTATTAAGAACACCTGCTTTTAACAACCGACTAATTAACCGAGTCAAACCGATAGAAATACCGACTCCCGGCATTTTTTCGCCTAAAAACATTCCCACTAATTCCTCATATCTGCCACCAGAACAGATACTACCTAAAGCTTCATGGCCAATTAATGTAGTTTCGTAAACTGTGCCAGTATAGTAATTTAAACCCCGTGCAATAGATAAATCAATACAGAAACGTTTATCAGCAACTCCTAAATTTCTCACTCCATTAATTACAGTTTCTAATTCACTAACTCCTAAAATGAACTGTTCTGCTTCTGGTAAATTATTGGCTAGATGTTTGAGTTTATCTAAAATATCATCAACATTACCATCAATTTTAATAAACTCAATAATTTTCTCTGTTTGTTTTGAGGAAATACCTACTTTATCTAATTCTTGTTTTACTTTTGCTTCGCCAATTTTTTCTAAATTATCAATAATGCCAATACAAGCTTTAATTTGGTTTTCGGCTATACCTACAGATGCAAAGAAACCTGTGAGAATTTTCCGGTTATTAATGCGAATAACAAAATCACCAATATTAATTGCCTCAAAGATTTCGGTGATAATTGCCGGCATTTGAGCATCATATAATAAACTGAGTTTACCACGGGCAACTACATCAATATCACACTGGCGAAACTGGCGAAAACGTCCATCTTTTGCCCGTTCTCCCCGAAAAACCATATCCATTTGATAACGAGCAAAGGGAAAGGTTAATTCATTTAAATGACGGGCAATATAAGCAGCAAAAGGAACCGTTTGATCAAATTTTAAAGCCCTGGCTTCTGAACCAGTTTCTCCCGATTTATCCTTTTCGGCTTGGCGATTTGGAGGTAAAATCGGATCAATACCATAAATAATATTATCACCTTGATTACCTTTAGCTTGCAGAACTTCTAACCGTTCTACTGCTGGGGTTTCAATGGGTGTAAAACCATAACTTTCAAAAACTTTACGAATTATATCTAATAAATATACTTCTAGCCGCTTTTCACTGGGGAGAAATTCGGGAAATCCGCTAGGGGTAGAAAAGTTAATTTTGTCACTTTTTGTCATGTTCTTACCTTGTATATTGAGAATTTGATCACAGAATTACTATCTTACAGCAGAATTCATAATTCAGGTTTAAGTAGGTGAACCGAAAAATTTAAAGGTATGTGAAGAAAAGTAAAATCGCCCAAAACTCTCTTCGGTATTCCCAGTTAAGAGTTCCCTCTCTCCGTTTTCGGTATTCCCCAGTTAAGAGTTCCCTGTTCCCTTACCCCGACGACAATTTTTAACGCTAACCTACTTACTGACTTCCTTAATTTGGAGCAGTAATTGATGAAAAAACTTGCTGATGGAGAATTAGTGCCACAAAAAAATATTCTGACTCGGTGAATTCTTACATTTTACCTATTCTTCATTAAACCACCAAGGATCTTTATTAGTGTTGGTTTTAATCAAAAAGGCTTTTTTCCTGAGAAAACGTTTGAAACCTGATGCACCCATACGTGAACCTCCTAAACCAGAAAATTTAAAAGAGTTTTTCTCACCTTCGTGGATCATTGCTGTTAAACTGGCATCATTAATACTAATAGCACCTACATCTAATTGCATCCCAATTTCTAATGCTAATTCCGTTGATTCACTAAATATAGCAGCACTGAGTCCATAAATAGAATCATTGGCTAAGTCTATGACTTCTTCTATGGTAGAAAAAGACATAGTTGGCATAATTGGCCCAAATGTTTCTTCGGTCATAATTTTCATAGAATGGTTAACATTAGTGATAACTGTAGGACGACACCACCAACCGCCACCTATTTCTTCTACTTTACCACCACAGTGAATGATTGCACCTTTGTCAATGGCATCGTGTAGATGTTCATTAATAATTACAGCTTGTTTTTCTGAAATTATTGGGCCTATTTCTCCACTTTCCACGGTGGGATAAGCTAATTGCAAATTGTGGGCTTTAGCTACTAATTGATGATAAAATCTTTCAAAGATAGATTCAGCTACATAAATTCTTTCAATTGATAAACATGACTGACCTGCATTGACAACAGACCCCCATAAAATAGCGGATGTTGCTAAATCTAAATCTGCTGATTCTAAGACAATAGCCGGGTCTTTTCCACCTAATTCTAAATAAGCTGGAATAAAGTTTCTCGCGGCTGTTTCTGCTACTATTCTGCCTGTTTCTACGCTACCTGTAAAGCAAATTAAATCTACATCTTCTATTAAAGCTGCTCCTGTTTGTCCTGCACCTTCCACAAAATTTAAAACATCACGTAATTGAGGAACTGTATTTAATGTATTCATTAAAGGTGCTGCAAACCGGGGCGTAATTTCACTAGGTTTGACTATTACTGCACAACCAGCTAATAAAGCAGGAATTGTATCAATTGTAGATAATAAAAGGGGAAAATTCCAAGGACTAATAATACCAATTAAAGTATAAGGAACGGCTGTTTGTTGTAAAGAAATAAAGGGAGCGGATGTATTTTTAGCTGTTTCCTGTAATAGTTGGGGAGCTAAATTACACCATCTATCAATACTATTTAAAAAAGAGTCTATTTCTAAAACAGATGTTGATAATCTGCCTGTATCAGTAACTAAAGTATCTGTTAATTGTTGGCGATCTGATAATATTGCTTGTTGCCATTGTTTGAGGGCAACAATTCTGCCTTCAATACCTATTTCTTGCCAGGCAATTTGTCCTCTGCGGAGGCGGTGACATTGCTGGGAAATTAATTTAGGCGGTGGAGGAACGATAACATAATCAAATTTTCCTGTGCGGGGGTTGCGAACTTCAATTGGTTTTGTCATTAGTTATTAATTTATAGCGGTATGCACTTGGATAAGATACAAAATTGGCAAAGTTGATTAAATCCCACAATATCTATACAGTATTTATTGTATTGTCAAAATAGTCCATTTTATAGTTACTTGTATGTCTGCTGGCCAAAAACTCCGCGAATTACTTACACGTCCTGAAATTGTCGTTATTCCTGGCGTTTATGACTGTTTGAGTGCAAAACTGGTAGAAAAAGCTGGTTTTGATGTCGCTGCTACCAGTGGTTTTGGAATTGCTGCTTCTACCTTGGGTTTACCTGACTATGGTTTTCTCACCGCTACGGAAAATTTATCCACTGTTGGCCGCATAGCTCAGTCAATTAATATACCATTAGTTGCCGATTGTGATACTGGTTATGGCAATGCTTTAAATGTGATGCGAACTATTAAAGATGCCCTCCAGTTAGGTTTAGCGGGAATAATTTTAGAAGACCAAGAATGGCCGAAAAAATGCGGACATTTTGAAGGTAAACGAGTAATTTCCATGACCGAACAAACGGGAAAAATTCGGGCTGCTGTCAAAGCGCGTGGTGATAACAGTTTGGTAATTATAGCGCGAACCGATGCCCGTGCGCCCTTGGGATTGGAGGAAGCGATTAATCGGGGTAAAGCATATATCAATGTCGGTGCAGATGTTTTATTTGTGGAAGCACCCCAATCCGTGGCAGAATTGGAAATTATAGCCGCTAATTTTCCTGATGTACCATTGGTAGCAAATATTGTTGAAGGTGGTAAAACTCCGGCTATTTCCCCCGCACAACTGCAAAATTTAGGGTTTAAAATTGTCTTTTTTCCCCTGACTGCATTGATGGCTGTAACTGAGGTAATGAGTGTGTGTTTTCGTCATTTGAAGGAACAGGGAAGAACTGATAATTTATCTGGTTTGATGAATTTTCAGGATTTTCAAGAATTGATGAATGTGCCACAATTTCTAGCGATGGAAAAGGAGTATTCTGACTTGAATTAACCATAACAATCACTCTATTTTCTTCCCAATATACCCAACAATAATTTTGCCTGTCCCCAACTCTGGACATATCTCTAATTTTGGAAAGAAATGAAGCCGCCAAGCTCCTGCACCAGTCATTCTAAGATGTAAACTAAAAATACGCTTTTTACCGTCTGGGCATTCAAAAGTTAGTTTTCGCTCTAACTGTTGAAGCCTAGAGTCACTTTCTGGAGTAGCCTTACTAGGAAGAAGGTCTTTTGCAACCGCAATGAATGGATCATGGTAATACTTGTGTAATTAGTTCTTGAATTTGTTCTAATCTCTTATTTACAGTTGTGAATGTTCCCAGATTAGCATATAAAAAAGTTTTAAATTTACCATTATTACTCCACTCTATTATTGTTTGTTGCAAAATTTCTTTTCTTACTTTAAGAAAGTTAATGTCTTGACAATTAAGTTGATATAACTTAACAGACCATGCTTCAAATAATGCCTTATTCACAGGATATCGTTTTCCTTTATTTTTACGAAAAGCATTTTCACCAAAAATTTCAACAGCTAAATTCATTATAGTTTTAAATTTAGTCTCTAATACTTTGATTTCTTGATCTGACATACTATTAATATATGCCATCGTTTTTTCTAAAACTTTTTTATGGCTTTTATACTCAAATAATTCTTGATTCTCCACCATAAATACTAATACTCGCAGTATGCACTCACAATCCATCATTCTATCAGATTTTATCTCCTCATTAGTGGCTATTTTAAATTCAGATGATTCAGACAAGCGTTCTAATAAATTTGTTGCTTTACCTTGATTTAAAGCATGACGTATTTCTTGAGGTGATAAGGCTAAACCGCTAGTGTTAATACGTTCAAATATTGCTTGTCTATATTCCTGATCTGTCCCTGGTTCTAAAAAAATAACTGTGAGATTAGTTTCTTCTATCCGTCGTTGATAATTACGTGGAATTTCATCATATATTTTCTCATTAAATTGAGTAAATGATTCCAGTCCAGTTAATCTTAACTGTTTATCGAGAATGAACTCTTTTAAACTATTGAGTCGTTGTAAGCCATCTATTACTAACCATTTTTCCTCATTAGTTGCATCAATATAAAAGGCTGGTAAAGGGATACGCAGTAAAATTGATTCTATCAGTCTACTTTGAGCAATTTTATTCCAGACTTTTTTTCTCTGAAATTTTGGTTCTAATTCTAGTTGATGATAACTAATTCTTGCTAATAATTCATCAATGCTAACTTGTCTAGTTTCAACTCGAATTTTAGTAGGGTCAAAAGGCTCATTTATATCTTCTGCTGTAATAATATTTTCATCATCATATTCCGATAAATCATCTAAGATTTCTGATTCTATGATAATATCTGGATCAGTGATTTTTGCGTTAAGGTTATGTGTATCTGTCATCATATTTATTAGTTTAGTATTTTGTTCATCTAACGCTAACACTTAATAAATTACTGTAATTAACTAACTTAATTATACTGACTCCTTCAAGAAGCCGATTATTTGTATCTTTTACGCAATATCACGCTTCCGGTTCAATTCCCAAAGTACGCAACTGTGCAGCCAAACGATTCGCTCTTTCTTCACCAGTTAATAACAAATTACCTTGCAAATCCCACCACCGCAACCAGGGTAAATCCATATTCTGATATTCTCCCTGCCATAAACCTAACTCCACACCCATAGGCAGAATTGGATAATGTCCGCGTTCATTGGCTGGTAATAGCTGATATTCTCCACCAATTAATTCATAAATTTCTATACTGGCTTTAGTGACTTCATAAATACCATAAAAAGCAGGTTTAATTACCTGCTCATAAATCCAAAATTTACCCTGCCAAGGGGTTTTATCTCGTTCTTCTGCACCATTGCCAGAGACAAATTCTAAGGCAATTAATGGCGAAATATATTCTTGCCATAGCACATAAGAACGGCGAAATTGACCATTTAATAAAAGTGGTACATTGGGAACATAAAACCAATCTGGAGCTTTTGCACCGCGTTCTGGAGGGTCAGTAATACGCCAATAAATTCCTAAATCTTGACCAATACAATACTGACCATCTGGATGGCGTTTTTGTAATACTGGTGTAATGGACTCTGTTAGCAAAATGCTTTGGGGGTGTTCTTGCCAATTCTTCACGAATGTACCGTCTGACTCCGGGAGTTGGGTATGATCTGGGAGGCTGGTTTCTGTATAGGGAGGATCTGTAGTAAATTTCATCGGATTTGATGAGGTTTGTTTTAGTTTAGCAAGATGGGAAAAAAGGAGAAAGTGATGCTTGTGGCGATTGGCTAAGGCCAGCACTGAAAGCGATCGCATTTTTAACCTATAATCTCAATAATATTACGCTACTTAAAAATAATACAGGATCAACCTTTCCCCCCTGCCTCCTGCTATATTAGGGAAAAGTTTCCCAAGCTTGGGCAACCAATCTACTTAACCAGCGTCTTTGTTGTTTATCTAACATCGGGTCATCTGCCAACACCTGAGCAGTTAATTGGTCTAAAGACTGACCCTGAGCGCGAATAACCTTGACCACGCCAGCAATTACCGCCGCTACTAACTCTTCATCAACCGGCTGTTTTCTCAGTGCAGATATTTCTTGGGGACTGTCTGGGATAGGATAATTCATGGCATTGGTTTACAAAATTTAGAAAATGAACAAAAAACTTGATAAATCATTAAAATTCTTCATCAAATCTTTATGAAGCTAATTAGGGCAGAGTCTAGCTTAACTTCTGCCGCTTTTAAATCTGTCTGAGTGAGTAGATTCATTATGAAATATCAGAATAATATGCAAGAACTTCTGTATTTAGAAATTCCTACACCCGATACAGAATCAGTACGTGAATGGATACAAACAGATTTTGTTTTAGACAATGGGGAAAAACTTATTACCCCAGATGGTTTTCGCCTGAAAATCCCAGTTAAAAATAATACTTTTAATCAAGTAGAACTATCTGTTTTTGTCTGGTCGGTGCAGCGAACCACTTACCTGAAAGTATTCCGTTGGGGAGATAAACCATTTCCTAATGAGAAAGCCATTCTCCAATATCTCACCCAAGAAATCAGGAGTCGCTTTCCCAACTGCTACCCCGAACCACCTGTAATTAATAGGGAAAAATCAATTTTCCCACAGCTAGAACCCTATTATCCCCTCACCGTCAAGTATTTTCAGAAAATGCCTAATGGGGAATACGATCTTAACAGGGCTTATTGGTGGGAGCAACGGTGGCGAGAAGGTGTGAAAAATCCTCAAAAACCCCGTCAGGTGATCTTTTTTGACAATAACGGCAGGAAAGAATCCCCTCTTCCCTCTTCACTGTCACCTGTCCCCTGTCCCTCATCCCCTTCTGCCAATCCTGAATATGACATTATTTACATTGGTGGGGCTTTAGGGTCAATTCATGCCGCAGTTATGGCTAAATTAGGCTATAAAGTGCTGTTGATAGAGAGATTACCCTTCGGCAGAATGAACCGAGAATGGAATATTTCTCGCGATGAAATTCAAAGTTTAATTAATTTGGGTTTGTTAACTAATGCTGAGGTAGAAAAAATTATTGCTAGGGAATATAAAGACGGTTTCAATAAGTTTTTTGATGCTAATAATCCCCCCCATTTAAAATCCCCTACCCTCCACACACCCACAGTTCTAAATATAGCTTTAGATTCAGAAAATTTACTAACATTGTGTGGGCAAAAACTCCAAGGTGCTGGCGGTGATATTTGGGATGAAACAGAATTTATTCGCGCAGATATTGGTAATTCCCAAGTTACTATTCATATCAAACATTTACCCACTGGTGAAGAAAAACAAGTTAGTGGCAGATTATTAATAGATGCCATGGGAACAGCTTCTCCCATTGCTTGGCAATTAAACGGAGGTAGAGCTTTTGATAGTGTTTGTCCCACCGTGGGCGCAGTCATTGAAAAAGGTTTTGCACCAGGAGTATGGGATGCTGAATATGGGGATGTTCTCTACAGTCATGGAGATATTTCTAGAGGTAGACAATTAATTTGGGAATTGTTTCCTGGGGTCGGTGAAGAGTTGACAATTTATCTATTTCACTATCATCAAGTCAATGTCAAAAATCCCGGTTCTTTGTTAGAAATGTATGAAGATTTCTTTGCCATTCTGCCAGAGTATCGCCGTTGTAATATGGATAAATTAGTGTGGAAAAAACCCACCTTTGGCTATATACCCGGACATTTTAGTGTGAGTGAGAGCGATCGCACTATTGCCTTTGATAGATTAATTGCCATTGGTGATGCTGCCTCCCTCCAATCGCCTCTAGTATTTACCGGATTTGGTTCTTTAGTCCGCAATTTAGAACGATTAACAACCCTGTTAAATATTGCCCTCAAGCATGATTTATTAACTAAGCAGCACTTAAATAAAATTCGTGCTTATCAAAGCAATGTCGCCGTCACGTGGTTATTTTCTAAAGGAATGATGGTTCCCACTGGAAAATTTATAGCACCACAATTAATTAATTCCATGCTGAATACCTTCTTTGGATTATTAGCAAGTGAACCTGTAGAAATAGCAGATAATTTCATTAAAGATCGGTGTGATTGGTTCACATTTAATCGTCTAGCATTGAAAGCAGCTATGAAAAATCCAGTATTATTAATATGGATTTGGCAACTAGCCGGTTGGCAAGATTTATTACGTTGGTTTGGTAATTATCTTAGCTTTGCCCGTCATGCTTTAGTTAGTGTTATTTTAGGGACATGGTTTTCCCAGTGCCTAAAATGGAGTCAATCTTGGTTAGAAATTCGTTTTCCTGGATTATGGTTGCAATTGTTAGCAATTAACTACGCGATTTCTACAGGTAGACCACGCTTACCGCCGGCTTTGCGTTAATTTAATTTATTAACAAATAATTTCCTAGAGATGTTCTAACCGAACGTCTCTACAACGAAAAATAAAACCCATTTTCATCCAGTATGTTTATTTTCCTTATTTGGGGGGTAAACAGTGACAGTGTTGATCATATCTTGTTTATGAGGAAATAATATTTTTGGTTTTGAAGATTTACTAAATGGTGGTGATTTGGATTATAACGATATCATTATCAAAATGTAAGGATTCAGGATAGAAAATACTCTAAGTCGGGAAAATCAATGCTTTTGGAGTAAGTTATGATGATTTTTAAGAAAATATCACTTGCCTGTATTCCTGATTTTATAAGCATTCTAACTCCTGACTCGGTGACTCGGTGACTCCTGACTCGGTGACTCCTGACCCCTGACTCGGTGACCCCTAACTCCTAACTCCTAACTCCTAACTCCTGACTCCTAACTCCTGACCCCTGACTCCTTACATCAAATGAATTTTACTCAGATTGTGTGATTTCAATTGCTAAAGCTAGTTGATACAGATAGCGCCGAGATAATCCCGTATCCTTTGCTAACTGACGACTAGCTTGGGAACGGGAAATACCATCTTGCATGATCTGTAATAATTCAGTTTTTAGTTCTGTTTCTGTGAGTTGGGGTTGACTGGATGAAGTTCCTGCAACTAAGAGAGTATATTCTCCTTGGGGTTCTCGTTGCTGATAATCTGCGATCGCTTCCCCAATTGTCCCCCGCCAAAATTCCTCATATAATTTAGTTAATTCCCGTGCTATAACTATAGAGCGATCGCTTCCTAAAACCGTTTCTAAATCTGCTAAAGTATCTCGTAATCGGTGCGGTGATTCATAAAAAACCAAAGTCCGAGATTCACTTTGTAAAGATTCTAAATATTCTTTTCTTTGTTGACGTTTAGATGGTAAAAACCCATCAAAAATAAATTTATCTGTAGGTAATCCCGCCGCACTTAAAGCTGTAATTACCGCACTTGCACCGGGAATGGGAACAACGGTTATACCCTCATCAATACAAGCCTTAATTAACTCATATCCTGGGTCAGAAATTCCTGGCATTCCTGCATCACTAACGAGTGCGATCGCTTTTCCATATTGCAGATATTCTAACAATTCAGGAATGCGGCTATTACTGTTATGTTCATGATAACTAATCTGGGGTGTTTTCACCTGAAAATGTTGTAATAATCTGCCTGTATGGCGGGTATCTTCTGCGGCAATCATATCCACTGCTTGCAAAATACGTACCGCCCTAAAAGTCATATCTTCTAGGTTGCCAATTGGTGTAGCGACAATATAAAGTGTTCCTGGTTTTGGTTCAGTTTGCATGGTATATTTTACAATTCCTAATTAAATAAAATCAATAATTTCCGCTAATTACTCAGAATCAAAAACACATATATCAAAATAATAATTTGATCTGACTTCTAAATTCTGATATTTTTAATTTTCCTCCCAAACATTCCACCTCCTCAATTAAATTTTCCCAATGGACATCTAGTGGTAATTAGGGTTTGCTGAAAAAGTCTTTTCGTGAGGGCTAGGAGTCACCGAGGAAGAATTAGGAGGAGATAAGAATAGTCTCGAATCT
>NZ_PGEM01000135.1:0-1233 GCF_002934005.1 Cuspidothrix issatschenkoi CHARLIE-1 | reverse complement strand
CTAAACCCTTGTAGGGACAATTCATGAATTGTCCCTAGGATAATTTTCACTCCTATGTTTTATCCAATAATTAATTGTTAATAAATTTCTCGAAAATCTGACCAAAATCTTTACGCACATAAGTCTCATGGGCAGACTTTAACCAATTAAAAGCATACTGGTTAATTGCCTTAAATTGTTCTTCTGAAGTTGAGGTAGTTGTGGAACGACTAACTGTATTCGATGCTGTAGTTAAACTTGTTTGGGCATATTGCATATACAGAGCATTTTCTCGCTGAATAGAGGCAATTTTTACTAAAGCTTTGTACAAATCTTTCAAAGGAGCAATATAAGCTTTTGCCACATCAATAGAATAGGAATGTTCACCCATATTCAATTTTATTTCAATATCCATATCTATTGTACCAGCAGTTTCTAACTTCACATCTTTAATAATGTGGTGACTATAGCTAAATCGTTTGAGTAAACGTTTTTTACTCACCGCAGAAGTTCCATCTAGATGAATTAAGGCTAAATTGGTAAAACAGTATTCATCTGTTTTTGACTTAATTAAAAAATAGATTTTTTCTCCTTCTTCGTGCATTACATAATCATCACTATCAACTTTGTGATAATCTTCTGGTTTGATAACAGCACCGATATCACTCAAACCTAACGCATCCATAGCCATATTTTTGAACATGATGTTTATCTCTCCTATAAATACATGACTTTGATATTGTAGATTATATATCAGTATTATTTATTTACCAAGTTTACTTAACAGTAGTTTACTAGAAAATTTTCGATAATAATTAAGATCCCCTGCTTCTTTTATTTATTATTTCCATCAATGATAAATTGATCTGGTGAACTCAGGGATCTGGGGCTCAACAAGTGCTATTGGTGACTGACTCGAATCATTTGTTCATCTGCCATGAGTTTTGCCATGATAAGCGAATCTTTTAACTATTCGCCGTAAGTCCCCCACTGAATTTGGTACTCCAAATCAGTGGTGGGATATAAGGCGGGAAAAACCGAAATCGTTCTCAACTAATACGAGGTGTAAGCCTTGTAAGGTAAACAGTGAGCGAAGCCGAACTGTTGAGGTTTTTTGTAAATATTATCTATGAGATGGATGAAGAATTCCCAAAATTTCGTGATAAAGTTGTAGAATCTTGACCACCAATGCCGTAAGCGAAAACCAAGCTAGTAGGTAAGTGTCACAAGAGAAAGATTTGGGTCTTGGGAATC
>NZ_PGEM01000134.1 GCF_002934005.1 Cuspidothrix issatschenkoi CHARLIE-1 | reverse complement strand
CTTTCCCCTATATATTGAGGGGATACCTTTTATTAATACTAAATGTCTGTTAGCTAACTTTATCTCTTGACTTCCTTGGGGAATAAGATAAAATTCAAAGTCTGTTAATACTTCTGTAGGGAAGATAGAAGCAACTTTAGCTAGTGCATATTGCACTTGTCCTAATTTATCAGATCCTATGTCACCACTAGCAGTTTTATCAGATGATAAAAGTAGATACTGACCAGAACCTAAATTTAATTCTTTAGTAGTCAGCATTCGGATATACTGCTTTAATTGAAAATTAACAGATTCATGATTTTGATTAACATTTTTCAGTTTCAAAATAATGCTTTCATCTGTTACTTTTAGGGGTGAAGCAAAAGCAAGAGTAGAACAGGAAGCACAAATATAAGGACGATCTTCACTTGATGAAGATTGACGACGCTGGGAAGGTCGCTCAAACATAAATCTGGCAACTTTCCATTTAGCAGTTTTTGGATCAAGTTTAACTCCACAAGAGTAACAAAATTCTTTACCATCATCACCAGGTGATCTTACTTCCATTTTTATTGGGTTTTCACTTAATAAAGGTTCTGGTTTTGGATCATAAGGTGGTTGTTTTTCTAGTAAGCGATACATTTCTAAAATACATTGAGTAAAAATGTCACCACGAGTAGAATTTATTTGGTCTGTAGCTGTATCATTAAATCGTTTGTAAATATCAATAATGTCTTGGAATCTTTCAGGATAGTTTTTGCGGTTTAATTGAATAAATTCAAATGGATTGCCATTAGAGCTTTGCAGTAATGAAAGTTTTTGTTGCACAGATTCTTGGGTAAATATTAGCTGAGATAAAAGTTTTTCTTTTTGTTTGTTTAGTTTATTAATTTGGACTTTCGTTAAACCTGCTGTTTTCAATTGATTTTCAATATCTTCTAACTCTTGCCAAATTGATTCCTGTTCACTTAAAAGAGAACCAAATGATTTTTGAAAATATTCACTATATTTTTTCGCTTCTTTATCCTGCATCTCTTGTAATGCTTGTAACTGCTTATCTGTAGTAGATTTATTTTGTAATTCATCTATTTTTCTTTGACGATCTGTTTGACGTTTTTGAACTTTATAAATAACTGCTAAATAGCAAGCAGCTAAAATATCAGCTTGTTCTTTGCATATAATTGGAACTTCTAAGGTACTAAAACCACGACCAGCTAAAGTAACACTATTCAGCAAAAGAATAAATGTTTGTGTTAAATCTCTTAACTGATGTTTGCTAAATCCATTTTTTGAAAAAGCTACTTCTTCTAGAAATTTATTCCAAAGCAAATTACAACTTATTAATTCTTGTCTTTTAGGTACAAAAACAATTACATGAGAGTCACTTTCATCTAATACAACTATATAATGTACCTTTTGTAAATATTCTAAAAATCTATCAATTGCACTTTCAATAGCTAATTTTGCTTGTAATTCTCCTGGTAATGGTTTCTTGTATAAAGTTTGAATTTTACCAAGTTCCTGATTTTCCCAAGTCACAATATTATTAGCTTGGAAATTTAGTGTTGGTAATTGATCATTGCTTACATTGCGTTTTATATTTAATTGTCTGACCAATTTAGAATCACCAAATGAGCGAGCGATTTCTAAGCTATGACTTTGATCTGCTAAAGTTGCTAGTAACTGAGAATTTACCTGATCATCAATAACCTTTGCAGCTAAAGCACTGAGGTATATTTTTAAAATGTTGTTTTGATTAGTAATTATTTCAGTCATTTTCTTCTTCCAATGTAATTAAATAAGAGTAGATTTGTCTAAGATAAAGCGGATATTGCTATATTTGTCATACTCCCCACCTTTGTAAAAAGTTATCAATGTTTTCTAATTTAGTTCTTTCAACTTTTTTAATTTCTGCATTACTCAGTAATACTCTTTATTTAAATTTCTCAAACTCATCTGCTTGATTTTCATATAATACCTTTCCATCACGAGCTACAAAATGAGCTATTAATTCAGAACAGTGATTAAGCTCAATAATATCAATGTTATCAGAATTGATTTTAAATATCTCTCCCAAAATTCCAGGTATTGCAAATAAAGCTAATGGGTGATCTTGAACATATAAGTTATATTTTTCTTCATCACATAAAACCGCAAAATCCCAATCACTATTAGCGTTAGTGTTACCAGTTGCTCTAGAACCAAAGAGAACTAACATTTTTAGGTAAGGTATTTTTTTAAGAAGTTGTAAAGAAAGTTCTCGAAGTTCTGCAATTGTTAGGATTTTATCTTGCATTTTATCATTATCCATTTTTGTGATTAAAAATTACAATAAAGGTTCAGCTCTTTCATGACCTACTAACCTCCGTGCATAAACTAAACAGGCTTGCACATCTTCCCTTTCTAACCAGGGATATGCTTCTAATAAGGTTTCGGTAGTATCACCTGCTGCTAACATTCCTAAAATGTGTTCTACAGCTAGACGACGACTACGAATTATTGGTTTACCGCCAAAGATTTGGGGGTTAAATGTGATTCTTTCTAGTAATGTTTGTTCGTTCATGGTTTACCTATTTAGCGAAAAATTCATGATTTGGATCAATGGAAATTCGATAAAGTAAATTATCGGTCATAGTTTTTGACCTCACTAACTACTATTTTCAAGAAATGGGAGTAGGAGAAACTACCCCCAGTATGTCAGAAATTCTTTTTAAGCGTTGCCTATAGTGAGCGAAGCGATCGCTTTTGACTCTTTTACCAATCTATACTCATACTTTTGACCGTGAGTACGTCTTTTTTCAAATTGATAACCTTGTTTCTTGATTGGAGTTTAGACTAAATCTTTTCTTGTAGGCTCAATCCCTTGCTGTATAAGGTTTATGACTTACAAGACGTAAAATAACTTGGAAACCCTTAAAGCCTTGCCTAGAGAGACTTTAGCGGATTAGGAGGGCAAATTAGTCTAAACTCTAGATAGAAGGTAACATTGTCTTTTTCCTCATTTCATTTATCCATTACCCTGGTATACAGATACAATAACTGTAAATAAGCAATATGTCAATAATGTAATTACATTTTTGTGGATGTCTAGGAAAAAAGAAACAATTACACTGTCAATTCCCTCTGGTACAAAGGAACAGCTAGAAGAAATTGCCCGCAAACTGGGTATTTTCTGGGGTAAATCCCCTAGTATATCTGGACTATTAGTAGCGATCGCCCAGCAAACACCAGAGGCCAGAAAACTATTCTCCCTCAACTCTGAACAAGTCCGCGCCTTAGATCAAGCCTTCAGAATCCTAGTGGATACAGGTAAAATTGCTGAATCTCAAATCTTGCTAAATTTGTTATTGGACTATAGCAATCTTGAAGCACCTTTACAACAGTCACTTATCCGGTTAGTTAACCAACCTAGTGATCCTTGGCGGCTTCAAGTAGATGAACTGTCTCAAAAAAAGCAGCCATTTCAAATACTCTATGGAAATACTCAAGGAACAGACTTATCATTTACAGTTCGTTATGCGGAAATCACTTTTGAAGAGAAGCGTTTTTACTTGAATATTTGGTGTGATGAGACGCAAGATATTGCCAATAATGACTTTCCAGAACTTATACATAATCGCTGTTTACGTCTGGATAAAATCAAAGGTGTTCAGCCAATAGACGGACAATGGCGAGATAATGGGCTAGATTTTCTAAATGTGTACTTACATTTTTACGGAGGTATGGTGAAAGCATATCAGCCAAAACTCAACGACATCAGCAATGAAGTGATAGGAGAAGTCCGCCAAGTCGTGAGAAAAGTGTCAAACCCTTTTTGGTTAGTGCGGGAAGTTATGGTTTATGGAAATGACTGCGAAATAGTCTCACCGGAAAATGTGCGATCGCTCATCAAACAAAAACTTATAGAACAATGTCAAAACTATGACATCTCATAGGTGAAAATTTTGTGGTGCGGGCATCTTGCCCGCTACAGGTGTACATCACTCAGATCAAATTCCCTGTATGTAATTTATTCACCCAAAAAAAAGAAGCCCGGAAACAAATGTCGGGCTTCTCATTTTCCATATTTAAGGTGCAAGGGCGTTACCACGAATTAAACTACCAATAGTTTTGGCAGTAATTTTTAATTGGGTGATGGGGTTAGCAGGAACTACAGTTTTATACAGGTAACTGTCAAAAGTTAGCTTCTGTACATCCAAATCATCACACATTTCTACAAATGCTTCCCTGGTAGCATCGGAACGATAGAAAACGCTTTGCAGAATGTCTAATACTTTGTAGGTAAGTCCGTATTTCTTATCCCAACGCTTCAGATATACTTTGAGATCGGCTTCGGTGGGAATCCGCGCCCCGCCGTTAGCAGCTTCTACAATAGCTTCAGCGCACATTCTGCCAGATTTAGCCGCAAAGTAAATACCTTCACCAGAGGACTTGGTAACATAACCAGCCGCATCTCCTACCAAGGCAATACGTCCGACAACGCGACGGGGACGGGGATGTTCGGGGATGGGGTGGGCTTCTACTTTGATGATTGTACCACCGGCTAGTTTTTCAGAAGCACGGGCGCGGATACCTGCTTGTAATTGTTTAATACTGGCTTTATTGATGTGCATTGTGCCAGTACCTACCGCTACGTGATCATATTTGGGGAACACCCAAGCATAGAAGTCGGTAGAAACATCATCACCTACATACATTTCCGCCAAGTCATTGTAATAGTCCATTTTGTCTTGGGGAAGACGAATGCGTTCTTGGAAAGCGATCGCATAATTATAATCCCCAGCATCCATATCCTTAGCAATGCGGGAATTAGCCCCATCAGCACCAACAATTAAATCCACCTTCAGGGTTTTGGTAACTCCCTGTACCCCTTCTCCTGAATGGTCAACGTAGTGAATTGTATAGGGGTCGCTATTATTCCCGGGGATATCAACTTTATGAACAGTGGCGTTAATTAAATTCGCGCCTAATTTTGCCGCCCGGTTTCGCAAGAAACCATCTAGCACTTCTCGGCGGCACATTCCTATATATTCATCTTGATTTATTAAATTGATATCAACTTCACGATTAGAAGGAGAGATCATTTTCATTTTCCGTACACGACGGTCAATGATTTCTGGAGGTAAATCAAACTCGCTCACCATACACAGGGGAATAGCACCCCCACAAGGTTTAGCGTTATCTAACTTGCGCTCAAACAAATATGTTTCGATCCCAGCTTTAGCTAGTGTTTCCGCAGCGCATGAACCCGCAGGTCCAGAACCAACAACCGCAACCCGTAGTGTCAAAGGTTTTCTCCCAATTATCATATTTTCCCAAAGCATCCTATCATGGACTTTTGGCTGAATTTCCCCTTGAGCTTCAGGTTTTGATAGAAATGCAATATTCCTTAATATTTCTACATAAAACCCAATGATTTGACATCTAATTAATAAGTATTAGTCAATACTAACTATAGCAGGAGGCAGGGTCTCTACTGTATTTTCACCAAATGTCTATTTAAGAATGTCTAAAGACACACCTAACCAACCCGCAAAGTTGGCCATTGCTGTAGGATCGGGATTTTCTAGTGGTTTAATTTGATACTTACTAGAAACTGGTGCAGCTAAAGTGACAGAATAAGTCCGCAGTTCATCTTGATGGAAAACAGTCACTTGGAGAGTATCATTTGCTTGATAATCTTTCAATCTTTCACTTAACTGATTTCCTACTTTTAAACCATCAATGGCTAATAATTCATCTCCAGGATCAATTCCGGCTTTTTGTGCTGGTGAACCCATTTCTACAAATTTAATTATTTCCCGGCCATTTTCAGTATTTACCCTCACACCCAAATAAGGTTCTTCATTGATATCTCCCACTAATTGCAAACCGAAATATTGCAAATATTGATTAAATGGTAAATCTTCCAGTCCATGCAGATAGCGGTTAAAGAAATCACTTAAATCCATATCGGCAACAGATTCAATTACATTTTGTAATTCTTCTGGAGTATAACCAATTTCATTTTTACCAAATTCCTGCCACATTTGCCGCATTACATCATCTAAGGAACGTTGATTTTGATGATGTACACGAATTAATAAATCTAAAAGTAGGGATACCATTTCTCCCTTTAAATAGTAGGAGATTTGGGAATTACTACTATTAGCATCTGGACGATAAAGTTTAATCCACGCATCAAAACTTGACTCAGATAAAGGTTGTACTTTCCGTCCCGGAGTATTGAGATATCTAGTAATTTCCTTACTCAAATAGTTTAAATATGCTTTGGTATTATAAATACCTGCCCGTAAAGGAATGATTAAATCATAATAACTGGTTGTTCCTTCACAAAACCATAAAGAAGGTGTATAGTTTTCTTGGTCATAATCAAATACTTCCAAACCTTTGGGGCGAATTCTTTTCACATTCCATAAATGAAAGAATTCATGGGCAACTAATTGTAAAAATTGCTGATATGTATCCCGATTGCGAAATCCAAATCTTTGATAAATTAAACAACAGGAATTTTTATGTTCTAAACCGCCAAAACCTTGCTGAAGCAAATGTAGGAAAAATACATATCTGTTATAAGGTAAACCACCAAACATTTGTGATTCTACTTCAACAATTTTGGTAAAATCGGCAATCATTGGATGTGGTTGAAAATTGCCTTTTCCCCAAATTGCTAATTCATGGGGTGTTCCTAATGCTTCAAAATGGTATAATTGATGATAACCAATTTCAAAAGGACTATCAACCAGAGTATCAAAATCTGCTGCTAAGAAAGTATTTTCGTCTTTACTAACTATTGGTAAACCTGTAGTAACTTGCCATTTTTCATGAGGTGGAATTACAGTTACTTGAATTGGTAAATCTTCATAGTTAGGAATTCTAAAAAACAAAGCCGCCCCATTAAAATAACCGTGAGTAGCATCTAAATAATTTGTTCTTACAGTTAATTCATTAGCAAAAATCCGGTAACTAATAGTTACTTCTGAAACCTCACCTGTTGTTATTTGCCAATGATTTTTACTAATTTTTTGCCAACATAAAAGTTGGTTGTCAGCTAAAGCAGTAAAATCTTGTAAATGTCTCTCATATTCCCGAATTAAATATGATCCAGGTGTCCACACCGGCATTTTTAAATCGAGAATTGAATTTAGGTAGTTAGCAATGTGTAATGTTACTTCAAACAGATGGTTTTCTGGTTGAGACATTGCCACTACATAATGAATTTTGGGAGTGATTTCTAGAACTTGATTCATAATGAATTATTTGGAGATTTTGACTGATAGCAGGTGGCAGGTGACTGTTGACTTTTTTGCTCTCCTGCCTCCTACTATATATTACTTCCCAGAAGTGGGTTTAAGAGCAAATAACATCTCCATTTGTGTCATTGATTTATCAGGACTATTAACAGTTACACCCAGTCCACGAATAGAATTGAGGATAGCAGTAGCATCTGGAGGTAAGGGTTGACTTTGGGCGGCTAAACGCTCAATAATGGTTGTGGTTTTTTCCATATCTAAATAGAAATAACCAGCGTTAGGTGTTTGTAAAGAACTAGTTACACTTTTAAAAGTCTCATTCTGATCTAATGCTTGACCTTTGCGATTAGCAAGAGTTTCTGCAATTGGTCCGCCAATGGCTAGAAATACGGTATCATTATCTAGCCAACCATGGGAAATTAAAGCACCTTGTTGGGGAATTTGCCATTCTGTGACATCTTTACCACCGATGTTTTTGTTAGCAACATTGAGAGATTGCTGTTTAGCGAGATTATCAAGTTTAGTGAAAGTAGCTTCGGCAGTTTTGCGATCGCTCGTATCTAATACCAAAGCACCACCAAAACCCAGACTAGCTAATAAACCTTGATTAGATTGAATTGCACCTATACCAAATTCTCCAGTCATCCAACTAAAAATATCTTGATCTAAATCAAGTTGCAGAGTTTTTAACTGTGTCCGCGCTTGTTGTAATCCTTGATTTAACTCAGGATAATCTTTACTTTGTGCTACAAAAGTTTGCCAACTTTTATTAATTCCCTGTCCACTAGCTAAAGCAAAGGTTTCACTGGGAAATTGTCCCACAATTTTGGCTGGGGTAGTTTGATATTGAAATTTATTCAATTCAGGATCTAAATTCACCACTGCTTTAAATCTCAATCCCATATCATCTACTCCCACACCTGCAACGAGAGATTTTACTTGTTTAATTTGTGCCAATGTTTGTGGGGGCAATTTTGGAGACTGAGGATTTAAAGCTGCTATTTTTTCTATCATGTTGCCATAATCAGGTATATAAACCTGTGCCAAACTATTTTTCACATCTACACCTTTACTCAGAATCTCATTTGCACCTGCTTTAGTTGCAAAGGAAGCTTCCCCTTTAAAGGTATCAATAGCTTTTTCTACAGCTTGTTTATTAGATGTAAATAACAAATGGTTATTATTCAAAACCGTGGTATAGGTTGGTTCACCTTGACCTTTAGTTTCAATAATTTTTTCACCTTTATAGTCCGACTCTTGAGTTTTGACATTTTTTTGCTGTTTTAACTTATTCGCAAAATTTAATGCTGCAATTTTGTCCTTAATATCTACTACTAGAAGAATATTAGGTTCTTCAGAGGCCTGTAAATTTACTAGAGAGGTTTTTTTGTTATCTGGTGGTAATACCGCAATCATTACACCACCCACCCAAGGTTTAATATCTGCTGCGTAAGAGATACCATTATCGTTCAAAATTTGCTGATTGAAATCCTGTAACCCTTTACCAATAATTTTTCGCGCTTCTGGTGTGCCAAATTTTGTCAACCTATCCCAAGATTCTGGTTTGGTATCAATATAGGTTGCCATTAATGCATTTACAGGTACTAATTTAGCACTACCTAAAGGGTTGGAACTACTCCCACTGCCCTTGAGATACATATAAGCTGCTATACCACCTGCTAAAATAATAACAGTACCAACTACGGGAATTAAAAGTGATGATTTTTTCTCAGGCATGAGTAAATTATCCTTGTATTTGTAATCTCTGTAACTATAACTATTTTCTCACAATACTTACGGCTAGATGGGAAAATTTGTCTAGGTCATAATTCATGGAAAACAATTATAGTTTAGGGATTTTAGTAACTGAGTAGATGTTAGCAGATACGGTATTTGGAGTATAAAAGATTTACAGAAGGCAGGAGGTAGGAGAAATTGGAAATAATTTTCGCCCCGCACCCCTAGATGATCATGACTATAACTAGCAACTTCCGTTTTTTTATCATTAATTTTTGTTAAAAGTAGAGTATTTACTGATCTAATTCGGAATTTATACATCACCAATAGATTGTAATTCACTCTAAATAATACAATGCTCCACCATGGCCGAGAATGAACCCGTAAATGATATCTTATTAATCAACGTCAATTTTTCACCTCCCAGGTATTCTGAACCTATCCTATATGGATCAGGACTTACGCAAAACACCACGAAAGTAGGGGTAATTCATGAATTACCCCTACGAAAGAATCAGGTTTTTGATTGCTTTGTGCGTAAGTCCTATGGATAAGTAAACGTTTTAGGATTAATAAGGGTACTAATAATCAATGTCGCAGCATCATTTTGATAGTGAAAAGACCACACATAAACGGTTTGAACTGCCAGGAGCAAAACCACACTATAACCCTGACCGACCCGGACAAGTAGAACATATTTTTCTAGATATTGGTTTGGACATACCTCAAAAAAGTTGTTATGGAACTTGTAGTATTCGGCTATTACCAGTCCGTAATGGCATTAATAGGTTAACTTTGGATGCGGTCAATTTGCAGATCAAGTCTGTACAAGTAGACGAAGTTGCACAAAACTTTGAATATGATGGGGAAAAACTTTGTATTCACCTCTCCCAACCTACCAAAATCGGGAATAGGTTGTTAATTGCGATCGCCTACACCGCCGAAAAACCACAACGGGGCATTTACTTTATTCAACCAGATAAACACTACCCCCATAAGCCTATCCAAATCTGGACACAAGGAGAAGACGAAGACTCTCGCTATTGGTTTCCTTGTTTTGACTACCCCGGACAGTTATCCACCTCAGAAATTCGCGTCCGCGTTCCTAACCCCTTGGTGGCTATTTCCAACGGTAAACTAATTGAGACCGTAGACAATGGGGAATATAAAATCTACCATTGGTCACAACAACAAGTTCATCCTACCTACTTGATGACTTTGGCCGTCGGTGACTTTGCCGAAATTCGCGATGAATGGCAAGGTAAACCCGTTACCTACTACGTCGAGAAGGGACGAGAAGCAGATGCTAAACGCAGCATGGGCAAAACTCCCCAAATGATCGAATTCTTGAGCGAAAAGTATGGTTATCCCTATGCTTTTCCCAAATATGCCCAAGTTTGTGTAGATGATTTTATTTTTGGGGGTATGGAAAATACTTCCACCACCCTATTAACTGACAGATGTTTGCTAGATGCCAGGGCAATATTAGATAATCGTAATACCGAAAGTTTAGTCGTCCATGAACTCGCACACCAATGGTTTGGAGATTTAGTAGTTATTAAACATTGGTCCCATGCTTGGATTAAGGAAGGAATGGCTTCCTATTCTGAGGTAATGTGGACAGAACGGGAATATGGCGACCAAGAAGCCGCATATTATCGGTTAACCGAAGCGCGAAGTTATTTAAGTGAAGATAGCAGTCGTTACCGTAGACCGATGGTAACTCATGTTTATCGGGAAGCGATCGAACTTTATGACCGCCACATTTATGAAAAAGGATCTTGTGTTTATCACATGATTCGCGCAGAATTGGGCGATGAGTTATTTTGGCAAGCTGTGCAAACATTTGTCCAAGACAACGCCCATCAAACTGTGGAAACCATAGACTTATTAAGGGCAATTGAAAAAGCCGCAGGCCGGAATTTAGCCTTCTTGTTTGATCAATATGTCTACCGTGGTGGCCATCCTGATTTTAAAGTAGCTTACTCTTGGGATGGTGATACAAATTTAGCAAAGGTAACAGTCACCCAAACCCAAGCTCAAGCAGATAGTCAAGATTTATTTAATCTCAAAATTCCCATTGGTTTTGGATATAAAGAAAACCCGAAATTAACAACTTTTACTGTGAGGGTTCATGAAAAGGAACAAAGTTTTTACTTTCCTTTAACAGAAAGACCTGATTTTATTAGTTTTGATGTGGGCAATAATTACTTAAAAACTGTCAAATTAGAATTTCCCATGGCGGAATTAAAAGCCCAGTTAGAATTTGATCCTCATCCCATTTCTCGCATTTATGCGGCGGAAGCTTTAGCCACAAAAGGCGGACTAGAAGCAACTCAAGCATTATCATCAGCTTTGAAAAATGATCCCTTTTGGGGTGTGCGGGCGGAAGTTGCCAAACAATTGGCGGAAATTCAATTAGATCAAGCTTTTGATGGTTTAATAGTGGGGTTACAAGATCCTAGCCCCTTTGTCCGTCGGGCAGTCATTAGTTCTTTATCCCAAATTAAAACCCATCATAGTTATAAAGCGGTGAAAAGTTTTGTCCAAGATGGTGATGAAAGCTACTATGTAGAAGCTGCTGCTTGCCGGACTATTGCCGCGATCGCTGCCGCCAATTTAGAAGATAAATCCCATGAAGACAAGGTAATTAAATTACTCAAATCTGTCCTAGAGGAAAGGGCAGGTTGGAATGAAGTTGTCCGTAGTGGGGCGATCGCTGGTTTAGCTGAATTTAAAACCTCGGAATTAGCTTTAAATATTATTCTGGAATACACCAAAAATGGCATACCACAACCATTACGACTCTCAGCAATTCGCGCTTTAGGCAAAATTTCCACAGGTCAAATTCCTGCTAATATAGAACGGATTTTAGATCGGCTAGCGGAAATTGCCAGAGAGACTTTCTTTTTGACTCAGGTAGCTGTTTTAACAGCCTTGGGACAAATGGAAACACCGAAAGCCATTGGCATCTTGCAATCTTTAGCCAACCAAACCGCCGATGGACGCGTCCGGCGCTATGCAGAGGAAGAAGTTGCTAAAGTGCAAAATAACATTGGCACAGATAAAACCCTGCGGCAATTACGTGAGGAACTGGATCAACTTAAACAGCAAAATCAGGAATTGAAAAGCCAAAAACATGGTGGCCCCGTTGGCAAACCGCCGTTGACTCCTTTTTGAACTTACAGGAAGATTTACAAGAATGTTTGGATGATACAACTCCGGTGATAGCATCTAAATCTACCATTCATTCTGTAGCTACCTCCGCTCAATTGATCGAACTCTCGGATGAGATTTTTCGTCTCAAGCAAGAAAAGGATAAACTACAACAGCAGTTACAGTTTAAAGATCGCATCATTGGCATTTTGGCTCATGACCTTCGTAATCCTCTCACGGCCGTGGCCATCGCTATTGAAACTCTGCAATCTAATTTCAACCCCGATACTGGGGGCTTCCAACGCCTAAAACCAGCACTAGCTTTACATTTATTCAAACAGGCTCGCACACAAACACGAATCATTGATCGGATGATTGCGGATTTGTTACAAGCAGGGCGGGGAAATGATACCGAATTACCCATTATTCCCGAAAAATTACATTTAGGGGAATTCTGTTTTCAGGTATTGGACGAATTTAGCGATCGCTACACTAGCAAATCCCAAAAAATCCTCACAGATATTCCTCAAGATTTACCCTATGTTTATGCCGATCCAGAGCGAATTCGCCAAGTCTTAGTAAATCTTTTAGATAATGCTATTAAATATACTCCTGTAGGTGGCATTATTAGTGTAGCCGCACTGCATCGAACCACACAAAAAGTTGAATTTAGTGTTGGTGATAGTGGTCCAGGTATCCCTGAAGAAAACCGCGATCACATTTTTGAAAATCTTTTCCGTCTCCAACGTGATCAAAACACGGAAGGATATGGAATTGGTCTTTGTTTATGTCAACGCATTATCCGCGCCCACTACGGTCAAATTTGGGTAGACTCTTCTCCCCAAGGTGGTGCATGGTTTCACTTTATTTTACCAGTCTATCCTTCTTAAGCAGGGGAGAATGTTTTTTCCCAATCACCAATTACCAATTACCAATTATGCCAAACCCATTAATGTACCAACAGGATCATTTTGTTGTTTTGGAAACTAATCAACCAGAACAATTTTTTACGGTAGCTGAGTTATTAACAAAGCTGGAAAAAACTTTATTAGCAATACCTAATGAAGATTTACCACCAGATTTGCAAAAATTTTCATCTGTAACTGAACAAGCACAATATTTAATTGATACAAGTTGTAGTTTAGATATTGGTCCAGGAGAATATTTACAGTGGTATGCGGTGCGCTTGGAGAAATAAAATTATGTTTGTTCAGATTCAAAAGAAATATTTTCAGACTTGTATGCCGGTGGCTCAACATGAATTAAGATTCTGACTGGTCTAAAACGTGCTTCTAGTTGTTTTTCTACTTCTTCTGTAATATGGTGGGCTGTTTCTACATCTGGGGCATCAACAATTAGGTGCATTTCTATAAAGACTTGACGGCCTATGACACCACGAGAAGCAATATCATGACAGTTAATTACACCGGGTACACCAACAGCGATCGCATGAATGGTTTCTGGGGCGATCGCCATTTGATCTACAAGCCAGGGTAAATTTTCTTTTAACACTGACCAACCACTCCAGAATACCAGTAAAGCTACTGGAAAGGCTAGTACCACATCTAACCATTGATAACCCAACGAAACACCAATTAAACCCCCAATAACGGAGATTGTCACCCAAACATCACTCATGGTATGGGTAGCATCTGCGATTAAAATCGAACTACCTACTCTTTTCCCTACATTACGTTCATAAAAGGCGACAAAAATATTTACTCCTAAAACTATTAGTAATAACCACAATTCTAGAGGTGATACTCTTACAGGTTCACCCCCTTTAATAATTCTTTCTACTGCACCTTGGACAATTTCAAAACAGGCTATTCCTAAAAAAGCCGCGATACCTAAAGCACCCACAGCTTCAAATTTATTATGTCCGTAAGGATGCTCCCGATCTGGTAATGGCGAAGAAAACCTAATAGCAACTAATCCTAATATATTATTAGCACTATCGGTAACACTGTGTAAAGCATCCGCAAGTAAACTTAAAGAACCTGTCCAATAACCCACTACAGCTTTTAATCCCATCACGAAGACATTGAGCAGTAGTGTAATAATTAAAACTCTTTTTACATCCGTGCGGTTATCGTAAGTCATAAATTTATGATTTGTAATTCGTGACAAAAAGGAATAGATAATTTAATTTCTATAACTCTTACTGTACAACAATAAGTATTTATTTCTAGGAATAACTCTAGATCAAAAATTGCTAATTAAGAATTTATATCTTTAGGACTAAATCTTGAATAGATAATGAAAATTGTAGGTTGGGTAGAACGAAATAAAACCCAACAAAGTTAGGAAAATGTTGGGTTGCCCTCCTTAACCTCTCAAAGGTCAGATTTAGAAATCTTTGCAAAAGTTAGCAATATTCTAGAGAGCATCTTCCGGTAATATGGATAATTAGAAATGATTTTTAATAAGTAGCTTATGTCTTCTGTACCTCTGACATTAAATCTCGTAGAAGGTTCTGTTTCCTTCAGTTTTTCACCCCAAGCAGCACAAGAATTAAAAGCTGCAATAGATGAATTAATGAAAAGTCTTAAAGCGGTTGCTGCGAAAACCCCAGGGACAGGTAAAATCACCCCCCAAGCGCCCTTGGAATATCGTTATACTGGGGATGTATTTATAGAAATATTTTGCAATCCTAATATTTGGCCTAGTCCCTTTGCGGCTAAAGTTTTGTTAACAATTCGTAATATGGGTATTCGTTTGACAACAGAAGCGGAACTTACCCGCGTTATTGAGGATCTTAATCAGTATTTGGAACAGTTTTAAATGGGGTGATAGGGAAGAAGCGGAATTTTTTCTATTTCTCCTTCCCATACTCTGTTTAGTATTGTAGGGTGCGTCAGATATGACAAATCTGTTTACTGATAGAATTTATGCAGTCTGACCCACCCTACCTATCTTTTCATAAATCAAATATTATTCCTAAATTTATAATACCTATTATGGCAAGCGATCGCTAAAAATCATCACATTTGCATAAAAATTTGCATAAAAATAATGGTAAGTGTACCCAGATCCCCGACTTCTTTGATTGATTGTATTCGCAAAGGATAAATCTATCTTAGAAGTCGGGGATCTTATAACCTCACCTGAATCCTTACAAATAAGGTAGAGAATTATTCACATAAAGAACATCTCTACAAAGTTTGAAATAGGCTATATTTAGGGCTTCTTTAATTTTCACCAGATGTTTTAAACATCGCTAACAATTCCTCACGAGATAATTGCAAAAGCAAAGGAGTAAATTCTTCCCTAGACAGAGTAATGATTTGATCAATAATTTTATTCAATTCAGGATCAACTTTTCCAAAACGTACTTGAAAAATACTTTCGGCCATAGCGCGACGCTCCCTTTTTTCTCCTTCTTGTCGTCCTTCTTGTCGTCCTTCTTGTCGTCCTTTTTGTAAACCTCTTGCTTCTGATTCTACTCGTTCTTTTTGCTTAATTTCTTCTAATAATTGTTCATACATTTGTGCTAATTTCATAATCAACTCCTGATCATCTTGATCAATATCTTTTTCTTTTTGCTGACGGGCTGATAATATGGCGATGAGGTCATGTACTAATTTTATAACATTCTCTAGCAATGGATGATTTTGAGCTAGGGCTTCTAATTCCTCTACTGCTTGTGTTTGTACCTTTCCCCTACCTAATACCCTTAAAAACAGTGTTTCCGGGGTACTGGGTAGCTGATGAATTGCCACAATACCAGTTTTTAATATTTTTGAACATAGATAAATACCTTTATTCCATGTTTGATACTTTAAACTCAGATCAAAGCCTTCTAAGATATCTTTTGATAGGGTAGGGGTTAATATCCATAAAAATGGTAATTCTTGGTTACTTACTCGCGTATTATTGCGCTTTAGTTGTCTTTCTATTTCTGCATGAATATCAAATAATTTACCCATACAGCTTCTAATTTCACTTTCACTGACTGCATTACGAAATGGTTCAAATATGACAGCATTTGCATAGATCCCCATGGTTCCCAATATTCCTAATTGTTCTATGTTGTCAGGAGATGGTGATGATGGTGTAAATAATACGTCAATTTGTCTTTTTTCGGAGGTAATATCTTTACTAACATCTACTTTTCCGTAAGGTGTAAATATTTCTGTGAGATATTGTTTAGCGAACTGGTCATGGATAAAGCGTGTCATGAATTTGTTTGATTTATTTTTAAGTAAGTATAATTTTTATAGTTTTTTAGATGAATATACTACAGTGGTTTTCATGTTTTTAGACCACAGTAAGGGTGAAGCATTCGGATAATAGTCTTAGGTAAAAACCGATAATTAATTGTCCGAATGCTGATGCTTCCAGCACGCTACGCGAACAACCCTACATTATTGACGCGAAACGTCAATCAAAATGTGGTTTATTTACCTGAAAATAGCTGTAATTTATCATATACAGAATTAATAATTTACAATTATATACAAAACTTTAACAATGAACACAGTTTCAGTCTTGACACAGTTCATTACTTTGTATAAACTACAAAGGTGGGGTTAGTCGGTAAAAATCAAGACACTACGAGTAACCAAGTATATTTGAATAAATCGAGTTTAAAGCCAAGCTACTGGCTAAGGTATTTTTTACAAGATTAGGAAAAAACCTAGATGGGTAGGGGTTTGGCACTGCTAAACCCTTATCTTTAATTGTAGTAAATAATCAAACATAAATATGTCAACCAAATTTTTCACAAATAGCGAATAAAATACCCTAATTAAAAAGTTTACCGGAGTATTTACATATAATCCTCATATTGAATATTTTGATGCTTTAGTAGGCTATTTTAGGGCATCAGGTTATTTTAGAATTAGACCATTATTAGATAGAGTTCCTCATATTAGAATCTTAGTAGGAATTAATGTTGATAAAATGTTGTAAGCATGAAGTAGCCAAAGTTATTATTGGAGACTTAGTTAAAATTATCCTAGAAGAATTAGAAATAGATTGTGAATGTTTTGGTTCAACTACTTTTAAACGTCAGGATATGAATAGTGGAATAGAACCAGATGATTCATTTTATATTCAAAATCATGTACAGATGATTGGCAAACAAAAAATAGATTTAACTATTGATCCTCCTCCTGATTTAGTGCTAGAAATTGATGTTACTTCCAAAACACAGTTAGATGCTTATTTAGCTTTAGGAGTTCCCGAAATATGGCGATATGAAAATGATAAATTACAAATTGATATTTTGCAAAATGGTAAATATATAGAATCAGAAATTAGTCCTAATTTTCCTAATTTACCAATTTTGGAAATAATTCCTCAATTTGTTGAACAAAGTCGTCTTATTGGTAGAAGTCCTACTTTGCGGAAGTTTCGACAGTGGGTAAAACAGCAATAAGAAAGACAATAACAAAGACTAAATATTATTTACATCATTCAAAAAGAAGTCAGGGATTTTATTATGAAAAAACTACAAATCCAAACCCTATTTACTCAACGTTACAACCAAGCAAAATGGAAGCAATTTCTAGGAGAAACATTTGCTAATTCTCAATTATTATCAACTCCTAAAAACTTGCCAGATATTGATTATCATGTTGCTACTAATGCCCAAACATTAGGCTATATATTACTTAATGAAGATGGTATTGAGCGACAAATTGCAGTTTATGAAGTCACTCTAGCAGATGGAATTATTTTAGAACGTAACCGGGTAGGATTAAGAAATTTATTGCGTAAATATTGGAAAAATATTGATGCTGCTTTTATTGTTTATCATCATCCAGAAAGTGTAAATTGGCGGTTTACTTATGTTTCTGAATTAACTGGTTATGATGCAGATGGGGAATTTATAGAAATTAAAACCGAACCTAAACGCTATACCTATATATTAGGTGAGGGTGAAAGTATTAGAACTGCGGTAGAACGATTTGAACGTATTATTAATAAAGGTGATAGAGTTAGTTTAGATGATGTCAAAGAAGCGTTTTCTGTAGAGAAACTTTCTAAAACATTTTTTGATGAATATAAAAAGCATTATGATATTTTCTGTAAATACATGGTTTCCCAACCTGGTATTTATTACACTACTTTTAATGGTGATGAAAAAGCTATTCGTGATTTTAGTAAAAAATTATTAGGTAGAATTGTCTTTTTATATTTTATCCAGAAAAAAGACTGGTTAGGTGTACCAGAAAATGAAAGTTGGGGAACAGGTGATCATCATTTTTTAACTAATCAATTTCAGAATTTTACCCATAAGGAACTTTTTTATCAAGATTTTTTATCTGTGCTATTTTTTGATACTTTAAACACAAAACGCGCTAATGATTTATTTATTAAAAATCCATCTTATAGAATACCCTATTTGAATGGTGGTTTATTTGAGGAAGATAATCCAAAACATCGCAGTTTAATTTTTGATAATCATTTATTTGCAAATCTGTTTAACTTTTTTGATCAGTATAATTTTACTATTTATGAAGATGATCCTCTTGATCATACCATAGCTGTTGACCCGGAAATGTTAGGACATATTTTTGAAAATTTACTAGAAGATAATAAAGATAAGGGTGCATATTACACCCCGAAAGAAATTGTCCATTATATGTGTCAAGAAAGTTTAATTGAATATCTAACTACTTGGTTTGAAAATCACGGTTATCAAGTTGTTACTGATGCAAGTTTAGCTAAATCTGCATCTAAACAAATAAATAGAACATTAATTGAAAAGTTACTCAAAAAGAAATTAGATGAGGATGATCAAAAATTAATTAAAAACTATACTGCTGAATTTAATCAAGCATTAGATAATGTCAAGATTTGTGATCCTGCCATTGGTTCGGGTGCCTTTCCTATGGGTTTATTACACGAAATATTTACCGCAAAACAAACTTTACATACTTTTGAATTTGGAAACACGACTAATTTTAATGCTTCGGATGTCAAGTTAAATATTATCCAAAATAGTATTTATGGGGTAGATATTGAACGCGGTGCGGTGGATATTGCTAGATTGCGTTTTTGGTTGAGTTTAATAGTAGATGAAGATAAACCAAAAGCTTTACCTAATCTTGATTATAAAATTGTGGTGGGTAATAGTTTAGTCAGTAAGTTTGGTGATGATATTATTGATATTGATTGGGAAATAAAAGATGTTACACAAGGAAGTATTTTAGTTGATGTTTACCAACCTCAAGCAATTTTAAGGAAAATTAGTGATAAACAAAAAGAGTTTTTTAGTCCAGATAGCGATAAGAAAAAAATAGCTACTGATATCCGTGATTTGAAAATTGATTTGTTGATAAGTCAATTACAATTGATGATTAAAACTAAAGGTATGGAAGATAAACCCACTGGTAAGGGTAAAACTTTGACTAAGCAAACAGAAATTTATTTACAAACTGTTGGTTGGGAACAAAATATTCAGAAACTTAAACAATTAAAAAATCATCCTGATGAGTCTCTTAATTTCTTTGATTGGAAATTAGATTTTCCTGAAGTGATGAATCAGCAACTTGTGGAAAATGTGGGTTTTGATATTGTAATTGCTAATCCTCCTTATGACGTTTATCAAGGAAAAAAGAAAAGTGAAATCGAAGGGTTACTTAAATTTGAAATTTATCATAAATGTAAGGGAGGTAAAATAAATGCCTATGAATTATTTTTAGCAAAAACAGATTTTCTGCTTAAAGTCAATGGAACAAATTGTCAGATATTTCAAAATTCTTATCTAGCTGATAATTCTTCTAAAGGAGTTAGAGATTATTATTTTAAAAATCAACACATTTTATTTATTGACTCATTTCCTGAAAGAGATGATCCAAAAAAGAGGTTATTTGAGAGTGTTAAAATGAGTGTTTGTATTTTAATGTCTAAAAAAAGATTGTTAAAAGATTATTCATTTATACTTAAAGTACACGCTAATAGAACTCTAAAAAACTACTACTATGTAGAATTTAATAAAAAGGAAATTTATGATTTTGATCCTATTAATGCTGTTATTCCAAATTTAAAAAAAGAAGATAAAAATATTTTTCTTAAATATTATAAATCTACTTCAAATTTTTGTTACTCTGAGTTATTTGAATGTATTGAAGGTGAGCTTAACATGACTTTTCATAAATCATATATGACTAATAATATTCAAAATCCTCTTATTGTTAAAGGTGCTCAAATTCAAAGATATTTCATAACTAATAAACCAAGTCAAGGCATTATTGAATTTGTGGATAAAGCAAGTTTTATTAAAGATTATCCAAATAGTAAAAAAAACTATCATCATAGATCACAAAGAATTGCACTTCAAGGTATTTCAGGAGCAAATGATAAAATTAGAATTATTAGCACTCTTATTAATGAGGATATCTATTGTGCTAATTCATGCAACTATATCATATCCAAAGAAGACAATCAGACAATATCAATAATTGCAATGTTAGGTGTTTTTAATTCTAAGTTAACAAATTGGATTTTTAGAAAAACTAGCACAAATAGTAATGTAAATTGTTATGAAATAAATAATCTAAGGCTTCCAATTATCTTAAAGAAAAATTCAAAAAATGTAGAAGACATTGTGCATAATATCCTTACTCTCAAATCTCAAGGTAAAGATACAACCGCATTAGAACAACAAATAGACAATATGGTTTATAAACTTTACGAATTAACCTATGAAGAAGTAAAAATAATAGATCCTGAAAATACATTAACAGAAAAAGAATATGCAGACATAAAAATATAAAGTGTTTAGATCCCCGACTTCTTTAAGAAGTCGGGGATCTGAATGATCTGAATAAATATGCTATAATATCAAATCATTACAAATATTACTGGAGATGAAAATTATATGACTCTCACAATGGTTAAATTACATTATTAACAGCAGATGATAAATTAACCGTAACTGAATTATTTCCTGCTTGGGAAATTGCTATTTCTGAATTATCGCCTCCTGTGTTTGAATAGGTGTTTATACAGCGTTTCCCAGTCTAATGAAGTAAACATCAATTTATTCCCTGTTCCCTGTCCCCTGTTCCCTGTTCCCTGTTCCCTAATCAACAAGTGACAAACTTAGTTAAAATAATCAACTAACCCCAAAACAGAAACCAGCCGAAAAGTCATGGCAGATCAAATGCAGTGGACAAATGCCCTATCAACCCGTCCTTCCTTAGAAGCGGCTATTAACGATGTCGTAGAACAAGCAGTGGCATCTTTAACAGTACCAGCACATTTAGGGCTAGTATTCATTTCTTCTGCATTTATGAGTGAATATCCCCGGATGTTGCCTTTATTGGCGGAAAAACTTTCTGTACCTATATTAATTGGTTGTAGTGCTGGGGGTGTCATTGGCAGAAACCAGACAGGAGAAACGGAAGAAATAGAAGCAGAACCAGCCCTGAGTTTAACTTTAGCCCATCTTCCCGGTGTCGAAATTCAACCTTTTCATGTTGTAGCGGAAGAGTTACCAGATTCAGATAGTTCCCCCACAGCTTGGATTGATTTAATCGGTGTACCACCCTCACCAGTACCGCAATTTATTCTATTATCTAGTCCTTTTGCCGGAGGAACTAATGATTTATTGCAGGGATTAGATTTTGCCTATCCAGGTTCGGTGGTGGTAGGAGGACAGGCCAGCAGTGGCTTTATGAATGGTCGCGTTGGTTTATTTTGTAATGATACTTTATATCGGGAAGGGACTGTAGGCATAGCTTTAAGTGGCAATATCGTCCTAGATACAATTGTCGCCCAAGGGTGTCGCCCCATTGGTGAACCGTTGCAAGTCACCAAGGCAGAACGAAATATTATTTTAGAGTTAGATGAAAAAGTACCTTTGATGGTATTGCGAAGTTTAATTAATAATTTAAGTGAAGAAGATAGAACTCTCGCACAACATTCTTTATTTGTCGGTTTAGCAATGGATGAATTTCGGCTAAATTTACATTCGGGAGATTTTTTAATTCGGAATATTTTGGGAGTAGATCCTAATGCTGGGGCGATCGCAATTGGCGATCGCATTCGTGCCGGACAAAGATTACAATTCCATCTTAGAGATGCCGAAGCTTCCTCCCAAGATTTAGAAATTTTACTCCAAGAATATCAAAATGAAAATATAGGCGAACCTTCTCCCGTCGGGGCTTTAATGTTCACCTGTTTAGGCCGAGGAACAGGACTGTATGGCAAACCTAATTTTGATTCTCAACTATTTAGCCGTTACATTCAGGACATTCCCATGGGTGGCTTTTTCTGCGGTGGTGAAATTGGTCCAGTTAGTGGCAGAACTTTCTTCCATGGTTATACTTCTGTGTTTGCCATTTGTCGTTCTGTTAGGGAACAGGGAACAGGGAACAGGGAACAGGGAACAGGGAACAGGGAACAGGGAACAGGGAACAGGGAACAGTAGGGAACAGGGAACAGGGAACAGGGAACAGGGAACAGTAGGGAGGGAATAGGGAATAGTAGGGAGGGAATAGTAGGGAATAGAGATTTTCTTGCCTCTTGCCTCTTACCTTTTCCTACTTCCCAATTAACAACGTACTATGATTATCAATTAAAGCCGTATTCCCATCATTAACCGCACTATATTCTTCGATATAACGACGGACATTAATAGGGAAATGGGGATAATCTAACATAGCATCACCATCGGCAATAGTCGCCCAAAAGTCTCGTAAACCGGGGGCTAGGGTCTGTGCTTGTGCTAGTGGTAAACTTAAAGGGGGTAAGGTCAATAATTTAACTACAAATGGAAAAGAGCGATCGCCCATCCATTCCCGTGATAAAGTTTGTAAATTGGGAAACTCTGGTACTGAATTAACTCGATGAGAAACAACTTGTAACGATTCACTACCCAATTCATCCCGGTTAAATTCCAACACCCGATAAGGATGAGGATAGCTAACTAAAGAACCAGTAGTAATATCATAAATTCCCTCCGCACAAGCCACATCTTGAACGTGCAAATGTCCGGTAAAAACTAACTTTACCCCATAGCGTTGTAATAATGCCCGCAGTTCTGAAGCATTTTCCAACATATAGCGATTTGCCATGGGATGACGGGATTGATTTGGTAAATGTTCAACCACATTATGATGAATCATCACTAAAACTAACTCATCCTTAATAGTGGCTAATTCCTGTTCTAACCATTGCAATTGTTGACTATCTAACCGTCCTATTTGCTGATCTTGATCATCAAATGAGTTAGAATTAAGACCAATTAACCTCACCCCTGGAAATATTTGCCGATTATAATAGTGTTGTTGAGGATTTTCATAACCAAACTTTTGGTAGAAATAGGGAAAATCTGCAAAGCCAATGGACTGTTCATTACCCATCAAAACAGGTACATCATGATTACCAGGAATGACATAAGATGGAAAAGGTAACTGTGATAACCTGTTTTGTAACCAACTATGATTTGCTGCTTCACCATGTTGGGTTAAATCTCCAGGAATTAAGAGAAAATCTAAATCTAATTGGGTTAAATGTTCTAACACACTATCAAAAGCCGGAATACTCACCTCCACTAAATGAAAGCGACTAGGGTGATCCCATATTGTTTCAGGAAGCGCAATGTGTAAGTCACTAACAATAGCAAAACGAAAATTGAGTTTCATTGATTTTAAGAAAATGTTAAAAATAAAGTTGCAAAGATTCTTTTTCTCAAAGTATAACTCTTACTGTGTATACCTGTGCAGGAATATTTAGACTTAATAATATTTGTATACATTTGTTTAAAATAGTTATTTTTTAGGAGCGTAAATTTTGTCACCTGTTCGAGTCCGTCAGCACGTAAACCCCCTGGCAAGTAAATTCCAAACCCCAACCGCTTCTCCAGAATGGGAAAATATTTATACACAACCAAACTTGCCTCTACATTTAGATATTGGTTGTGCCAGAGGTAGATTTGTCCTGAAAATGGCACAAATAGAACCAAATTGGAATTTTTTAGGGTTAGAAATTCGAGAACCCCTAGTAGTCGAAGCCAATAGAATCCGCGATGAAATGGGTTTAACCAATTTGCATTATGTATTTGCAAATGTGAATAATTCCCTCATTTCGTTATTATCAACTTTACCTCAAGATAGCTTGCAAAAAGTTACAATTCAATTTCCTGATCCCTGGTTTAAAAATCGCCATGCGAAACGTCGGGTAGTCCAACCAGAATTAGTCAAAGAATTAGCAAAATACTTAGTAGTAGGTGGTATTGTTTTTCTGCAATCTGATATAGAATTTGTAGCGGTGGAAATGGGCGATCGCTTTCATGAAAACCCCGCATTTGAAAAGCTAGGAACAACAACATGGTTACCAGAAAACCCCCTACCAGTTCCCACCGAAAGAGAACTCGCAACCCAGAAAAAAGGTGAACCAGTCTATCGGGCTTTATTTAGAAAAAAGTAATTTGTAATTCGTAATTTCCGACTCCCGACTCCCGACTCCCGCAATGGGTAATTCGTAATTCGTCCAAAAAAAGCGCGAAAAGAGAGTATTGGGGGTTGACAACTGATTTTAAATTTGTTATGCTAGTCTTGATAAGGAAGAACTATCTTAAAATAAATATGAATAACCGAATAGGGATTTAGCAGTGCTAAACCCTTATATTAGTTTGAACCAAAAAATGTTAAATTAATATTCCTTGTCTGAATCATGATATATAGTTACTTAGCGAAGTCGAAGAGCAGGATGCAAGCAGGAATTAAAATTTCATGACTCGCTTTATACATGACCAATTTGCAAAAGACTATTTAGAAGAATTACTAAAAGCCTATGGAAAAGTCGAAGCATCAAGTCGCGTAGCTGGAGAAGTACGAGAAATAGATGTATTATTTACACCATTTCCAGAACAAAATGCTGATATAGAATCATTAGGATTATTAGGGAAATTAGCCACCACACCAGCTATATTTGAACCATACCGCAACCCAGCATCAAAAGAAGAAATATGTGATTGTCTGTTAAAATTATTAGAAGTCAGAGGTGCATTACAACGGGAAGCGAAACGTAATCAAACAATAATTACAGAAAACGATATTCCTAAATTATGGATTCTCACACCAACAGCATCAAAGAACCTGCTATCAGGATTTAATAGCACATTAAAAGCAGATTCTTTACCGGGAATATACTATTTAGGAGAATCTTTAAGAACTGCAATAATTATCATTCATCAATTACCACGTACTCAAGAAACATTGTGGTTAAGACTCCTGGGAAGGGGAACAGTACAAAAACAAGCAATTGATGAATTAACTGCGTTACCATCAAATCAGCCTTATGTGAAAATTACATTAGAACTACTTTATAACCTACAGCAAAATTTGAGATTCAATCAAAGTTCAGAAACAGAAGATAGGGAGTTGATTATGCGATTAGCACCACTTTATCAGCAAGATCGAGAACTGGCTAGACAAGAAGGAGAACAACGAGGATTACAAAAAGGAGAACAACAGTTAATTATCCGGCAATTAAATCGTCGAGTTGGTGAAATTGAGTCATCATTAATTCAAAAAGTTCAAGAATTATCTGTTGAACAACTTGAAGTATTAGGAGAAGCTTTGTTAGATTTTACCTCAGTTACAGATTTACAAACTTGGTTGCAATCTGTCAATTAATTTGGGTGCGACTCTTTGTTGCTCGCTGGAGGATTTTTATTTTTATTCCCTAAAAGTTAAATTTTCAATTACCTAGTTCAGATAATACCATTTGGGGAATTAATAAATTATTTTCTAATTTGCCGATGCCTAAAAAATGGGTTTGTGTTTCATAAACTCGCACAAAGTTAGAATTAGACAGATCAAAAGGAATTTTTTGACCTTGACACCATTTTTTAGCGGATATTGGCGGTAAATCTATAACTGGGAGATGTTGTAATGGTGCATCTGGTGATATGGGTTGAAATATCCCGTTGTGAATTTGGGTTTCTAAATCTGCGAAAGTGAGACTGTCTGATATGTGAAAACTACTGCTTTTTGTGCGTTGGAGGGCGGCTAAAGTACCATTAGTATTTAATGCTATACCTAAATCACGGGCGATCGCTCGAATATATGTTCCTGCACCACAGGATATGGCCACATCTAATTCTGGGAAATCTCCATCTCTCCAGTCCAAAACTTGAATTTCCAAAACTTCGACTGTGCGAACTGGAACTTCAACAATTTCTCCTTTCCTAGCTAAATCATACAAGCGTTTTCCCTCTACTTGAATGGCGCTATAACTGGGAGGAATTTGTTCAATTTTCCCAATAAATTGGGAAAGTGCAGTTTTGACAATTTCTATATCTAATCCCGGACAAGGTGCAGAGGCAATAATTTCACCTTGTAAATCATCTGTAGTTGTGCGTACACCTAAACGAATAGTAGCTTGATAAGCTTTTTCTCCTGGTAAATATTGTAATAATCTGGTGGCCTTACCGCAAGCTATGGGTAAGACTCCCGTTGCTGCGGGATCTAAAGTTCCTGCGTGGCCGACTCGTTTGATTTTCAGGAGTTTTCGGACTTTAGCTACACAGTCATGAGATGTCCAGTCAAATGGTTTGTTTAAATTCAGAAAACCTTGCACAATTTTAAATTTGATATTTGCAACTTTTGTATTTTTACATAAATTGTTATCTTGTTATAACTTACCCAAGATGTAACTGTAACCCTTATTCTTGTGTAGGGGTAATTCATGTAGCTTGCTTCCCGAAGGGTATTACCCCTACTTTCGTTCCGTTTTACGTAAGTCCTAC
>NZ_PGEM01000133.1:23558-25563 GCF_002934005.1 Cuspidothrix issatschenkoi CHARLIE-1 | reverse complement strand
GTTGACAGAAGGCAGGAGGCAGGAGGCAAGAGAAAATATATTGCTCCCCTACCCCTCTGCTATGTAAAACTATTTCAGGATAAATACTGAAGAATACTGAGAGTTTTTGTAGTAGTTGGGTAAAATTACAATATTTATTTTATGTAGAGTTAAATATAGTTATGAATTTACGGTAATATTAAGATAACTTGAGGAAATTTTCCCCAAAATTCCCGCATAAATAACCTAGTAAAAACTGGAATTTGCTCTCCATAATCTAATAAGATCGTCATTATCCCCGTTATTATTCGTGCAGCGAGTTAAGAGTGCATGAGCTACTGCGTAAATCCCACCTGTCCCAATCCCAAAAATTCAGCATCCTGTCAAAGGTGTCAAGCTTGTGGCTCACTATTGTTGTTGCGCGATCGCTTTCGGGTGATTAAACAAATCGGTCAGGGTGGTTTTGGCGCAACATTTTTAGCCTTAGAGGAAAATCTACCAGGTAAACCCCCTTGTGTAATTAAGCAATTACGTCCGTCAGGGACAACCCCATACATATTGCAAATGGCACGGGATCTTTTTGCCAGAGAAGCAGAAACCCTCGGTAAAATTGGCAATCATCCACAAATACCAAGGCTACTAGACTATTTTGAAGATAATGCACAATTCTATTTAGTTCAAGAATATGTAAGTGGTTTTACTCTACAACAAGAGGTTAAGAAAAACGGAGTCTATAGTGAAGCTGGGGTAAGACAATTTTTAAGTGAAGTTTTACCATTACTCCAATATATTCATCAGCACCAAGTAATTCACCGTGATATTAAACCTGCTAACCTCATTCGTCGTTCTCAAGATGCTAGATTGGTACTAATTGATTTTGGTGCAGTGAAAACCCAAGTTAACCAAGTAGTCGCCAATCAATCAGGACAAACAGCACTCACCGCTTATGCTATTGGTACTCCTGGTTTTGCCCCTCCAGAACAAATGGCCATGCGTCCGGTTTATGCCAGTGATATTTATGCTTTGGGCGTAACTTGTATTTATCTGTTGACGGCCAAAATTCCTAAAGATTTGGAATATAATCCCACGACTGGGGACATGATGTGGGATCATTTAGTAGATATCAGTGAGCATTTAACCAAGGTCTTGAAAAAAATGCTGGAGGTGTCATTACGGAATCGCTACCAATCACCTCAGGAAGTATTGCGAGCTTTGGATATGGAACCTTATTTAGATAGTTTAGCCCAGGGCTTATTATCTAAACCTGGGGGCAGTCCGCCAGAACCAACAGCCCATCAGAGAGATTTGGGGATTAATGCCGTTCATTCTCTTAATTCTACCCGTGATCAAAATGATGGTGGTGTATCCAAGATGGCCGCATCTATTCGAGCCAGAAGAGGTAAGACACCAGACGGTATAGAATGGAAACATGGATCTATTCCCAATAGAGAAACTGGCTATAAATCTAATTCTAGCGATGGTAATAATATTAATAATAGTGGTTCTTCCAGTCCGAGAAAGTTAGATTCTCAAAGTCTCTTGAGTGCTTACGAGAAAGGAAGACGCGATTTTGCTTCTCATAGCTTTACGCGATTAAACCTAACTAATACTGATTTATCAGGTACTAATTTTTATGCGGCTCAATTTTATAAAGCCAATTTTCAAGGCACTAATCTTCATAATACGGATTTTGGCAGAGCCAGTTTAAAAGATGCAAATTTTAAAGATGCAGATCTAAGCAAAGCCTATTTTAGTAATGCGGATTTAGAAGGAGCAGACTTAAGAGGAGCGAATCTCAGTCAAGCATATTTAAGTCAAGCTAATTTGCGAGGTGCTAATTTATCCGGTGCTAATCTGACTGGTGCAAGAATAAGCGATGAACAATTAGCTTCAGCTAAGACTAACTGGTTAACTGTACGTCCTAATGGCAAACGCGGATTATTTTAAAGTCAGCGAACTGATAGTACCGCAAGGCGGAAGTCAAAAATAATATAGCGTAAGCTTTTTAGTGATTGAGAATGGTTGT
>NZ_PGEM01000133.1:22593-23445 GCF_002934005.1 Cuspidothrix issatschenkoi CHARLIE-1 | reverse complement strand
CTCACGAAAAGACTTTTTCAGCAAACCCTAGTTATTTAATATACTTTGATTTATTCTTGTCTACTTGCTTATACTAATTTCACTAAAACTGTAATTGGCTAACGATCTGACTTTTGATTTCGGCATATTATTACTAAATGTTCATTGCTGTCAAAAATCTCAAAGTAATTTGTAATTGGTTAGACAAGAATTGAACTAAATTAATTGATTTAGTTTCCATCCATATTGTCAAGTTTTCTAGACTTTTATGGTCTTCTACCAAATCTGATTTAAGGATTCACTTTTCATCAACTAATTTGGAAATAGCACTGAAAAGGTATGCAGTTGTGCAAAACCACAAAGTACAAAGTTCATTATCTTCTCAGTCTCTACTGCGAATAGCGATCGCTATTGCCATGCTGGCCTCTTTATCTGTAGCAAGTATTAGTATTTTTATTGTCCTTAAATTTCGGGATATAGATACTCAAAAACCAGTAGATACTAAAGCATTAACACCTAAGATAAAAACCGTCACAGCACTGGGGATAATTGAACCAGAGGGAGAAGTGATTAAATTATCAGCATCAGTTTTAGGAGCGGGAAGTCGAGTCGAAAAAATATTAGTTAAAGAGGCAGAAATGGTCAAAGCTGGACAAGTAATTGCTATTTTGGATAATAGAGATAACTTGCAAGCAGAATTAACAGAAGCTCAAGCACAAGTTAAGGTAATTAAATCCAAAATAGCCCAAATTCAAGCAGGTGCTAAACAGGGAGAAATTGCCGCCCAAAAAGCGATCATTGATAGATTAAACGCAGAAGCTATAGGTGATATTGACGCTCAAAAAGCAACAGTAGAAAAATTGCGAGCGGAAT
>NZ_PGEM01000133.1:21837-22565 GCF_002934005.1 Cuspidothrix issatschenkoi CHARLIE-1 | reverse complement strand
GGCAATTTCCGCTTCCCAAAAAGATAGTAAAGTTTTAAACTTAGAAACTGCTAAAAAAAGTCTCCAATCGGCTAATTCACAGTTAAAAAAACTAGAATTAAGTGGTAAAGAAAGAATCAAAGAAGCTACTGCCACACTTAATCAAATTTCTGAGGTTAGGAAAGTAGATATAGAAGCTGCCTTATCAGAATTGAATCGTGCGGAAACGGTAGTCAAAAAAGCCGCTATTAATCTCCAAAAAGCTTATGTTAAATCCCCTCAAAATGGACAAATATTTGCAATACATACTCGTCCAGGAGAATTAATTACTAATAATGGCATTGTTGACATTGGTAAAACTAGTCAGATGTATGTAGTTGCGGAAGTTTATGAAAGTGATATTACTAAGATTATTCAACGGAAACAAGTGCGAATAGTTGGAGATATTTTTGATCAAGAATTACAAGGAACAGTAGAACGAATTGATTTACAAGTACAACAGCAAAATCTCAATAATACCGATCCTACTACTAACATTGATAATAGAATTATCAAAGTTTATATTCGATTAAATAAAGCCTCTAGTCAGCAAGCAGCTAAATTTACCAATATGCAAGTTAAAGTAATTATTTCTCTTTAATGAGGTAATTATTTAAAAGATCAGGATTCAGGGAAGAGGGAAAATTTTCTTGTAAGAATTCAGGTGAGGTAAAAAGATCCCCAACTTCTGTGATCAATTTATCATTTAT
>NZ_PGEM01000133.1:0-21778 GCF_002934005.1 Cuspidothrix issatschenkoi CHARLIE-1 | reverse complement strand
AGCTGCGTAACAGCTTATGAACGAGGGCTATAGCTGAATACTTAATTTTTCTTCCTCCTCCTGAACTCCTATTACTTGCTTTTTTATCCTCAAATTCTATGTTTAATATTTTGCAAAAATTCAGACGCAGAACACCTTTAGGATGGTTACAACTTACCCATGAAAAAAGTCGTTTATTAGTAGCAGTATCAGGAATTGCTTTTGCCGATGTTCTCATGTTTATGCAGTTAGGTTTTCAAACTGCTTTATATGATAGCAATACTAGATTACATCGTAGTTTAGCAACAGATATTATTCTGATTAGTCCCCAAGCGCGAAGTTTACAAAGTATGTCTACCTTTTCCCGTAGACGACTTTATCAAGCAATGGATATACCAGGAGTCAAATCTGCTGAGGCGATGTATTGTAATCATATAATTTGGAAAAATCCCCAAACACGATTGGAAACAGGAGTTTTGATTATTGGTATTAATCCCAATAGACCAGCTTTTAATTTACCAGAAATTAACGAGCAATTAGACAAAATTAAATTACCAAATACAGTTTTATTTGATCGTGCTGCTAGAGGTAAATATCAACAAGCCATTGAAGAAATTCAAGCAGGTAAAACCATCACTACTGAAATTAATGGTAGTACAATTACCATAGGTGGTTTATTTAAAATTGGTGCTTCCTTCGCCGCCGATGGTAGTTTAATTACCAGTGCTGATAACTTTTCCCAAATCTTTGCTAGACAGCCTACAAGTAGTGTGAGTATTGGCTTGCTTAAAATCAAACCCGGTTATCAGATTAATCAAGTTGTTGCCGATTTAAAGGCGTATTTAAAAGATGATGTCAGAGTTTTAACTCACTCTGAATTTATTGAATTTGAAAATCAATTTTGGAGTAGTAATTCCCCTATCGGATTTATTTTTAATCTGGGTGTATCCATGGGATTTGTAGTAGGAGTAATTATTGTTTATCAAATCCTTTCTACAGATGTTAATGCCCATTTGCGAGAATATGCAACTTTTAAAGCTATAGGATATCCTCATTTCTATTTATTAACCATAATTTTTGAAGAAGCTCTGATTTTAGCAGCATTAGGATTTTTACCAGGTGTAGCAGTGTCTTTAGGACTTTATCAGCTAACAAGAACAGCAACAAATTTACCCATGTATATGACGATTATACGTGGATTACAAGTTTTATTATTAACAATAATTATGTGTGCTATATCTGGGGCAATTGCTACCAATAAACTTCAATCTGCCGATCCTGCGGATATGTTTTAAAGTCAGGATTCAGGTGAGGCGAAAATATCACCGATTTCTGTGATAAATCTATCATTTGTAGACACAATCAATCAAAGAAGTTGGGGACCTGGGTATGAATGATTGTATTATTTACAAGTGCATACCGCTATATCTGATGCACCCTACGTATCTTTTCATAAATCAAATATTATTCCTATATAAATTATTATTCAGGAAACAGAAACTAACATAAAATAGTCTGTTGATTAACAGCAGCAGAAAATTGTTGATAAACATAGGATTACCATGACTAATAGTATTCATCCACAGCATAAATTACAGAATTTCAGTATTATTAATCCTGCTAAAATCCTCATAGGTATACTTGCCACAGTTCCTTGGAGTTTAGGCTTACCGGCAGCAGCTTTAGAGGTACAGGTAATACCGAAAAATCCCCGCTTAGGAGATACAATTTCTGTAGTAATTAGCGCAGATGAGCAAGAAAAAATTAGTAATCCTACGGTAACAGTTGGAGACAAAAGATATCCAACTTTTGCCATAGCACCGCGTAAATATCGTTCTTTCATTCCTACCACACCCTTAGAAAAGGCGGGAGTGAGAACAATTAGAATTTCTGAAGGTGAACAAGAAAAAAATTTAGCGGTGCAAGTGAGCGATCGCAAATTTCCCGTCCAACGCATTACCCTCCCACCTGGAAAAGCAGGAGTACAAGCCACCGAGTATGAACTAGCGCGAGCAAAAGAATTAAAAGCCTTACAAACCCCTGAAAAATACTGGAATGGTCCCTTTCTTACCCCCAATGCTGGACGCACATCCACCAGATATGGTGTCCGTCGCTACTACAACGGTAAATTTGCCCAAGACTATTACCATCGGGGACAAGACTATGCAGGTGCAGAGGGTTCAGCAGTCATTAGTCCAGCCGCTGGTAGAGTCGCTTTAGTTGGTAGAGTATCTCAAGGTTTTAGGGTTCATGGTAATGTAGTTGGCATTGATCATGGCCAAGGAGTAGTTAGCATTTTTATGCACTTAAGCCGTATTAACGTCAAAGAAGGTGATTTTGTCAAAGCAGGGCAAAATATTGGTGCTGTAGGCTCAACTGGTGCATCCACTGGACCTCATTTACACTGGGGCTTATATGTTAACGGACTTTCCGTTGATCCACTACCTTGGAAATCTCAAGAAATTGATTAAATTCTCGACTTTGTTGGTATGCCTGGGGCGGTTTTCTTGCATCTAAAACTTGAACATCACCGCTTCGGCATACTTTTAGTTATTTAAAAGCACTAATCCACCCAATCTTTACACAATAACTCTGCTTGTTCTAAAACTGTGGAAGTTGCCTTCTCCTGTTTATCTGGAGGATAACCATACTTTTTCAATAATCGTTTAATTGTCACTCGTAATTTAGCCCTGACATTTTCTTTCACTGTCCAATCAATGGTTAAGTTAGCACGGATCGCTTTGACTAAATCACGAGCGATCGCTTTGAGGGTATCATCTCCTAAATTGATCACCGCACTATCATTTACCTCTAAGGCATCATAAAAAGCGGTTTCATCTTCTGTTAGTCCCAAGTTTTCACCCCGTTTTTTTGCCTCCCGCATGACTTTTGCGAGTTCAATCAGTTCATTGATGACTTGGGCGGTTTCAATGGCACGGTTTTGATATCGTTTGATAGTATTTTCTAACATTTCTCGGAAGGAACGAGCTAGAATTAAGTTCTTCCGAGAACTGATTTTTATTTGTTCATTAATTAATTTTTGTAAGGTTTCTAATGCCAAATTTCGATAAGATAAACCCCGCACTTCTTCTAAGAATTCATCGGAGAGGATAGCGATATTTGGTTTATTTAATCCTGCGGATGTAAAGATATCTGTGACTTGATCACTAGCGATCGCTTTTGATACTATTTGTCTGACTGCTGCATCTATATCTTCTGAACTTTTACCATCACCAGTGGTATATTTTACCATTGCTGCTTTGATAGCTTGAAAAAATCCCACTTCATCCCTAATAGTAATTGCTGCATCCGTACTGCTAACTAAAGCAAAGGCTTTGGATAATTCACCTACTGCCTTAATATAACGTCGTTTACCATCTGCCAATCCTAAGATATGATTGAGGGCAGCAGGAATGATTGATACTCGTTCTGTGGGTTTACCTGTAAAGAATTTCTGATAGTTAAAACCATGATACATAAACTGGACAATTTCGTATTTCTCCTGCATCACTGCTAGGGCAATATTAGTATCAATTGCTGTTTCCCCTCTATCTCTTTCTGTATAGTCTTTGAGTGCATCTTTGAGTTGTTCGGCAATGCCTAAATAGTCAACTATTAACCCCCCTGGTTTATCTTTAAAAACCCGATTTACTCTGGCTATAGCTTGCATTAAATTGTGTCCCTGCATGGGTTTATCTACATATAAAGTATGTAGACTTGGGGCATCAAATCCTGTTAGCCACATATCCCTGACTATCACTAATTTAAAGGAATCATCAGCTTTTTTGAAGCGTTTAGCTAATTCTTTCCGGGCTTTTTTACTGCGGATATGGGGCTGCATTTTTTTATCATCAGCAGCAGAACCAGTCATGATAACTTTAATTACTCCTTGGTTATCATCTTCACTGTGCCATTCTGGTTTTAGTTGTATGATAGCATGATACAAGTCAGCACAAATACGGCGACTCATACAGACAATCATCCCTTTACCATCTCTCAATTCCGGTGCTGCGGTGCGATTTTCAAAATGTTCAACAATGTCTTTAGCAATTTGATTAATGCGTTTTTCTGCACCAACTAAGGCTTCTAATCTTGCCCATTTACTTTTAAGTTTTTCCTTGGTAGTAAATTCTTCTTCTTCGGTAATTTCTTCAAATTCAAAATCTATTTTAGGGAGTTCTGAGGGGTTTAAATCAAGTTTTGCTAATCGTGTTTCATAGTATATTTTGACTGTCGCTTCATCTTCCACTGCCCTTTGAATATCGTAAACATCTATATAATCTCCAAATAAAGCAGTGGTATTTTTATCAGTTTGGGCAATGGGTGTACCTGTAAAACCCACAAAGGAAGCGTTAGGTATTGCGTCTCTTAAATATTTGGCGTAACCATATTTAATATCAGCAGATTCTAACTTATTTTCTGTTTGACTATCAAATTTATAGGTATTTGTTGATTCAGCTACTTTAATTTGTGGTTTTGTTTGAGGGTTGAGATAAGAAACTTTTTTCTCAGTCTTGGCAGATTTAACTACAACTTTAGCTTTTAATCCGTATTGGCTTCTGTGTGCTTCATCTGCCATCAAAACTATATTATGTCGGGAGGAAAGTTTCTCATATTCGTTACCTGTTTCTGGGGCGAATTTTTGAATAGTTGTAAATATAATTCCTCCTGCTGCAACTTGGAGTAATTTTTGTAAATTTTCCCTATTTTCCGCCTGTACAGGATTTTGTCTTAATAAATCAACACAGGATGAAAAGGTAGTAAATAATTGATCATCTAAATCATTTCTATCTGTTAAAATTACCAAAGTGGGATTTTTCATTGCTGGTTGTTGAATCAATTTCCCACTATAAAATGCCATTGTCAAACTTTTACCGCTACCTTGGGTGTGCCAGACTACACCCACTTTTCTATCTCCATCTGTGCGGGAGGCTTTAATAGTAGAAGTAATGGCTTTATTCACGGCGTGGTATTGGTGATACCCTGCGATTTTTTTAATAATTGTATCTTGGTCTACTTCAAAAACAATAAAATATTGCAGTATATCTAATATAGTAGATGGATTAAATATACCTTTAATAATTGTTTCTAATTCTGCTTCTTTTTGAGGAATAATATTTTGACCGTCAACAGTACGCCAAGGCATAAAACGTTCCCAGTCGGCGGTTAATGTTCCCACTCTAGCTTGAATACCATCGGAAATAACGAGAATTTCGTTATAGGGAAATAAACAGGGGATATCGTTTTTATAGGTTTGTAGTTGGTTGAATGCACCTTTAATTGTGGCGCTTTCATCTGTGGCGTTTTTGAGTTCAATTACGGCAATGGGTAAGCCGTTGATGAAGATAACGACATCAGGAATCCGGGCGGTTTTACCTGTTTCTTTAACGCGAAATTGATTAACTACTAACCAATCGTTATGATCTATTTTATCAAAATCAATTAGTTGGACTTTTTTATATTGGGTTTGTCCATTTTGTTGATATTCTACATCTACCCCATCTGTTAAATACTTATGAAAGCGGCGATTGTTTTCATAAAGTATGGGGGTTTCAGTGCGGGTGATTTTTTTGATTGCGTCTTGGATAGCGTGAAAGGGAATATGGGGGTTTATGGTTTGTAAGGCATTTTGGAGGCGGTTGATGAGGATAACATCATGATATTCTTGGCGTTCTGTTTGGGGGGTATCAGGGGCGATTTCTGTACCATTTAAGGAGGTATAGCCGAGTTCTGATAGCCAGTCTAGGGTGGCTTGTTCAATAATTGATTCTGTGAATTTTTCCATAGATTCCTTTTCTATTGGTGGAGGTTTTCAATTATCTGGGAAGCATTTAAAATTTTAATTCCTATGACATTACCTTCTGTGTCATAATCAAGAATTATTCCAGGACTAACAGGATTAGTTTTTTGAATTTCTACCTGACTCCAAGAGATTTTTAATTCATCAATATCAGGGTTATACTGGGCATTTGTATAATTAATAGATTCTGGTGGGTATTCTGCGTCTATTTTTTGCGATAAACTCTCTACTGTTTCATCTCCGAATTGTTGGTCTTTGAATTGTAAATAGTTACTTTGTCCCAGGTTATAGGTTGCGATAAATCTCAGTAGTTGAGTAGGTTTTAAATGATTGGTTAATATCATTAATACTTCTTGCAGTAGTTGTTGGTTGTTAGGAGTTTGGATTTTCATTTTCTATCTCTTGAATAAAATCAATAGGGTTAACTGTTTTTATTGTAGCTAAAGTTTGAGCGCGATTAATTAATCGTTTATCACAGGTGATAAAATAATCACAGTTACTTATTTCTGAGGATGCAACATGGAGAGCATCTAAGGCTTTAATTCCATCTTTTTCTAGTTGTTTTGCTCGTTGTTCTACGGTTGTAGTTTTAGGTTGTATGAAAGTAGCCATTTTTAAATATCTGTTCATACTGTATTGTTGTAATATTTGTGTATTGCGGCTATTTTCATATTCTAAAGTGGGAGAATTGACTAACTCAATTTCTTTATCTTCTACCTTTTGTAAAATGATCAATACTGCTTGCGTTTCTAAAAAGATTTTGGCTTGTGTTTGATCATCAAATGGGCGATTGTAGACGCTGGTATCAAGGTAGACTCTCATGATAATTTGTGGTTAATTAACATTGCTAAACCCCTACAGGATTATTCAAATATTATCAATTTGGAAATTGTGGGGATTTTGTAATATAAAATGGTTGTTTTCTTTGACTAAATCACCTGTAAAACTAATTGGTAAACGTTGTTGGTAGGCTTTAATAGCTAAGATGTAATTTTGGTTATTTAGTTCGGTATGAATTTTCTGTAATTTTTGAAAAACAATTCCTAAAATAGTGATTTCACCCTTTAATTTATCGAAGTTAGGTGTATAAATATCCATCACAATGCCTTGGGTACTAATGTTAGGGATAATCTGTAAAAGTTCTGTTAAAATCTCTAGGCTAGGACGATTTTCTACAGTTGCTAATATTTCGATTATTTCTTGAATACGTTGGGGATAATCTCCCAGATTTTCTCGGTTAGGTAGTAAGATTTCAAAATCTTCTGGGGTTGCTGATTGATGCCAAATGGTGGCATGATTTAAGAAGGGTTGATTTTCCTGCCATCCGTGAGTTTGTAAGTAATTTCTGAGATTTTCCAGGGCTATATTTTGCAAGGTTTCTTGATCTTTGACAGTAATTTTCATGGTTGAACTCCTTGACTAATGTTGTGCATAATTGACTGTGGTTACTGCTTGTAAATAGGTGTTGCTAAATAGTTCTTTTTGTAGGTTTATATCCATATTGTTTTAAGTTAATTTTTCCATGATTTTTTCTGCTTCTTTTACTCGGATTTGTCCTGACATCAATTTTGGTAATAGAGTATCTCGGAGAGTAGTAATATTAATACTTTCTTGCCAATTAATATTTGAAAAATCAAATATTGGGCTTATAATTTTTTCAAATTTACTTATTAATGAAGAGTGAGGTAAACAAAATTCATAGCTAGGTATTCCGTCTTTGCTTAGATGTAAAACTGTGCTTCCATTCGTATGTGAATAAACATGATTTTGAAAATCATTTTGGTTAAACAAGTAATACAAAAAAGCAATATTTAGGTTTTTATTTCTTACTCTGATAATACCTAAATCAAGTGAAGCAACGAGTGTATTATATCTTTCATCAGCTTTAACAATAGCAGGTTTACCAATTACATCTGCTGCTTGAGTTACATCAGTATATGCAACTACTAACTCACCTGGCTTAATAATTTGTTCAGGTTTATAAGTTCCATTGTAAGGTTTTAATCCATCTGGTCTATAACCACCTCCTCTATGAAAAGATTTTAGTGTTACAAGTGCAGTTGATGATGGTACGAGTTCGCTGCTTTTATATGACTTACCTTTAATAATTTCTATTTCTTCTCCTAATGTCCCAACCTTCCACCCCTTCGGAATTAAACCCAAAGAAGACTCCTCAAAGTCATCAGGGAATAAATCAGCCGTTGCTGTATCCATACCTGCGGGTTGTCTCCCTGACCTCTTGGCGCTTACTGGGTCAAAATCCACAAACCACGATTTAAAAATTGCCCTGGCCATTGCTTCTAGGGTTTCGTTCATCTGTCGGTTTAGTTCGATTTTATCATCAAAGGAGGAAAGGATGTGAGCGATCGCTTTTTGTTCAGAAAGTGGGGGAACAGGTAATGAAGCCTCTCTTAAAGTAGTTAATGGCTTTTGAATTTGTGGGACACCAACCTGAGAAACTCTGCTAAAAAGATAATGCTGCCCTTCATCAGAGCATAACCAGTAGTAAAGATATTCTGGTATCAGCTTTGTAGTGTTACACTTAACTCGTAACATACTATTACCCATAATATACCGATGATATTTTCTATTCTTCGGCATAATTCCTATTTGTCCAAGTGTTCCTTTATGGACAAGTAGTACATCTCCTGGGAATGATTCAAATTTGGATAATCTATCCGCTGTTTCTTCGCTAATAAATACAAAGCCATCATCATAAAAGCGTCCATGATTAACATTTATACCGCGCAAAAGTGGAACTCCTGACGGTGTGTATTCTTCAGGAGTTAACGCCTTTCCAAAAGGTCCGATTTGAGTGGAGTAAGGCTCATCTGCTGCACATTCAGCAATTGTTTTTCGTGGCCATTCATTACTCATACTCCAACCCCCATAAGTTTACTTTAATCTCCCATTCTCCCAACTTACTAACCCATTCCATAATTCCCCTCACAACTCCTCTTCAACTTCGACATTTACCGCTTCTAACTGTTCAATAGTCAAGTTTTTAAATAACTAAATATCCAGAAAAATATCAACATCAACTTGAGCCTGTTTTAAAATACTTTGTAGTGTTCCCTCCTTAATTTCCCGATGATGAGGAATAGTTGTTTTTTGATTTGTTTCTGGATTAAACCAAATTTCATGATCTCCCTTAGCTGCGCGATAAAACTCAAAACCTAATTTTCCTAACTTTCTCGTAACTTCTCGATAAGAAAAACTGCCTAATCTTCCCATTATACCTCCAAGATTAGCGGATATTCAAACTGATTAGGTAAACCTTGAAAATGAAAAGAATGATTTTTCTCTTTTTCCAAATCTAATAAAACCTTAGCCACATCTGCCGCGATTTCTATAGCTTCTTGTACCGTTTTACCCTCAGCAACTAAACCCTGTAAATCATCACTGGTAGCCACAAAATACTCCTTTCCTTGTTCAATAAATTTTTCAACATTTAATCTAATGAGAGTTTGCATCTTTTGATATTCCCAAAGGTGGATAATTTGATTTTAACATTATACTGTTGTTGGGATGCAGTGTTTCTACTCGCAGTTGTTTGAAAAGTATTAGATGAACCGATAATCTCCATAAACCTAACCCCTTACCCCTTTCCTACGAGGGAAGGGGAGTTTTCAAAGCCTCTCCCCCCGTGGGGGAGAGGTTTGGAGAGGGGTTTCTTTATACATTAAAAACTTTGAAAACAACCTCTTAACTAAACCCTGCCATAATTTCCCTCATAACTCCTCCTCAACTTCCATATTTACCGCTTCCAACTCAGCTTCCAACTGTTCAATAGTCGGTAAACTCTCCTGCAACCTCTCTGGTAAACCCTCCCGTAATTGATAACTAGAAACCCCGATAGGCTTATTCATATCTCGCAAAGAATATTCAACAATCTTCTGCTTCTTATACTTACATAAAATAATCCCAATAGTCGGCATATCATCCCGGTGTTTTAGCAACTCATCCACAGCAGAAACATAAAAACTCATTTTCCCTGAAAACTCCGGTTTAAAAGCTTCCACCTTTAAATCAATCACCACAAAACACCGCAACCGTAAATGATAAAATAATAAATCTAAATAAAAATCTTCTCCTTCCACTTCCAAATGATACTGACTACCCACAAACGCAAAACCTACCCCTAATTCCAATAAAAAATCGCGGATACGTTCTATTAAAGCCCTCTCTAAATCTCGTTCCTGTGCCTCCTTTCCTAAGTTAATAAAATCAAAATTATAAGGGTCTTTAAATAACTGTTGTGCTAGTTCAGATTGGCGATTTGGCAACGTGCGAGAAAAATTAGTATCAGCCTTACCTTGTCTTTTATATAGTCCACTTTCTATCTGATGGACTAATACATTGCGACTCCATCCTTGCTCAATAGTTTGGCGAATATACCACTCGCGTTCAGTGGCATTTTTCACAGTATCTAAAATGCGGATATTATGCCCCCAAGGAATTTGTGCAACAACCTGCTGCACAAATTCAAAATCCTGGTAAGTTTCCGCAAAACTCCGCATATATTTAAGATTACGAGATGAAAAACCTTTCATTTCAGGAAATGCTTTTTGTAAATCAGAGGCTAAGTTATCTATAACTTTAGCACCCCATTTTTGCTGCTGTTGACGATGTAAAATATCCCTTCCAATTTGCCAATAAAGTAATATTAATTCGCGGTTGATAGCAATTACAGCCCGGACTTGTGCATTGCGGATGCGTTCTTTAAGTTCCTCAAAAAAATGATGATAATCTTCGGGAATTGATAAATTATTTACCATATATTTATTAATCTGCTGCTGACAAATTAGAGTGAACAAGTTGTGCAAATTCTTCTAACGAACTAACGCTAATTGTTGATAGCAGGAGTTGGTCTAGGAAAGATATACAGCACATTCCATCTACATGAGGTACAATGAATGTGAACAGGCAAGATGCCTGTGTTACAACCTCATAATAACGGAAACTGCTGTAAGCTGTTGTGCATTTAATTTGTATAATTCTTGCGGGCAAGATGCCCGCACTACAAGAAATAAAATAACAACATTAAGATTATTAGATATAGCTGCGTAACAGCTTATCATCAATTTGATTAATCTTTTCTATCAGATTTTCTAGAATATCACCAAACCTAACTTGTACAAATTTGATAATATTTTTAGGACTTACGCAAAAAACTCTCAAACTCTTATTCCTCCGTGTTCTCTGCGTCCTCTGTGGTTCGTTATTCCGTAACTCGTGCGTAAGTCCTAATTTTCTTTCCGAGTTTTTTCTATAGCGCGTCTTTCAATGTTAGTTACAAGTGGCATTTTTCGTTCCTGGTGATAGTTAGCTAATTTTTAATCAAAACTTAATTGCAAGTTTTCAGATAAAGCCATTATTAAATCAATGACCTTATATAAATCAACCATTTCTTTACGGTTATAACCTTTTTGATAAAGTAATCTAGCTAAGTTCCATTTCCACTGTTCTCTAGCTGACAAATTGCTATTAGTGGCTTTAGTCTTTAAATGTGCCATTACCACTATAGCAAAAATATTATTACTTTGCTCTAACTCCTCCCACTGATAATCTAAAAGCTTGATGATAGAAAAATTAAAGGTTAATTGACTACTTCCTAAACCATACTGATAGGAACTAGGTCGCCAACTTTTAGCTTCATCTCCTAGTATAGCCAAGCTAATTACAGGTTTTTGATATGAGTCAAAAGCTCGATAGTTGTAGATAAACATTCTTTGGGAAAATTCTTTATCATATTGACTTTGTACCTCTACATGAATTAATATCCAAACTTCTTGATTATCTAATAACCACACTTGAAATAATTTATCAGCGTTTATCCGCGTTCCATATTATATCCCAACCCCCGCAGATTCTCCCGAATCATTGCTTCTAACTTAGCACTTTCTGTAAATTGTTGCTCTAATTTCGCCGTCAGATGTAACATCTTTTCCTCAAAAGATTCATCATCATCTTCTACTTCTTCTGCTCCTACATATCTTCCTGGAGTTAATACATAACCATGTCCTTTGATTTCTTCAAAACTGGCACTTTTACAAAATCCAGGAACATCTATATATTCTCCCTGACCACTACCGCGCCAATTATAATAAGTTTGGGCAATTCTGGTGATTTCTTCCTGTGTTAAATCCCGATGCACTCTATCAATTAAAACCCCCAATTTCCGCCCATCAATAAATAAAGTTTCTCCCCGGCGTTTACGGAACTTACCCCCAGATTTAGAACGAGTTAAAAACCATAAACAAGCGGGAATTTGAGTGTTATAAAATAATTGTCCTGGTAGTGCCACCATACAATCAACTAAATCAGCTTCAATTAAAGCCTTTCTAATCTCTCCTTCCCCAGATTGATTAGAACTCATTGAACCATTAGCTAATACAAACCCCGCATAACCAAGAGGGGCTAAATGACTAATGATATGTTGAATCCAGGCATAGTTAGCATTACCAGCCGATGGTGTGCCATAAAGCCAACGTCCATCTTCTTGTAATGCTTCCCCACCCCAATCACTCATATTAAAGGGAGGATTTGCTAATATATAATCTGCTCTTAAATCTTTGTGTAAATCACTGCGGAAAGTATCAGCATTTTGTAAACCAATATTCCCTTCAATTCCGCGGATAGCTAAGTTCATCTTACACAGCTTCCAAGTTGTGGGGTTAGATTCTTGGCCATAAATAGAAATATCCCCCACGTTGCCCCCGTGAGATTCTACAAACTTCTCCGACTGGACAAACATTCCCCCAGAACCACAACAAGGATCATAAACTCGCCCTTTGTAGGGTTCTAACATTTCTACTAACAATTGCACCACACAACGAGGAGTGTAAAACTGTCCCCCGTTCTTCTTTTCTGCACTGGCGAATTGTCCTAAAAAATACTCATAAACTCTGCCTAAAATATCCTTAGAGCGACTTTCCGCGTCTCCTAAACCAATAGTACCAATTAAATCTATTAACTCTCCCAATAACCGTTTATCTAGGGCTGGTTTACCATATTCTTTGGGTAATACTCCCTTGAGAGAGGGATTTTCTTTCTCTATGGCATCCATCCCTAGATCAATTAATTCCCCAATCTTGATATTTTTAGCGTTACTCTGAAAATGTAACCACCGTGCAGGTTGGGGGACGTAAAATATATTCTCTGCTTTGTATTCGTCCCTATCTTCAGGATCTGCGTATTCATCCTCTGCTAATTTCTCGTAGAGTTCGTTAAAAGCATCAGAGATATATTTGAGGAAAATTAACCCTAAGACAACGTGCTTATACTCAGCCGCATCTAAGTGACCGCGTAACTTATCGGCAGCTTGCCATAATTTCTCTTCAAATCCTAACTTGGGGCTACTGCCGTTTGATTTAGTCTGTTTCGTTGCCACTTAGATTATCCTGCCTCTCATTGATACTGTTGACTGGCAATTCTTAATCTCGAACTAATACTGATGTACCTATCTTGACTTGGCTGTACAACATTCTCACGTCAGAATTACGCATTCTCAGGCAACCGTGAGAAACAGCCGCACCCATCAAATCAACATTTGGTGTACCATGAAAACCAATTTCATTGCGGCCATCTGACCAAAAACCAATCCATCTATCCCCCAAAGGACTGTCTGTACCACTTTCATAGATAGCTCCTGTAATGGGGTGTCGCCAGATGGGATAGTGTTCTTTATGTATAACTTGAAACTTGCCTATTGGTGTTTCCCAACCCTTTTTACCTATAGCAATAGGGTAACTAGCGATGATTTCATCAGCACGGGAAACATAAACACGGCGATCGCTCAAATCAACAATGACTTGAGTTCTCTCGACTCCTGATTCTAGGGGCTGATTAGTATTATTAGCTGGATCTGTAACATTACCTGAATTTGACTTCTCTGGTTTCCGGGGAGAATCGAAATTGATCACAGCAGATTGTTGGGGAGAGGTAGCTACGGAAGCAGCAATTGCACTATCTCCAATTTCAACTGGTGAACGCTGTGAATAAACATCTGTGGATGCAGACTGATTTAACTGCCCTGTGGTTCTCATATTGTGCCAATGGACAGCCAAAGATAAAATTGCTGTACCAAAACAGAGAAACATAACCATAGTCGCTACAGATTCATTTCTTGCCATTGCCATCGCCTAATTATTTATCCCTGACTTATGCGGGTAACCGATAATTGCTAACTGATTATTGTATCAATTACCCATTGCCCATTACCCATTACCAGTCAAGTATCTAGTGGACAGTTGTTCATCTGATCACTATTTCTAATCTAACAAATTGTTGATCAGTGTTTTATTTTTGCCTGTCTTTTCCATAGCTACCTGACCGGAATCAAATTCGGAAAAATCCTTTCTATTTATATTTCCGTGTTCCGATTATAAATCCGTCACCTTGCTAGGGAACTTTTTACCAATCATCCAGTCTAATAATGAGGAGTGATTTAGAACCAGTCCGATCTATCTATGAGTCAATGCATTAGTGTATCTTGGTCAACAGTTGATGCAACCTATCCAGCAGCATCCGTGCAAGTTGACAAACTCTCAAACCACGATCTTATTTTGCGCTGTCAAGTCGGATTGCGTCCAGACCGTGCTGCTTTTGCAGAACTGTTGCGTCGCTATCAGACTCAAGTTGATCGAGTTTTATATCATTTAGCTCCTGATTGGTCTGACAGAGCCGATTTAGCCCAGGAAGTATGGATTCGTGTCTATCGTAACATTGGCCGATTACAAGAACCTGCTAAGTTCCGGGGCTGGTTAAGCCGCATTGCCACGAATTTGTTTTATGATGAATTACGGAAACGTAAACGGGTAGTTAGTCCCCTGTCTCTAGATGCTCCCCGAACCCTAGACGACGGTGAAATAGATTGGGAAATTGCCGGGGATACCCCAGGTCCAGAAGAGGAACTAACAACGAGAGAATTTTATGATCAATTGCGAGAAGCGATCGCCGATTTACCAGAGGTTTTTCGTACTACTATTGTTCTTCGAGAGATTGAAGGCATGGCTTATGAAGAAATTGCCGAAATCACCGCGGTTTCTCTGGGAACAGTGAAATCTAGAATAGCCAGAGCCAGATCAAGATTACAAACTCAGTTGCAAAGCTATCTAGATACATAATCTACATCATGTTTCCTCAATTCTATGGCAGAATTTAATAAATATTCAGGACTGTCAGCGAAAATATATATTTTCTGCCATTGAGAAGTAACAATGAATTCACAGGTACTATGGATATGGAGAAGCGCGATTGTTTCGAGTTATTAAGTGCCTACCTAGATGGCGAAGTCACAGCTAATGAACGCCGGGAAGTGGAAGAGTTACTATCAACTGATGCTTCCATTAAAACTTTGTATGATAGATTGTTAAATCTCAGACAAGGCTTCCAAACTATACCTATTCCCTCTAGTGGGAAGTCTTCAGAGACAACTATTGAACAAGTATTTGCCAGAATTGATCGGCGTTATCACTTAAACTGGATATTAGGCGGTGTAGCGGTTGCCGCTTGTGTTTTGGGAGCAATTTCTGGCCTATTCTCTGGCAACTCTTTCAGAACACTGGAAATGGCACAAACACAATCAACCACGGAAATAACACCAACAGCCACCCAAACAGCAGCAGAATCTCCTTTAATGGTGGCTTTAAATAACCCTGTGATTGAAATTCCCAAAACAGCAATAGCACCAACTCAAAAACCAGTTAATAAAGTTAATTAATTTAGTCAGTTAATTATTGCCAGTCCAGCAGCTATTGAGCATTACTACTCCTAGCTGGTAGATTTTTTCTTTTATGAGCATTTAAGCCTTGTTAAGCCCTCACGTATCATTTAGGATTGCTATATATGATGACGTTATTGAAACCAATTATGAATTTAGGTGTAGAGACTTTCCCCGGAGCTTCTCTACAAAAGTTTGGATATTATCAAAAATCATTTTCATATATCAAATCAGCAGCGCAAAATTACTCAATTGAGGAGTAAATTCTGGTAATAAAAATTGCAAATACATCTAAAGATATTGATACCTTACCTGAAGAAGCGCAAATTTTACTACCTAATTTTATTCAATCGCTCAAAAAACCTTATCCACAGATTCTAAATTTTCTTCCCTTGAATTACCTGTAAACTCCCACCTGCATATAAACTAGGTTTACCCACGTCAAAACCATAATCTCTTAACAACCCAGGTAAATCTGTTTTTAACAATTCCCAAGCTGTCTGTGTTTCAAACAACCAGAAAAAGACCGCTAAACCTGGCCAAAATAAAAGATTTGTTGGTGGGTGAAAATCTACCAAAGTAAATACTCCCCCTGGCTTTAACACCCGATAAACCTCTGCAATAATTTTTTGTAGTTGTTCATGCTGCATTTCGTGTAAAGCTGCGCTAGTATGTACTACATCAAATGAACTATCTTCAAACGGCATATCTTCCGCAAATGCTTGGATATAGGTAGCATTGGGTACATTATTTTTAGATCGTTCTATAGATAAAGGTGAAGCATCTAAACCTGTCACATTTTGAGAATAATTCACTAAAAATCTAGTGGCTTGACCACTACCGCAACATAAATCTAAAATTCGAGTATCTGATTGTATCTTTAAATTTTGTAAAGCTAGTTGACGAAATCGGGTTTCACCACCCACACTCAGCGCAGCTAACCGCGATATACCATCATATAACCACTGGTATCTGTAACTCCAGTCTCTAAAAATTGTTGTCATTGCATTTTTTCCTGCGCATAAAGCTTTATATTTAATAAAGATATATTGTTAACATTAGTAAAAAATCTGTAAGGATTGGGGGAAAGTAACTGCTATGGGTCGTGTAGGAGTATTATTACTTAATCTTGGCGGTCCCGATAAACTAGAGGATGTCAGACCATTCTTATATAATCTGTTTTCAGATCCCGAAATTATCCGTTTACCGTTTCGCTGGATGCAAAAACCCCTAGCTTGGTTTATTGCTACACGCCGAGAAAAAACATCTCAAGAAAATTATAAGCAAATTGGCGGTGGTTCGCCATTGCGACGGATCACAGAAGAACAAGGGGAAGCAATTAAACATCAGCTAGGTGAATTAGGACAGGAAGCAAATATATATGTAGGAATGCGCTATTGGCATCCCTTTACCGAAGAAGCGATCGCCCAACTCACCCAAGATAATATTGATAAGTTGGTAATTCTGCCACTTTACCCCCAATTTTCCATCAGCACTAGCGGTTCTAGTTTCCGACTTCTAGAGCAACTGTGGAAAGAAAACCCCAAACTACAAAGTTTGGAATATACAGTCATTGCCTCTTGGTACAAACAACCAGGTTATCTCCAAGCAATGGCCGAACTTATCGCTGGGGAACTGCAACATTTTCCCCAACCAGAGGATGTACATATCTTCTTTAGCGCTCACGGTGTCCCGAAAAGCTACGTAGAAGAAGCTGGCGACCCCTACCAACAAGAAATAGAGGAATGCACATACTTAATTATGCAAACCCTTAACCGTCCTAATACCCATACCCTCGCCTATCAAAGTCGCGTTGGTCCAGTAGAATGGCTACAACCTTACACTGAAGATGCACTGAAAGAGCTAGGGGCAAAAGGTGTTAAAAATTTGGTGGTTGTACCAATTAGTTTTGTTTCCGAACACATCGAAACATTACAAGAAATTGATATTGAATACCGAGAAATAGCCGAAGAAGCAGGAATACACAACTTTCGACGCGCCCCCGCACCTAATACGCATCCAGTGTTTATTCAAGCGTTATCTAACTTAATCATAGATTCTCTGCAACAACCTAACCTCAAACTTTCCCAAGTCACCCAGATGAAGAAAAAGGTGAAGATGTATCCTCAAGAACGTTGGGAATGGGGACTGACCACCAGTGCCGAAGTCTGGAATGGTCGGATAGCCATGTTAGGTTTTATTGGTCTAATTATCGAATTAATTACCGGTAAAGGCTTACTGCACGTTATTGGGCTTTTACATTAGTTTGGGTAATGGGTAATGGGTAAGAAGGAAAAGAATAACATATTTCTCCCCTGTTCCCCTACTCCCCTACTCCCTGCCTCCTACCAACTTCATACCAATCATACCAGTATTTTGCACTGCGAATAGCCAACCACAGCAAAAGTAAAGCAATTAACCCACCCTGACGAGGGGCATCAACCGCAAAAAATACAAGTGTAATACATAAAATATCTTGTGAAAAGACCACCCAAATTGGTAAACCACGCAAACGATAAAACCAACCCACTAACACTAATTGAAATACTAAAGCTAATAAACCCCCAATTAAGGCTACTAACCAGCTTGGTGTATTCATCGCTGAATCAACTGCTAGCCCCATAAGCGCTCCGACAAAGGGAGATAAAAATAAATGAACTTGCTGTATTATTCTTTGACCAATTAGTTTTTTAGAAGCAAAAATTTCAAATAAAGACCAGCTAGTTAGCAGGCCAACTAAAACATGGGGTGAAATACGAGATAAGAGCGGCATCTGTGACCAAAGTTGATCACCCTGTAGGATACCAATAACTAATAGAGGTATACCTATTCTCATTCCGGCAGCAGCACTAGCAGATAATATCGCAAGAATTTCAACCATAGGTAGGGGTTGCTGAATAAAGCTATGGGTTTCGCGGATTTTAAGCTCACATTCCGCATAAGCGGAGAATAAAAAAATAATTATCTCCAAAAACATTGTTTGGTAAGGGTTTTCAGGATTTTAGTTCAAAGGAACTATAAAATGTTTATTAGGAATTTATCTCATTTATTGAGAATATTTTTGGAGTAAAGTTTGTACAACCCTGAATCTTTCGTGATAATTATTCAGAATTGGATTTTATCTGCGGAATGTGGGCTCAAACGTCCAAACGACAAATTTTCGTTGTGTGACAGTTTAGGGTGTGGAAGGTAGGCTATATTTATATCGAATATTGCTAATAATGGTGTCTGATATAGACCAAATGCTATAAATATAGCCATATAGCAATCCCAAATGATACGTGAGAGTTCAAGAAGGCTCAAATGCTTATAAAACAAGGATTTTTATCTACGTATTTTCTCACGATTGGGGTAGTATTGCTATAGTATATACAGATTTAGTCATTATAAACACAGTTATAATCTAGGCTTTTATGATTTGAGTATAGTAAGAAACCGTATATTTACTTTCACTTTGCAACAGGAAAGGACTACGTATTTAGAGGCAGGGAAGCAGGGAAGCAGGGAAGTAGGGAGGCAGGGAGGCAGGGGAGCAGGGGAGCACGGGAGAAATTTCCTTATTCTTTCTGAACTGTTGCCTGTGGTTACTGAGCGACTTGCCGCGAGTAAAGTCGAAGGGAGTCGAAGTATTGCCTCCTGCCTATTGCCTCTTCCCTATGAGTTTTAAATACTTAATCGTTGATAAACTTGCTCTAAATGCTGGAGATGATGTTGTGGATCAAAACAGGCTTCTACTTCTGCTGGTGACAAATGTTGAGTCACACGAGGATCTTTGCTGATTAAATCACGGAAGTTGCCTTCTGGTTTATTCCAAGCCGTGTGGGCGCTTTCTTGAACTATGGCATAGGCTTCTTCCCGTTTTATGCCTTTCTCAACTAAGGTGAGTAATACTCTTTGACTAAAGACTACTCCACCATAGCAGTTGAGATTTCGTACCATGTTTTCAGGATAAACTAATAGGTTGTTTACCAATTGGGTGATTTCATGCAGCATGAAATGAGTCAAAATGCAAGCATCTGGTAAAACAACTCGTTCTACAGAACTGTGAGAAATATCTCGTTCATGCCACAAGGCCACGTTTTCTAATACCGCCCCTGCGTGACTTCTAACCAGTCGCGCCATCCCTGTTAACCGTTCGGAACGGATGGGGTTGCGCTTGTGAGGCATAGCACTAGAACCTTTTTGTCCTTTAGAGAAAAATTCTTCAACTTCCAAAACATCTGTTTTTTGCAGGTTGCGAATTTCTACAGCAAAGCGTTCGATAGATGCAGCCAGGAGGGCTAATTGCTGTACAAAGTCAGCATGAATATCACGGGAAATTACCTGAGTAGAAGCCGTATCAGGTTTGAGTCCGAGTTTGGCACAAGCGATCGCTTCTACACGAGGTTCAATATTGGCATAAGTTCCCACTGCACCGGATATTTTACCGACAGCAATAGTTTTTTTGAGAATTTGCAGCCGTTCCTGGTGGCGTAACATTTCCGCCAACCAACCAGCTAACTTAAAGCCAAAAGTAATGGGTTCAGCGTGAATACCATGCGATCGCCCAATCATCACCGTATATCGATGTGCTGTGGCTTTTTTGCGAATCGCCTCAATAGCATCTTCCAGGCTTTTTAACAACAAATCCAGACTAGCAACTAATTGTAGTGCTAAAGCCGTATCTAATACATCCGAACTGGTTAAACCTAAATGAATATAGCGTCCTGCATCACCGACATATTCATTAACATTTGTCAGAAAAGCAATAACATCATGACGGACTTCAGCTTCAATTTCTAGAACCCGCTTCGGATCAAAATTTGCCTTAGCCTTAATTTCTTCAACTGCTGCTGCTGGAATATAACCCAGTTCTGCCTGTGCTTCGCAAACCGCAATCTCTACATCTAGCCAGGTTTTCAGCTTATGGGTTTCACTCCACAAATCGCCCATTTCGGGCAAGGTATAACGCTCAATCACATTCACAGCATCTAATACAACCGTCATATTTTACATTGTAACTGGAGTTTAGACTAAGGCATGACAAGATGACCCAGAAGGACTGAGTTTACAAATTACATAGCTAGATAGTTGAAACTGTTCCCTGTTCCCTGTTCCCTGTTCCCATTACTTTCTACTTATTATGGGTGAATTTGACTCAAAATATAGCGCAAACGATCATAATCATCTTTGAGTAAAATACTCAGATGTCGTCCAGCTTTGATTAACCATTCTCGATCATATTTACGCAATTGATATATTCCCCGAATAGTCGCTGCTACTAAGGAATCTACAGGCGCACCATTAATAAAAAGTAATGTGCGTAAAAAATCTAATTCTTTCGTAAACTGAATAATTCCTTCTGCTTGAGAATGGTAAACAGCTTGGTGAATTTGTGGCGGACGAGGTGGCAAATATTGATACATTTTGCCATTATCACTATTAATAGATTTTTCCTGAAATCCCACAATTGCGGCGCGAAATTCAGTTTTTAGCATAGAAAATATTTGCGGTTGTTCCTCACGCAAAGCCTCTAAGGATAATCCCAAAGCCACCGCGCGATGTACAGAATCAATCGGCATAGTTGTGGCATGATAAACCACAGCATAAACTTGATTACCAGATTCTTCATCCACAGCGCAAACCCAACTCCCAAAAGGTGGCATAGGTGGAAAACTCAGGTCTTCTGGTTCTAGACACTGGGCTAAAAATTCCGTAGTTGTGGTTTCAATTATCTCTGCAAAATGGTGAGAATGGCGATCGCTAATAGCAAACTGTGGTAAAGGTAGACGCATAAGCAATTAAAAAGAAGTTTAGAATGCAGGGGTACAGTAGTTGCAAAATCTTTTTAAATTAGGATTAGTCAATAGTCTTAGTAAATAACTAATGACCACTGACTAAGGACTAAATGATTATTTCACTTTTTTCTGAACTGTAGTTTCCACAGTTTCTAATTCTGTCGGCAGGAAAGTAATTATTTTATCCCAATTACCACCTTCAAACAGTACAGCTACTTTACCATCGCTAATTCGTTGTACAAGTCCTTCAGACCGATAATATGTATCAGCAGGATTTTTAACGCGAACAGTTGCTCCAGGTAGAATCATCATATTTACTCTTGTTGGTTTTCTATTTAACTATTCGCCGTAAGTCCCCCACTGAATTTGGTACTCCAAATCAGTGGTGGGATATAAGGCGGGAAAAACCGAAATCGTTCTCAACTAATACGAGGTGTCAGCCTTGTAAGGGCAAAGAACATTTGAGGTTTTTTGTAAATATTATCTATGAGATGGATG
>NZ_PGEM01000132.1 GCF_002934005.1 Cuspidothrix issatschenkoi CHARLIE-1 | reverse complement strand
TCTTGCCCGCAAGAATTATACAAATTAAATGCACAACAGCTTATAATCCTGGAAATACTGATTCTGACAACCACCCAGATCCCCGACTTCTAACATTAATTAATTATTTACAAGATTTAAAAAGAAGTCGGGGATCTTATTTTTCCTATTTCGCCAATTTCTGCGGAACTAAATAAATGACCGCCAAGGGAAATAACCTAGATGTAGGATTTGTAAACCGCGCTTTTATCGCTGCAACCTCTATTTCTATCTCTCTAGGAATTTCCTCCAACCTCGTTTTCAAACTATTCACATTTCTCTCAAATTGTTCCTTTTCCGTATTATTAAATAACTCCAATTGTGTCACATCTGGTTGATTTAACTCCTGTTCAATACTCCTTTGTAATTCCGTTAAAATAGCCGTAATATCCGCCGCTTCCTTTTCTGCCCGATTACTTAAATCGCGCTGTAAACTCTTAGCCCTATCTTGCATTCGCACTTGCAAAGATTGCATTAATAAATCTCCATGACTATTCCATAAACTCTCTAAAGTCCTTCTGATCTTTTCCGGTGCTAAATCTGGTAAAGCTGCCGATAATGCGGTTTGAATTTGCATTACACCCATGCGGTTAAACTTACCTTCCTTTAATAAACCTCCCGCCGTAATTACCTCTTCATGTAATCGCTGTTGGTCACTTCCTAATATTACCAATCTCCCATAAGCAATTACCGCCGGTGTCTCTAAAACTGAATTAGGAACTAATCGCGCCGTCACTCGATTTAATGATTTTTTCCCCTCTTTTGACCACACTTCCGCCCTTAACAAACGTAAACACATTTGCACTAACCGATGATTCAAATGCGCCAATACTACATCATCTCGACCGTGGGATAATTCAGGATCAAAAACAATAGGACGAATTACTTTTGTATGGGGATGGGCTAACCCTTCACTACAAGCCGCCCAACTACTTTTCAAAGGTGGTAAATAAAAAGCTTTCCCACTAACTTCTGCTAAATTAGCCTCAATTAACCCCGGTTGTTCTGCTAATTCCAACCCAATCCTGACCACCGCTTCAATATTATTTGGTGTCAGTCGTAAATGTTGACGAGTTTCATTTAATTGTTCTCGTAATTTTTCAATTTGTTCCCGGACTTGACGCTCAAATTTTAACATCCGGCGGACAGGTTCTGATTCCTTTTCTGCCACTGTTGTATCTAAAATAGTCCGTTTTCCCATCATTGCTTCTTCTACTTGGGCAGCAATAACTAGGCCAACTTTTCCCAAATCTTCCCGAATATTATTAACCTTTAAAGCCGCCCGCATGAGAAATTCTAAATCCCCTTCTAGTTCCCCCGGTTTAATTCCTTGGGTGCTATTTTGCTGATAATCTTTACCGACAAAGTGATAAATTAATACTTCTGAAGCCTTTTGTCCATGTCTATCTATCCGCCCATTTCTTTGTTCCATGCGGTTAGGATTCCAAGGTATTTCATAATGAATTAACCGCGAACAAAAGTTTTGTAAATCTAAACCTTCACTGGCTGCATCCGTAGCTAATAAAATTCGCACTGGGGAAATATCAGGATGGGCTTGAAATGCCGCCTTTACCTGTTCTCTGTCCTCTGATTTCATCCCCCCATATAGAGTCATTAACCGTTCTTCCTGGACTAATCCTTGCGCCGCTAATAGGTTATATAACCATTTTTGTGTGGCTCGATATTCTGTGAAAATAATGACTCTTTCATTAGACCATTTTCCCTCTGGTTTAATATAAGTATGAATCCAGTTAAGGAGTTCCTTGGCTTTAGCATCAGCTAATCTCGCTGCTGTTTCTGCCCATTGCAACATTTGGGTTAATAAACTTTGTTCTTCAGAATTTAATTCTCTAAATAACCGAGTTGTATTAGTAATTGCTTCATCTGTAGATTCTTCATAAACATCATCATCAGCAAAATCTTCTTCAATTTCTTGTAACTGTCGCCGCAAAATTCCTTCACTCGGTCGAGATAAACTAGATGGTGTGCGACGACGGGCTGTAGTTAATGATTGTTGGTGTTGTTCTAAGGTACTAGCAAAAGCTGCTGGGGAAGAAAATAAGCGTTTTTTTAAGAGTTTTAAAACAAATTCCGTAGCATATTTTTCTGTATTATCTGCCACACCCTTGCAACGTAATTCTGTATATCTTTTTAAGGCGGCGTGGGCTTGACGTTCTGCGGCTGGATAATCTACAGAAATGGCTGCTAATTGGCGCTTAGGAAATAGTGGTGAACCATCCCAATTTTGCATTTCCTGTTTTAACCTGCGTACCATCACCACCTGTAATTGTTTCCTGTCTGGTGTTACCCCCCGCGCAAACCGTTGAGAATCAAGCAATTCTAACAAAGCGGTGAAACTTTCCGGGTAGCCGTTATGGGGTGTGGCAGTCAAAAATAACTTATGTTCAAAGTGGGGGACTAATAGCCGAATAGCAGCCGTTCTCATGGAATCTACCGCATATTTACCCCCACCAGAGGGGGCAACGTTATGGGCTTCATCAACGATTAATAAATCAAACCTGCGGGGGTAGAGAGATTCCCCTTCACCGGGTAATATTTCTCCCAACAGACGTAAAGGGCGATCGCGCTTCAAAAAATCTATGGAAGTAATTAACCGCGGAAAATGTTGCCAAGGGTTCACATGAATACCCCGTTTCCTGCGCAGTTCTTTCATTAATGCACTGTCAACAATGCGAAAATCCAAACCGAATTTATCCCGCATCTGTTCTTGCCATTGCACTTGTAGCGAAGATGGACAAACTATGACAATCCCATGGCAACGATGACGGATAATTAATTCCTGGGCTACTAAACCAGCTTCTATGGTTTTACCTAAACCCACATCATCAGCAATTAATAAGTTAACGCGGGGCATTTGAATTGCCCGCACTACCGGATCTAATTGATAATCTTCAATATCTATCCCACTGCGGAAAGGTGACTGCACAGTGCGAATATCAGCCGTGGAAGCTGCACCCCATCGTACTGCATCGAGAAAGGCATCTAACCGTTCTGGTGAGTCAAAACCTTTGGGTTGGGGTAACTCCATTTTTTCATAAATACGCGCCCCCACTTCCAATTCCCAAATTACCTGTAATTCTTCCCCCAAACCATCATCTTCTACAGAAGAGAGTTTGACCAAATGCTGGGTTTTTGTCACCCCACCCAACACGGGGTTAGTGGGTAAGCTGGTATGATGAACATCACTGACCACATATTGACGCGATCGCACATTCACCAGTTGACCTTGTTCGGGAATAGCTCTAACTACGGTCATAAGTAATACAAGATAAAATGAGTCCGGTGTTTACCCTATTGGTAATTTAGCACTTAACTACACATCAAATAAAGTAAATAGGGCTTGCTGAAAAAGTTGTCTGTGAGGAGAGGGAACAGGGAACAGGGAACAGGGAACAGTTTCAAGAGTTGGATGGGAGCTATTTTTCCTTGGTATCAAACTTAAATGCAAGGTTTTCGAGTTTCCACCTCGTAAAAGCTTGCACTCTTTTTACATGAAAACGGCTCAAACCCTTTACCTGTAATCCTT
>NZ_PGEM01000131.1 GCF_002934005.1 Cuspidothrix issatschenkoi CHARLIE-1 | reverse complement strand
TTGAGGATATCCAGATAGTTGAAACTGTTCCCTGCGATGCACTGAGCTTGTCGAAGTGTTCCCTATTCCCTATTCCCTATTCCCTGTTCCCTGTTCCCTATTCCCTATTCCCTGTTCCCTATTCCCTCTCCTCACAGACAACTTTTTCAGCAAACCCCAAATAGAGTTTGATTTTCCCCATTAGACGCAGTGGCAAGAGATAAGTTTTCAACAATGATAGGAACAGATAAACAACTGTGAATTACAAACGGTAAACTTCTGACAATCTAGAAACAAAATGGTATTATTGTAACTCTTCAGCTATGGCAACCTTTAACACCTAGATCCCCGACTTCTGGTGATCAATTTATAATTTATGGACACAATAAATAAAAGAAGTCGGGGATTTTATCACCTGATCTGAACTCTTAGGTATTATTTTATGTCTAACTGTTCTTAGATCCACCATGACCGTTGCGAATATCCCAGGCTAATTCTAACATTTGTGTCCAGCGTTTTTGTAGTTGTTTCGGGGTACATTGCACAGCTTTAGAAATTAGTACATCACTTTGACAAGCAGTTTTTAACTCAAAAATTTGCTGTTGTTGTGGTGTGAGTTGATTCCAGAAAATATCCCATTGTTGGGAAGATAAACCTAACTTATGTTCTAAACCAGCACCTAACCATTGATGAACTAATTGCCATTGATGCTGTTTGGCAAATTTCTCAACGTGATATTTAAATCTTTGTTGTAAATAATCTCTTTGACGACTGGTTAAACCGAGAATTTGGTCAATTTCTGGGGCAGAAAGGTCTTGAAGTTTGAGAGTCAAGTAATCCATGCAATCAGATTGTCCTTGGGACTCTAAATATTTCATCAATTCGGTAATCACACGATTGCGTTCTGATTCCTCCGAGGGGTCAAAACCTGGTTTAGCAATCATTTGTGAGCGAATTTGCTGCACTGCCACATTGCGTTGATAGGATTCGGCTTCTTCTGTTTTGGCAGAATCTACCGCCATTTCAATATCTACAGTCGTTTCTTGGGGTTGACGACGGGCAAAACCTTGAGCGCGGAGAACGATTAATTGCTGATTAGCACCACCAGGTAAATTAATCCGGCGTTTGGCATATTGTTCTGTAAACGCCATATACTCAGCTACTTGTAACTGAGTCCGGGGAGTGTAATCTTCTGGTAATTCGGTTTCTCGACGGAAAGCTTTAATGGCTTCGATATAAAAAGCCTGTAAAAAATCTTCAATCAGATTATAACGAGCCTCAAAGCCCAAATCTGAGCCGGCAACTGTCACGTGACGATAAACAATTGCCCCCAAACTGCTGTGTAACTCCACCCGACCTTGTTTAGAACCAAGTTGGTAGTAACGCAAACACTTTTGTAAACGATGTCTTCCTAAAGTAATTTGCCAAGACTGAATTTGTCCTGAATTTTGGATGCGGGAGCTTTTATCACATATCCGTTCTACTTCTTTGGCTATGCGCTGGGCTACAGCTTGTACATCCCCAGATGTAGCTTTAACTTGAGATTGCATCTCATGGGATAAAAGTTGCACCAATGTGTCGGTATTGGCGGTAGATAATTCTTCCAGAGAAATATAGCTATTAAAAGCAGATGTAGAATTAGGCAGATTGGCGATGTTAGCTTTCATGACTTTTCTATCAAATTGGTATTGCACCTTAACTCAAACGCAGATACAGCATTTAAGAGCTGTCATATCAGTGAGCATCTTTAGGAATTTATGCCTCAAGACTCATAATTCTGACTGCTGATATGTAAACACTGTAGGAAATTTCCAAAGTTAAGGGCTTGTTACTTATGTCGCTTTTTTTTTAGCAACTAAATCAACGATGACATAATAAATATTTACTCTCAAGGCAAAATGCCAAAACCTAACCATGACAACGTTTGCGCCAGTTTCATGATTGAGGATGACAACACCTGTGACTATGACAATTTCAAAATTGACGTAGGGTAATCAAAATTAGTACAACCGAGTCCAAAATCAAGGGTTGCACTTGTAAAGCTTTATTCTTAAACCCAAGCAGTTAGAGCTTCCCAACCTAAACCCCTCCGTATAATGACTGGTTCTTCATCTGTTAGATCTAAAATGGTAGACACTTGATATGTAGGTTCTTCATCGGTGTCAATGATGATATCTACCAGCTTGTCAAAATGGTCATATAAATCTACTTGTGACAACATTGGTTGTTGTCCGTCCTCAACTATTTCCTCATCTTCGTCATTGACTCTGACATGAGCGGAAGTGGAAATAATTGGGTTTCCTAACGCTTCGAGTAATGCCAAGCAAACGTGATGATTGGGGACTCGAATACCTGTGGTTTTACGTTTGGGATTTTGGACTAGTCGCGGTACTAATTTGGTCGCAGGAAGCAAAAATGTGTAGGGTCCTGGTATTAGCCGCTTCATTATCCGGTAGGCTGTATCACTTACGAAAGCATAAGTTGCCACATTGGAAAGTGAGGGACATAAAAATGTCAGAGGTTTATCGTTTGCTAACTGCTTGATTTGCCGGACTCTTTCTACCGCTGATTTGGCATTTAAGTCACAACCAATTGCATACACTGTATCAGTAGGGTAGAGCATGATAGCGCCACTTAATAGCGCTGACTTTACTTCCTCTATTCGGCGGCTTTGAGGATTATCAGGATGAATAGTGAAAATTTTGGCCATAATGATGATTGGTAATGGGTAATGGGTAATTGGGTAATGACAACCGACAATTAACAAATAAATTTATGAATAAAATCGCTTATCTTCAATGTCCAACAGGAATTTCTGGTGATATGTGTCTAGGGGCGTTAGTTAGTCTAGGCGTGCCTGTGGAATATTTGACAGAAAAACTCAATGGTTTGGGAATTGAGAAAGAATACCGCTTGCGGGCAGAGTTTGTCCATCGTCAAACGCAACAAGCAACTAAGGTTCATGTGGATTTGGTTGAACATCACCATCACCATCACCATGAACATGATCACTACCATGGCCGTCATTTGCCAGAAATAGAGGCGATGATTCTTCAGGGGAATTTGCCAAAACAGGCGGAAGCTTGGAGTTTAGCTGTTTTCCGACGGTTGGCGGTAGCAGAGGGGGCTGTTCATGGCATCGCACCGGAAAAAGTTCATTTTCATGAGGTGGGGGCTGTAGATGCGATTGTGGATGTTGTGGGTACTTGTTTAGGTTTGGATTGGTTGGGTATTGACAGCGATCGCTCAGGGTTGCCTTTGCTATACTGTTCTGCATTTCCCACTGGAGGTGGTACTGTTCATGCTGCACACGGAAGAATGGCAGTACCAGTACCGGCGGTGTTAAAGTTGTGGGAAATGCGGGGTTGTCCAGTTTATAGTAATGGTATTGACAGAGAATTGGTAACACCAACGGGGGCAGCGATCGCTACTACCTTAGTTCAAGACTTTGGTTCACCACCACCAATGACTATCAAACAAGTAGGATTAGGAGCGGGTTCTCTAGATTTACCCATTCCTAATATACTACGGTTATGGCTAGGTGAAAGCGAATCTTTACAGACTGATAACTCTAATTTAGGGGCATATTCCCCAAATTTAGAATCCATTACTGTATTAGAAACTCAAATAGATGACTTAAATCCCCAAGTATTCGGTTATGTATTTGAGGCGTTATTCGCTGCGGGTGCGGTGGATGTGTTTACCCAACCCATAGGGATGAAAAAGTCTCGTCCTGGAGTTTTATTAACTGTGATTTGTCATCCTGAAAAGTTGGCTAGTTGTGAAGGGGTGTTATTTCGAGAAACTAGCACTTTAGGCATTCGTCGCACTACTCAACAACGATCAATTCTACAACGGGAAATGCAAAAAGTAGACACTATTTATGGAACAGTAGCGGTAAAGGTCGCATGGACAGGAACAGCTACGGAAAAGATAATTACTAATATTCAACCTGAATATGAAGATTGTGCAGAATTAGCGCGGAAAAATAATATCCCTTGGCGAGAAATTCACAGATTGGCCTTAGAAAGTTGGTATTTACAATTTCACAGTTAACAAGATCCCCGACTTCTTAAAGAAGTCGGGGATCTGAATATTTACAATATTCAAAAATGAAGAAAATTTTGCGGTGGTTGATTTTAGGTGGAACGCTGTTTTTTTTGCTGAAGGCATTAAAAGATAATTGGTTGGGAGTTAGTGCTATTCGGATTAATATTACCGGATGGCTAATATTAGCAACTGCTACAATTGTAACTTTATTGGCTCATATTTGGGCGGGTTGGATTTGGGCTTGGGTACTCAGGGAGTTAAATCAATCTGTATCTGCTATTGAGTTTATTCAAGTTTATTTAAAAACGAATATTGCTAAATATTTACCTGGGAATGTATGGCATTATTATGGGAGAATTATGGCGGCTAAAAATGCTAACATTCCCACTCATGTTGCTACATTAAGTGTTTTATTAGAACCGCTATTAATGTTAGCAGCAGCTTTAATTATCATTGTTTTATTTGGTAGTCAACTTATTGTTAATAATCTGAATTTTAATTTAATTATTCTGCAATTTTTAGCTTTAATAATTGTTTTAGGTGTGCTTGATCCCCGATTTTTAAACCCAGTAATTCAACTTTTAGATCGGTGGAAAAATAAAAAATCTAATGGAGAAAATCAGTTAACTGATATTTTTATAATTAAACGCTATCCGGTAAAACCCTTATTAGGAGAATTAGTATTTTTAGGGTTGCGTGCTTCTGGATTTATTTTAACTATGTTGGCTGTAAATTCTTTAAATTGGGAGCAAATACCCTTATTAGTGGGGGCTTTTAGTTGTGCTTGGGTATTGGGGTTAGTTGTTCCTGGTGCGCCTGGTGGTTTGGGCGTGTTTGAAACCACAGCCATTTTACTCTTACAATATCATTTTCCGGCGGCTTTAGTGATTAGTGCGATCGCTCTTTATCGTCTCATTAGTATCTTAGCAGAAACCGCCGGAGCAGCCTTAGCTTGGTTATTAGAAAAGTAGGGGCGAACGGCCGTTAGCCCCTACTCCTCTGTAGTTCGTTATTCCCCAACTTGTGCGTACGTTCTAAAAAAATCCCAGTGCTGCTGTAGCCATTTTCCTTATAGTCATTCCTATTCAAGTGAGGTACAAGTAGTAATAATTGAACGCAGATGGACGCAGATAAACGCAGATAATTTTGTAGTTCATTAGACTGGGAAACGCTATATTTTCAAGAAAGAAGTTTTAAATATTCTCTCCATACAGATGAAAGATGAAATGATTTTTGATGATGTTCTAATTTGATTAATAAATATCTTCTAGTTAATGATTGTAACCCGTTAATTATTTCCATTGATGATAGGGATAAAGATTCTTTTATCTCATCTCTTGATAGAGGTTGCTGATTTTGAACTATTTTCAATAAAATTTGTTTTTCTACATCAGTTAATTTATTCCAAGTTAAATCAAATTGACTTTTAATATTTTCTGTTAAAATCAAACAATTTTCTTGCATAAATTCAGAAGTTTCACCATGAAATATATCTTTAATTAAAATACTGATATGTTGTAAATATCTAGGATGTGTTTCGTATAGGTTTATTAGGTCTAACCAAACTTCCTCATGTATGTCAGAGGAAGATTTTGCTAAATTTGCAAATAACAAAGAAGCATTTTTAGCCTGGTTAAAACAAAAAGAAAATAACTAACTAATCTATTTAGGATATAATTAGGAGATGGATAATTATGGATGATTCCCAGGAAATAGCTAAAATTAGAGCTAAACTAATCGCAGAAATAGAAGCTATGGACGCTGCTGAACTAAAAATTAAAGCTAAATCGGAAAAAAGTCTAAAGAAACTGATTTCTGATTTATTAGTTTCGGCTGCTAAAGGTTTTGGCTATATGTTAACAAAAGCTGCTGCTGACAAGTTAATTGAAGTTATCTTCAACTGGGTTGTTGCAGGTTTTTGTTAGTAAGTAGGTTGGGTTGAGGTAACGAAACCCAACAAATATTTTCTGACAATATTGATAGGGGTTTTACAAAAATTCAATATTATTGTACATATATTCAGGTTCTAAACATTCCCAAATTAAAACTAAATCACTAATAACTTTTCCAATTGACTGACGTTTTTGGCGAGCATAAATAATACCACAATGTTCAATTCCTGTAGCAGTTAAACTTAGAAAATCATCATCAAAGGTAAAAATGACTCGTTTTTGAGAAACAGCAAAAGCTAATTGTTGTTCATCAGATTCACCAATTAACTCTTCTTCTGGGGAAGTTGTCACATCAACTCCTCTCATTCTTAAACCGTTTGCTATAGCATTACCAACATTTTCATCAAGGTGAAACTTAATCTTGTTTGACATTTTCACCCTTTAATATTTTTTCAACTAAAGAAGGTTTATTACCTTGTAATTGTTTAGCAAAAGCTTCTCCCTCTTCAATGTGCTGTCTAATTTCTTCTCTGTGATCATGATAATAAGCCAAAGCTGCATAAACATCTGCGAGAGAAATACTAGGATATTGATAAACAATTTCATCAGGTGACATTCCCATCCTTTCATGCCAAATGACAATATCTTGAACCTTAATTCGATGTCCAGCAATACGCGGTTTTCCTCCACATACTCTCGGAGTAATAACTATGTGTTCTTTGCTAACAGATAGAGTAGTCATAAACTGTGATTTTCATGAGTTGGTAAAATTATCTCATATTTTATTATATAAAAATTAATATTTTCGCTGCAATTATTCAACAGAAATTACCTGAACTAAAAAAAGGTTCTACCTTGGATATCACCCAAAGCAGAACCTTGAAGAATTTATAAACCCGAAAAAACTAACTCAATACCCAGCTAACCAAAGTTCTCACACCATAACCAGTCGCCCCAGCACTGTTATAGCCACTTTCCTTATCAGCCCAAACAGGTCCGGCAATATCTAAATGCGCCCAAGGGGTATCCTTAACGAACTGCTTCAGGAATAAAGCCGCAGTAATAGAACCGCCATAACGGGGTCCAGTATTTTTCATGTCGGCAATACCTGATTTCATCCCTTCAAAATACTTCTCTTCCATCGGCATCCGCCAAATTTTCTCACCTGCGGCTTCTGAGGCTGTTTGCAGTTGGGAAGCTACAGTATCATCAGGTGTAAATAAACCGGCGATATCATCACCCAAGGCCACCACACAAGCACCTGTAAGAGTTGCTAAATCAACGATCGCATCTACACCCAATTTATCAGCATAGACTAAGGCATCAGCCAAGGTTAAACGCCCTTCAGCATCGGTGTTATTAACTTCGATGGTTTTGCCATTTGATGCGGTTAAGATGTCTCCTGGGTGCATAGCCTTACCGCTAATCATGTTTTCGGTAACAGCAGAGATAAAGTGAACCTCTACATCTGGCTTTAATTGGCCGATAGCTTTAGCAGCGCCTAAAGTAGCCGCAGCACCACCCATATCTATTTTCATGGTTTCAATGCCGCTACCAGCACCTTTAATATTCAAACCACCGGAATCAAAAGTTAAACCTTTACCAATAATTGCTAGTTTCCGTCTAGGTGTGGTAGCTGGTTTATAGATGAGATGAATGAATTTAGGTGGTAATTCTGAAGCTTGGGCAACTCCTAAAAATGCCCCCATGCCTAGTTTTTCACATTCTTCCTGTTCTAAAATTTCCAGTTCTAAACCGTGTTCGTGAGCGATCGCTTGGGCGGTTTCTGCCATAGTGATGGGTGTAACCGCATTTGCTGGTGCTGCTACTAACTCCCTCGCCAAAATCACACCGGAAACAATTTGATTAGCGCGGGTAATAGCGGTTTCTTGTCCTGCTAAACCGAGTAAATCAATAGTTTCAATTTGGGGATTTTTATCTTCTGGTTCGGATTTAAAGCGAATATCTTGGTAAAGTGCTAATTTCACACCTTCAGTAATAGCTTGGGCTGTAGCGGCTGGGTCATTATCCCACAGTGGTAAACTGATGGCTAGAGTTTTAGTTTTTTGCTTTTTAGCAGTTCGGGCGACAGTGGCCGCAACACGGCGTAAACTTTCTAATTTCAGCGCGTCCGGTTTTCCTAAACCGACTAAAATCACCTTGCGTACTGGATGGGTCGCGCCTACACGAATGACGACGGTGCTATTTGCCTTACCTGTAAATTCTTCTTCGGCAATAATTTCTTTGAAAATTCCCGCACATTTATCATCTAAGGTGGCCAGATCACCCGTTAACTCTACTGCGTCTTCAAACACGCCGACGGCTAAGGTGTCACCAGTCCAATCTAATAATGCTGTATTTGTAGGTTGAATCGTCATTTTTGTAAGTTATGTCTATCGTCCTTCTTGTACCAGTATTGCTTAAATTTTCACAAATCATGGGCTTTTTATGCAACGTCTTGACAATCTGGTAAGATCACAGAATAGTTGATAAATGTTCAATTTACAAAGTTTTATCAGTTTCTTGCTAGTCTGTTGCCCAAAAAATTATTATTATGCCTAAAGAAATTAATCAACCCCAACTACCACCCACCAGCGCCATTGAAGCTGTAACTAATGTTGCCTTTGAAAATTGGTTTGAATATCCCGTCAGAGCCCAACCTCATCATACTGACTATGCGGGTATAGTTTGGCATGGTACATATCTGACCTGGATGGAGGAAGCACGGGTAGAATGTTTGCGTTCTATTGGCATTGAATTTGCTGATTTAGTGGCTTTAGGCTGTGATTTGCCTGTTGTGGAGTTATCAGTCCGTTATCATCGGTCGGTGCAGTTAGGAATGTCAGTCTTAGTAAGAACACGGATGTCTGAGGTGACAGGAGTGCGGATGAATTGGGATTATAAAATTATTTCTCCTGATACTCAGGATTTATATTTAACTGCTCAGGTGACGTTAGTGGCGCTAGATCGGGAAAAGGGTAAAATTATGCGTCAGTTACCACCTGCGGTTCAAGATGCTTTAGCGAAGATTTCCGGTTCTCGCAAGATGGGGTAAAAAATACAGGACTTACTGTTGTAGGTTAGTAGGACTTACGCAAGATATGGTTGAAACCCCGATTTTTCCGTAGGGGTAATTCATGAATTACCCCTACTTTCGTTGTGTTTTGCGTAAGTCCTGGTTAGGTTGACGGAAGGAAACCCAACATTAACTAATAATAAATGTGTTGGGTTGCATTTTATTTAACCTAACCTACAAACTAAAACAAAGGTTATGCTTGTCTTAGGTCTGTGATCCTACATATATTGCAAACGAGAGCGTTCCTAACCCAATTACCATAACAACAGGATTTCCTGAAAAAATTCCAGCAAGACCGATGATACCGAAAACAACAAGAATACCAATTATAACTTTCTCAATAGCCAATCTCCCTGAGAGATAAGATGAAATTATATAGCCATTCCCATGCTAGTGAGGTACAAAGTTTTTTCGTTGTAGGAAGAAGGATCAGGGAACAGTGAATAAATTGGTGTGTACTTCATTAGACTGGGAAACACTATATACGATATAATACAAGATTTTTGCAAGGATTTACATAATTTTGTAACTCAATAACAGACTTTTTGGTGTTTAAGTATATACAACGGCTTTCAATGTAATACTAAAATATAAATTTTTTATTTTACCTCAATATATCTACTTAAAATAGGTGAATAAGAATACAAAATTTGTAGGTTAGGTTAAGTTGCATTTCATTTAAGCTAACCTACAACTTAAAATGAGTTTATATAATTGCCAAGTTTACGGAAATAATCCCAACCGAATCCATAATTTTCTTGCTATCACTTGTGATTGACTATTTAAATCTAAACTGTTTACAGTTACTCTTCCGATAGGTGTTATACCTATAATCAAACCCGTTTCAGAATAAACTTGAAAATGCTCTTCCCATATATCTTCTCTAGGATGAAAAAGACATACTTCTGTATTAGATTCGGGATCTATTTCACTAAGACGAGAACCTTTACGCAAATTACAAGAACGACAAGCAAGGGCTAAATTACTTTCAACATTAGCACCTCCACGAGAAGTAGGAATAATATGTTCAACTTCAAAGGGAAAATTAAATACTAATTCCGGTGCATGACAATATTCACAACGATGAAAAGCGCGATCTGCTACCAGATGATAAAATGGATTCATTGACTCAACTTTTGTGCTAAAGATGCAGTTCTGGCTGTAGCAGCATTGAGTTCAGCATCAACAAGATTATCTAATTCAAGTTGGATTTCTGGGGGAAGAGTTTGTCCTTCATCTCTTGCTGTTCTCCACATACTCATTAAGTCGGATAAACGTTGTTTTTGCTCATTAGTGAAAAATTGATCAGGATGAAAGTTATCTATAATTAATAATGCTCGAAATTCAACTTCACCTAACTGTATAGTCAAAGCATCTAAAGCTTGACCGGCAGTTTTGCCAACAGACTGTTTATTTCCAGCAATAGCGCGATAAGACCTTTCTCCATTGGCATTTGATATAGGTACAATAGCAACTGTAGTCATAATGCTAATTAAGGATATCTGTTATTTATCAATTATACTATTAAGTAGGTTGGGTTGACGCAAGGAAACCCAACATCAACCAAAAATAATAAATATGTTGGGTTGCATTTCATTTAACCTAACCTACAAGAGTAATTCTTGCAAAATCGCCATAGATTTAGTAAGTTGTTGTTTAATTAAAATATCTAATAATTGATCTGATGTCATTGGCGGATTTTTTAAAGTATTCAATTGATTTTTAAATGCTTGACAAAAAAGCTCAGAATTAAGATTAATTAAATTCAAAATAAAATCATCTGGATGTTGTGCTTTAATACCATATCTTCCAATATATTCAGATGGAAAATCTTTCAAATTAAAAGTAACAATTACTTCAGCATCACTTTTAATAGCTGCTGCTAAAACATGACGATCATCTGCATCTGGAAGTTCTAATTCAGCAATTAATTGTTCATATCCTGTTACTAAACAATCCCGAACATTTTGATTCATTAACTGTTTCGTTCTTTCTAACTGTTTATAAGTCAGATCAGGACGATTTTTTAAAACATTATTCATCCATTCCTCATGGATTTTATCAGTCCATTTCGCCTGAAATAAATCAGTTAAAGCTAACCACATCAAAAAATCTCTGAGGGGTGCAGGATATAAAACACAAGCATCATAAACAACGATTAAACCAATTGCTTGCATTTAATATCCCATATTTAATTCTTGAGCTTGCTTTGCTAATTCTGCTAAAGTTTCCTGACGTTTAGCATCAATTATATTTTTATAATCTATTAAATCTTGATAGAATATTCTGCGAGTATTTCCTACTTTATGATCAGGAATTTCACCAGATTCTAATAATTGGGTCAGATAAGCATGGGAAACATTGAGAATTTTAGCTGCTTCTTGTATAGTTAATTGATCGGAAGTAATAAGATTCACTTTTCTGGTTTGCATTTTATTAACCCAACTTACAAACTATTTAAGATATGACCGATTGATAAACCCAGTTTTAATTCTATCAAACACTAAATCCATAAGTTTATCAACCAGTTTAATTGCTCTTTCTAAATCTTCTCTCTTGACTACTATAGAACTTTGTTGTCCATGAGCAACTGTATTTCTAATTTTGAGGAGAAATTTATCGAGTTCTTCTTCTAATGAATATCTAGGTTCTGGATATTCTGGAATTTTATCTAAATTGAAATCAGTTAGTATTCTATTTAAAACCTTAAAACCAACATTGCTTTCTGTATTTATATTTGGATTAATTTCCAGTGGATTAGTTTTATAAAACACCCCCAACTTATTAAAGAAATTTACTTTTTTCTTAAATTTCTCTGCATCTGGATATTGTTTAAATTGGGGAAATTTAGATTCAATATGATATATTATTATTGAGTCACACACTTGATCAATAGTAAGTTCTAATTTATTTAATTCTCGAACATATATTTGAAAAGAGGTTTGAATAAAACCTTCCCAAGTAGCATAAACTATGGGTATTGAATAATAAAGAAATAATTCCTCATCTGTGTTTGAAAATCCATATCTAGCGCACAGCAATTTTAACCATGACATTAACTCTCTTCTTTCCTCAATGTCTGACATTATTTCTTGTTCTAAAAGAGTGATCTGATTAGTCATTATTTATTGATGTTTCCAAATATTCTCTTTGCTTCTGTCAGACGATTGATAATTCTGTCTTTTTGATTATTTCCTCCTCTTCGGGAAAACTTGATTAAAACAGAGTCTTTATCAACTTCTTTAAGTTTATTCCGTATTATTTCTAAATCTTGAGATTTGTAATAATCATAATTTTCACCTACACCAATCGTAATCACATCATAAAGAGCAGTGGCAAAATTTCCATCTTTTTGACGAAAAATTTCTCTTCCTAACGGTTTCAGCAATGCAAATACTTGAGTAAATATCTTTCTGTAACCTTCATAATCAAAATTCTCATTTTCTAAAGCATCTTTCATAAATTTAGTCATGTGTTGTGAAATACTGGTGCGGACTTTTTTGATATTTTTGTAAAGAGAAATAAATCTCAAAGCCAATTCTTCATCATATAATTGCTCATATTGCTCATGACTTAAATCAATTAATGTCCGAAAATCTTGATTAGCTGCAAGTTCTTTAAGAAAATCATTAAACTTAGGTGAAATATCCCTGTAAATACAATTTCTAATCTCCTGAGTAGTCAACGGAGAACCACCAGTATTCAATCTATTAAAAAGTTCAAAACGCATATCATAATTACTATTGGTTCTGAGAATTTCTACTCTACAATTAGCTCTTTTTAAATTTAATCGAAATTTATTTGGTATACTTTCATAAGTGAATCCTTCCAAAGATTCAACTTTTTCACCTGCTGTTAACATCCAATTGTTATTTTTCCTAATACCTTCATCTTCGCTTTTCAAAACTCCAAAAAAGGAAAGTACAGTAGAAATTCTTTGCAAACCGTCCACTAATTCCCATACTCCTTCACTGTCTTCAGCTACAAATATGGGAGGAATGGGAATACCTAAAAGTATAGATTCAATAAAGCGTGTTCTCTGTTCTATATCCCAACGAAAATATCTTTGAAATGCAGGTTTAATAACTATTTCCTGGCGTTCATACATACCCATTATTTCACCGAAAGATACATCAAGTCTATCGGTGTGTAATAAATTTCTCTGTTCTTCGATTTGTATTGTTAGTTTTTCAGTATCCATGTTATTTACCGTTAACTATGGGTAATTGTCATTATTTGATTATATCAATCTGTAGGTTGGGTTGAGGAACGAAACCCAACATCAACTAATAATTATAAATGTGTTGGGTTGCATTTCATTTAACTTAACCTACAAACTAAAAAATTTGATCCTCTTTATCTTGGATTTCTTTCAAAGACTCAAAATAGTCAACAATCGGACTTTTAATTGATCGATCTAATTTTCGAGTATCTCTAATTGATTCAATCATTCTGTAAGCATTTCTAATATTTTTTCTAAATTTATTAATTTGATATTGACGCATAACAGAGTCAGTTATAGCAAAGATATCTTCCACTCCAACAAAAGCACCGACTGTATGAACAATAACTTCATCATCCAAGAAAAAACTTTCAGAATCCGCCAATTTAGCAATTTCTAAACCGACCTTAAAAGCTATTGCTTCCTTATTTTCATTTGATAACTCTTCTATCTCAAAAAGATCGATAATGATGCTAGAAGCTTTTTTTACAGCATAAAATAACTTCTGATAAGCTTCTATCTTTTTCTCAAATAGATGATCTGAAACAACTACTTTAGTAGATTTACCTTCAATTTCAAGTTTTGCTTCAGCTTCAGCTTCTTGCTTCCAGCGATTTAGCTCTTCTATAGTGTAGCGATCTCGATCATTGTCCACAAGTGTGGAGCAGGTTCCACATAACCAAACTCCATTATTTATTGATTTGCGCTGTTCACAAGACAATGATTTATCATAACGGGGACCTTTAGGTGATGCTGCTGTGATGTGTGCAGCAACTCCAACATTGACTGCCTTTTCTGAATCTTTGTGAGGACCACTGGTAAGCTTACGGCAGGAGGGGTTAGAACAGCGATAACCAACACGTTTCGCAAGCAAATCTTTAATTCTTTTAGGAAAATCGTCGCGTGAATCCATTTATTTAACACAATTTACAAACTACTTGATTGCTCCATCCTTCTTAGCTCTGCCAATAGCAATTTCCAGAATAAATTTGTGATGAGCGTCATTTTTGCCGAGTAGTCCAATAATTTCATCAATAGTAGCCAATATATTTTCATCACTATCAGTATATCCATTACTAACTAACATTTCTGCTATATTGTCTTTTGTCCAAACTGACATCGCTATAATTTCATCAGACTTCTTTAATAATTCAATCTGTTCCAAATAATTTACAGTTTTATTCATTTCTTTTTCAGCATTATTTTCTAGTCCATATTGAATTAACATCTCCGCAGATGGAAAGAATTTTTCACCACAGGCATGATTATTTATACACTTAGTTACAGCTATTTGCAGAGATTTATCATCCATTTCTTGACACTGACTAATCCTTTCTCGGTATACGTTTATAGCAAAGTTAGTTAACTTTTTCTCGTAGTAATCCTCTAATTCCGCAATATATTTCTGAAATTCTATTTCTGTAACAAGCGAATTACCAATTGTTTGTATATTTTCCATTTTTAAACTCTACTTCATGATATTGTTTATACCTTGTTGTACGTAGGTTGGGTTGACGTAAGGAAACCCAACATTAACAATAATAACAAATAGATTGGGTTAAATGAAATGCAACCCAACCTTGTATATTAGAGAAAGTGGTAGTCCATCCCAACCTACAAAAAACCTAACCCAAAACGAAATTCACCAACTTACCAGGAACAACAATCGCCTTCTTAATTTCCTTCCCTTCAATATAACGCTTCGCCACCTCAGACTCCCTTGCATACTTCTCCAACTCAGCCTTATCTAACTGGGAAGGAACTTGAATAGAACCGCGAGTTTTACCCATAATTTGAATTACCAAAGTAATCTCATCAGCTATCAAAGCCACAGGATCAAAACTCGGCCAAACTTGTGTATGTACCGTCCCCTTATTCCCCAACAAATGCCATAATTCATCAGCAATATGGGGAGCAAAAGGTGCTAACATAATCACCAAAGTTAGAATCCCTTCCGCATAAATTGGGGAATTATTACACTTAGCATCAGTCAGGGCATTACTTAACTTCATTAATTCCGAAATTGCGGTATTGAATTGATATTCATCTTCCACATCTTCCGTAATTGCTTGAATTGCTAAATGAATCGCTCTCCTTAAATCTTTTTCCTCTTTACTTAACTTATCAATTTCAGCTTTCTGTTTACAAACTCCCGCCGCAGCATAATCTGTAACCAACCGCCAAACGCGATTTAAAAAGCGGAATTGTCCCTCAACATCTGCCTCATCCCATTCTAAATCTTTTTCTGGAGGTGCTTTAAATAAAATGAACATTCGCGCCGTATCAATGCCATATTTATTAATCACATCTTCCGGTGCAACACCATTGCCTTTTGATTTAGACATGGTAGCATAGAGACGTTGTAAAGGTTCTCCAGTTTGGGGATCTATAGGATTATTAGCATCAACTAAATGAGAAGGAATCCATTTATCCTTACCACTTTTTTTTGGGTTCATGTAAGTTAAACCCTGTACCATTCCCTGAGTTAATAACTTTTGAAATGGTTCATCGAAGTTAAATAAACCTCTATCTCTTAATACTTTGGTGAAGAACCGCGAATACAATAAATGCAAAATTGCGTGTTCAATTCCTCCTACATATTGATCTACAGGCATCCAGTCATTTACTTTACCAGAATTAAAAATCTTTTCTTCATTTTTGGCATCAGAATAACGCAAGAAATACCAAGAAGAATCAATAAATGTATCCATTGTATCGGTTTCCCGTTTCGCAGGAGTGCCGCAAGTTGGACAAGGCACATTTACCCAACTTTCTAATTGTGCTAAAGGTGAACCACCACGGCCACTTAATTCAATATCTTCCGGTAATTGTACAGGTAAATCTTTTTCTGGTACTGGCACAATTCCACAATTAGGACAATGAATAACAGGGATAGGTGCGCCCCAATAACGTTGTCGAGAAATTAACCAATCTCTGAGGCGATATTGTATTCTTAATTTACCAAAATTTTGTTTTTGGGCAAATTCGATAATTGCCTTTTTCCCATCTACAGAATTCATCCCATTGAAGTCACCAGAATTAACTAAAATTCCCGCTTCTGTATAGGCTGATTTTAAAGTTTCTTCTGCACCAATTTCCGGGACAATTACTACTTTAATTGCTAAATTCTGTTCTTTGGCAAACTTGAAATCTCGCACATCATGGGCAGGTACACCCATCACCGCACCTGTACCATATTCATAGAGTACATAATCTGCAATCCAAATCGGTACTTCTTCACCGGTGAAGGGGTTAATAGCTTTTCCCCCGGTAGGAATACCCCGTTTTGGTTTGTCTTCTGCGGTTCTTTCTAACTCGCTTTGGTTGCTAACTTCTTTAATAAAGGCTTCTACGGCTGCTTTTTGTTCGGAAGTGGTGACAACTTGAGTTAAGGGGTGTTCTGGGGCTAAAACGACGTAACTTACACCATAAACGGTGTCTGGACGGGTGGTATAAACGCCAATTTTTTCCTCTGCACCAACAATAGGAAATTCTAAATATGCACCTGTGGATTTTCCGATCCAGTTGGCTTGCATTAACTTAACTCGTTCTGGCCAACCTGCGAGTTTATCTAAGTCATTTAATAATTCTTCGGCGTAGTCAGTAATTTTGAAAAACCATTGACGCAGTAATTTACGTTCTACTATTGCACCACTGCGCCAAGAACGTCCTTCATTATCAACTTGTTCGTTTGCTAATACAGTTTGGTCAATAGGATCCCAATTAACTGCAGCTTCTCTTTGATATGCTAAACCTGCTTGTAAAAATTGTAGAAATATCCATTGCGTCCATTTGTAATAATCGGGGGAACAGGTAGCAAGTTCAGTTTCCCAATCTAAGGATAAACCCAGACGTTGTAATTGTTGCCGCATTTGGGCAATATTTTGATATGTCCATTTAGCAGGGGGTACACCTCGATCAATGGCGGCGTTTTCTGCGGGTAGTCCGAAAGCATCCCAACCCATTGGATGTAATACCCGATACCCTTGCATCCGTTTGAGGCGGGCGATCACATCTGTAATTGTATAGTTACGGACGTGACCCATGTGCAAGCTACCGGACGGGTAGGGAAACATGGAAAGCGCGTAGAATTTGGGCTTGTTTTGGTCTTGAGGCGTTTTATCTAAGCCAAGTTCTAACCATGTTTGTTGCCATTTTTCCTCAATTGTAGCCGGTTGGTATGACGTTTTTTCGGGGGACTCCACAACTAAAACTCCTAATGCTTTTACCTAATTTCGCTATTGTGGCATAATCTAGACTATATCTACATCTATTAGACCTCTAGGGAAAGTCAACCACCCATCACTTACCCTTCGGGTAAGTGAGGGCTTGTAAAAGCCTAGTTGGACTTAGTTCTTAACCGAACTAGCTTAGAGGTAAGAGTCAAAGACCTACCAGAGAATGCGTAGCTAGTTCCCTGTTCTAGAACTTAAAAGTTAAACAGGCTTAAGGGTTAAACCAGTGCTTTTAAGATAGTTACCGACCTCTAACATTGTCAAAGCTAACATTACTCCAAAATGGGAGGCTCTTCGGAGCAAAATATTATGTCTAAAGTATTAGTTTTAGACACTGAAAAAGTTTCAATATCTCAACAATATCTGAACTGATTCAAGGTATCTCTTACAAATACTGTAAATCAATTCATAAAAAGGGGGGATCTTATCCTCTCAACTGAATATTTGCTTTTTGTAAAATCTTTAGTGATTCCTGGATCTTGAATTCTGACTCTTTTTATGATCATCCTCAAAGTAAGATGGTGTATCATTGTCTTTTTTCTCAAAATTTACCATGGCTACGATTAACGACAACTACCTGAAACTGAAAGCTGGTTATCTGTTTCCTGAAATTGCACGACGGGTAAATGCTTTCGCCCAAGCTAACCCCGATGCTAAAATCATTCGCTTGGGTATTGGTGATGTCACCGAACCTTTACCAGAAGCTTGTCGGACAGCGATGATTAAAGCTGTGGAAGATATGGGCGATCGCTCATCTTTTAAAGGATATGGACCAGAACAAGGTTATGCTTGGTTAAGGGAGAAAATTGCCACCCATGACTTTCAAGCCAGGGGCGCAGCCATAGAAGCCGATGAAATCTTTATTTCCGACGGTTCTAAATGCGATACAGGCAACATTTTAGATATTTTTGGCAAAAATAATATCATCGCCGTTACTGACCCCGTATACCCCGTTTACGTAGATACCAACGTCATGGCGGGTAATACAGGAGATGCGAATGAAAAAGGCGAATATGGTGGTTTAGTTTATTTACCTGTCACCGCCGAAAACAACTTTACAGCCGAAATTCCCAGCCAAAAAGTTGATTTAATTTATCTTTGCTTTCCTAATAATCCCACCGGTGCAACTGCAACTAAAGAACATTTGCAAGCATGGGTAAATTATGCTAAAGCTAACGGTTCAATTATCTTCTTTGATGCTGCTTACGAAGCATTTATTACTGATCCTACCTTACCCCATTCTATTTTTGAAATCGAAGGTGCAAGAGATTGTGCCATTGAATTCCGTTCTTTCTCTAAAAATGCCGGTTTTACGGGAACTCGTTGCGCTTTAACTGTTGTTCCCAAAAACCTCACAGCTAAAGCTGCTGATGGTTCTAATGTTGAACTGTGGAAACTCTGGAATCGTCGTCAGTCTACCAAATTTAATGGTGTTTCTTACATTATTCAAAGAGGTGCAGAAGCAGTTTATTCAGAAGCAGGACAATCACAAATTAAAGCTTTGATCAATTTCTATTTAGACAACGCCAAAATTATCCGCCAAGAACTCACAAACGCAGGTTTAAGTGTTTATGGTGGCGTAAATGCACCCTATGTATGGGTAAAAACTCCTCATGGTTTATCTAGTTGGGAATTTTTCGATAAGTTATTAGAAACTGTGAATGTTGTGGGTACTCCTGGTTCTGGTTTTGGTGCTGCTGGTGAAGGTTATTTCCGTATTTCTGCGTTTAATAGTCGGGAAAATGTGGAAGAAGCCATGAAACGGATCACAGCTAAGTTTAAGGTGTAATTCAAGTTTAATTATTCGTGGTGGGTAATGCCCACCCTACTTTTGTAAAATGAAACTTCCCAAGTCATCTTTATCTCGGAAATTTAATTACACAAATGGGGATTTTTCCTAAATAAAACTTGTTATACTATTTCTTTGTAAGTCTGCGATTTTTGAACTTTTCTCTCCCTGGTATCAATCACCTGTTATTCTCTCTTTTCCCCCGCATTTCTCATCAATTCCCCGATCAAACCCACAATAGCAGTCATAGAAATTAACATTACACTTAAAGCATTAATATCCGGTTTGACTCCGGTTCTAATGCGGCTAAAAATTTCTATGGGTAAGGTATTAGTGCCACTTCCAGCAGTGAAACTAGCAATTAAAAAATCATCTAAACTCAACACAAAAGCCAATAAACAACCAGAAATAATTGCTGGCATTAATTGAGGTAATAAAACCAAAATAAAAGCTTGTACTGGTGTCGCACCTAAATCTAAAGCTGCTTCCTCTAAATGGGGGTTGATATTATTCATTCGTGAAGAAACTACCAAACCAATATAGGATAGACAAAAAACAATATGGGCAGCAATAATAGTCCAGATACTCAAGGGAATGGCAAAAGCTGCTAAACATACTAGAGTGGAAACAGCGATCGCAATGTCAGGAATTAATAAAGGTAAATAAGCAATTCCCTGATATAATTTTTTACCAGGAAAATCATAGCGTGCCAACCCCACAGCCATTAATGTTCCCAACACTGCGGCCACAGTTACGGCAGAAAAAGCTACCAACAAACTATTATATAAGCCTGATAAAATCCGCTCATCAGTAAATAATTTTCCATACCATTCTAAAGTAAATCCCTGCCATTTAGCGCTGTAAGGTGACTGATTAAAGCTATAAAAAGCCAGTACCAAAATAGGCAGGTACATAAACACAAATATGACCATGGCAAAAACTCCCTGCCATGAAACACGGGATTTGTTAATCTGTTTGTATATATTCATACTTTTTAATATATGCAAGGATTGACAATTAGTATTATACGATACTTGCTGTTGTATTTGCAGTCAAGTTAAAAATTCTCAATATAACTAAGATATTATATCTAATTTATTTCTGAAGTATCAGATATTTACATTACCTAAGATAGACAAAAAATATCAAATATAAAACATAAGATTTGGTGGTAATCAATCATAGAGCAGGATAACTTAGAAATTTTTAGCTATTTCTGTGTTAGTTACTACATTTATTTTTCCCTAACTAGAAATAGAAATTTGATATTTTAGGAGATTGATGATGAAAATTGCTCAAATTGCTCCACTATGGGAGAGAGTTCCACCACCAGCTTATGGTGGCATAGAATTGGTAGTGGGGTTATTAACTGATGAACTAGTTCGTCGGGGACACGAAGTGACATTATTTGCATCAGGAGATTCTTTAACTTTAGCTAAGTTAATCTCCGTTCATCCCCGCGCTTTAAGGCTAGATTCTAGCATCAGAGATGCGAGTATTTACGAATTGCTGCAATTAGCATCAGTCTATGAAAAAGCCGCAGATTTTGATATTATTCATTCCCACATGGGAGTTGCAACATTGACATCTGCCAACTTAGTAAAAACTCCTACAGTACATACTTTACATGGCATTTTTACACCAGATAATGAAAAAATCTTTAAACATTGCCGACAACAGCCTTATATTACTATTTCTAATTCTCAACGAGAAAACCGGTTAGGATTAAACTATGTAAAAACTGTTTATAATGGGATAGATGTCAGCAGTTATGAATTTTATCCTCAACCACAAGAACCACCTTATTTAGCTTTTTTAGGCAGAATGTCACCGGAAAAAGGACCACATTTAGCCATTGAAATTGCTAAAAAAACAGGGTGGAAATTAAAAATGGCAGGTAAGGTAGATTTAGTAGATTTAGACTATTTTGAAGCCAGGATTAAACCATATATTGATGGTAAGCAAATTGAATATTTAGGTGAAGCCAATCATCTCCAAAAAAATGCACTTATGGGAGGTGCTTATGCAACTTTATTCCCCATTACTTGGCGAGAACCTTTTGGTTTAGTTATGATAGAATCCATGGCATCAGGTACACCTGTAATTGGAATGCGAATGGGTTCAACAGAGGAAATAATTGTAGATGGAGAAACTGGTTTTCTTTGTCGTAATGTAGAAGAATGTATTAATTCTCTTGGCAAAATAGAACAATTAAATCGTGATGCTTGTCGTCAATATGTGGAAAACAATTTTAGTATTCAACAAATGACTGATGGTTATGAAGCAGTTTATCAACGGATAATTGCAGAAAAATTAGAACAACAAAATGGTTATTTATACAATGCTTTAGTTACTTAATAGTGGTAGGGGAACAGGCGAAAATTGCAAAATTTAGTTCCCCGACTTATTAAATAAGTTGGGGATATTATTGTTAATAAGCGTGCTGATTTTCTATTGTATTCCTATAAAACATTTAAGATATTCTCGTAAGCAATCAGTAATCAGCAAAAGCTGGAATTTATGAGCATTTTAATTGGAAAACATTGATGAAAAAACTTGCTGATAGATGATTCCTTCTAAAAACAAATATTCTCACTTCTGTACGGGCGAATGGCCGTTCGCCCCTGCTGACTCCTGAATTCTGACAATTTGTCCAATCTCCCCTTCCCCAGTAGCCAAGACTAACCAAATTTCGCTACATTAGAAAAATGTACACCTAATAGGAATTTTCAATGTCAGCACAACTGTTACTGGTAGATGATGAACCGGGATTACGGGAAGCTGTGAAAGAATACTTACAAGAAAGCGGTTTTAGGGTTCAAACTGCCAGTAATGCCCGTGAAGGTTGGGACTGGATGCAACAGAACACCCCCGATTTAGTCATTTCTGATATTATGATGCCCCAGGTGGATGGCTATCAGTTCCTCAAACAACTGCGAGATGACCCCCGCTTTCAAGCTTTACCAGTGGTATTTTTAACAGCTAAAGGCATGACAGGCGATCGCATTCAAGGCTATCATGCCGGAGTGGACTCTTATCTACCCAAACCATTTGACCCCGATGAATTAGTAGCCATAATTGAAAACTTACTAGCACGTCGCACCGCCCAAACCTCCCCTAGTGGTGAAGATAGCCAAACCCCAAATCTTGCCGATTTGGCGAATCAAATCGCTCAAATTAGAATACTATTAACTCATAGAAATTCCATATCCCCATCCCCAGCCCCCTTTAAAATAGATTTGACTCCTAGGGAGCAAAGTGTTTTAAACCTAGTTGCAGAAGGATTAATGAACAAGGAAATTGCCCGTCGTTTAGAAACAAGCGTCCGCAATGTAGAAAAATATGTCAGTCGTTTATTTAGTAAAACTGGTACTAATAGCCGCACAGAGTTAGTTCGTTTTGCGTTAGAACATGGTCTAGCCAAGTAAACTACCCCTATCGGTAATTAGGATATGTGGTATAAAAATGGTAAAATGCACCTGGATGAGGACAAAAATATCGTAGACGTAATTGCACGTTTACAAACAAATTAGTGATTGAGATAGAACAGGTAGAAGCAGAACTTAAAAACTTAATCTTCTCAATGGTAAATGGGATTTCCCAACGGAGGCAATGACACAGAATAACTACTGAATAGTATCCGCAAAATTGCGTAAGCGCATGAGTTGACGGCGCATCTGGGGAGAGGCTTTAAACTCAGAAATCTCTTGAGCTTTAACAGAAGCCTGTAAAGTTTCTAAAAAGTCATCCGATCCTTCAGTTAAAGCCTCTAGTAAAACTTGTAACAGTTGATCACGATCACCTAACAGACTTTTTTCCTCAATCAACCGGAATTTGAGGTGAATTTCGCATTCATAAACACCGACTTCAGGATTATTTATTTGACGCGGTAATGCTTTGGAGTTCATAGTTTTGAGGATTCCTTTAATTAGTGGTCATACGGGTGAGAGACCTGAATCTCTGTCAAAAATTGCTTATACCTTCCTTATTCTTTTGTAAATCCAAAGTTTTTCGAGATAAGAATTTTTCCCCATCCATAAAACTGGCATTTTATTTTACTCCCCCTGGATTTTTTTAGTCAGATTTTACTCTTTTTTGATGTTTCTTTACCAACTATGTCTTATGCAAGCCATAAACTATTATTCAGTTTTTGAGATGTTATACCATGAAGTTTTTGTAAAAAATTGATTAGACCTTTTTAAAGCTTTTTACATCAACTTGTTCCAAACGTCAAGAAATATTATTTTTTTTACTTTTTCGCCAGGATAATACTTAAGCATTTATACTGAACACGCTCCTTTGATCAATGCAACTTATAGTTTTATAAAAACTCACTAATTGCAGAAAACTTCCGTGAAGCCACCACAATATAAGTATATTTACATCAGAAAAAATCATCATCAGTCAAAAAATCAGAAAATTTTGGAGGAATAATCACATACATGAGGGAAAATCAACTCCAAAAATTCTCAACTCCTGAACTCCTTAACTTCTGTATTGTTGTTAAAATGATGGCAGTGTAATTCAGCCAAACTCTTACACCTAAATTTATGGATAACCCAATGCTGCTTAAGTCCACAACCCGTCATATTCGCATTTTTGCTGCGGAAATGGACAGGGATGAACTGATTCCCAGTAATCAAGTCTTGACATTAGATGTTGATCCAGACAACGAATTTAACTGGAATGAAGACGCTCTACAAAAAGTTTATCGCCAGTTTGATCAGCTTGTAGAAGCATCTAGTGGCGCAGATCTAACCGATTATAACTTACGCCGCATTGGTTCAGACTTAGAACATTATCTGCGATCGCTTTTGCAAAAAGGCGAAATTAGCTACAATCTCTCTAGTCGTGTCCCTAACTACAGTATGGGATTACCCCAAGTAGTAACAAAAGACAATTAATCGGCCTCTGGCAAAAGCAATGTTGACAAGGGTTGGGAGCAGGTGAAAAGGTCAGGGGCAAAGTTTAATTCTTTCCTCTATCCCTTTTTACTCTCTGGTGTAATTGACTAAGTATGTTAAGTTTTAATGACAAGTGATAAATTAGTCCCGCTATGACTACATATTCCCATAAAAATAAAAGTTATGATTAGGCTGTGGATTGCCCAAACTAGGCACAGTGGCCAGTGCTGCTACCAAATACTGTTGAAAAAAATGCCAATTGCAGAATCGGTGGGAAAATTATGGAAAATGATGCGGTAAGGCTTTACTGCCCAAAGGAATCTTGTCAATTTGCTAATCCTCTCACCCACAAATTTTGCCAGGATTGTTCCACGCCTTTACCCAAGCGTTACCTCTGGGCTGTTGGTAGTGATCTCCATGACTGTCATTCTGGAACTATCTTAGGCGATCGCTATTTAGTTATTCATAAATCCATTCTTTTAGACATTAAACCTGGGTTATTACCCGAAATACCCGAATCAGATAATTTAGGATCAATCAAACCTTATCTCAAACTCATTCCCCATCGTCTGCATATCCCACAAGTTTATGGCATTCTCAATTTAGAGCATCACCAGCGCCACAAAAAGATCCTTCTCCTAGAAAGACCACCGTTAATCACTGATGCAACTGTCAACGAAGTACATCTATGTAATAGTTTAGACACTGCTTGGACAGAAGCTTCATCAATCCGCCAAATCCATTGGTTGTGGCAATTAGCTAATTTATGGCAACCTCTAGCTATGGAAGGCGCAACCTCTACCCTACTTGACCTAGATTGCATCAGAGTAGAAGGAGTATTAATTCGATTATTAGAATTACGGCTTGATATAGACCACAGCCCCAAATTATGCCAATTGGGGGAATTTTGGCAACAATTGCTTAAAAATGCTAAACCCAGCATTGCCGCCTTTCTGCAAGAACTCTGTGATCTGCTGATTCAGGGAGAAATTAAATCATCGGAACAATTAATCAAGGTTTTAGATGAAGGGTTAAGTCAATTAAAAGGATCTCAAACTTCCACAATTAAAATCTACACGAAAACAGACCCAGGTCCTAGTCGGCCACGGAACGAAGATGCCTGTTATCCCCCCAGCGATACCTTAATTAGTCAACCACCCGATCATAATGTCCTCGCCATTGTTTGTGATGGTATTGGTGGACATGAGGGGGGAAATGTCGCCTCTAACCTCGCCATTGAAACCATTGAGCAAGAAGTCAGAGAATTAACCTCACTTGCCTACAATAAGATAGATCCCTCTTTGCTGCTGTTAGATTTAGAAGGAGCAGTAGCCAATGCCAACGACAAAATCAGTCAGCGCAACGATAGCGAAAATCGTCAAGGACGACAACGCATGGGTACAACCATTGTCATGGCTTTACCTATTGCCCATGAAATGTATATTACTCATGTGGGTGATAGTCGTGCCTACTGGATTACTCGCCATAACTGCTATCAAGTCACCTTAGATGATGATGTGGCCTCCCGTGAAGTTCGTTTGGGCTATGCTTTATATCGGGAAGCATTGCAACATAGTGGTTCTGGCTCATTGGTACAAGCCTTGGGTATGAGTAAAAGCAACCTCCTACATCCTACTTCTCAACGCTTTATTATTGATGAAGACGCGGTTTTCTTGCTCACGTCCGATGGATTAAGTGATTTTGACCGGGTAGAAGAATATTGGGAAGCAGAAATATTACCCCTACTATCAGGTCAAACCACTATAGATAATGTGGCAGAAAAATTAATCAACATTGCCAATACTAAAAATGGCCATGATAATGTGACTATTGCTTTAGTGCATTATGATGTTAAATACTCTGAACCAGATCAAAATATTGCAGTAGACATTGTTAATATTCTCACCAACACACAGGCACTAACATTCAATTATACCGTTAATGATGAAAGTGAGATTAGCGCTCAGAAAACTCAAGTCATTAAGGAAAACAAATCTGTTACACCTGCTTCTGTACCACTACAGTTAGTGGTAATTTTGGGCTTAATGCTATTAGTTGGTTTATTAGGATATTGGTTTAAATCGCAAATTAAATCATCAACAACTATTTCCCCACCGTCACCCTCTGCTAGTAAACTCCCAACTAATTCTACAGATAGAAATTTAGAGAATTTATCTCGTAATTGGGTAATTCAGATAAATAAGCCTTTCAATACTAAGAATCAATCCTTTCGGGCGCGAAGTTTTTTCCGGGTGATAGACAAAACACCTAATCGTCAAGCAGCAGATAATCCAGATTTTTGGTTGCGGTTATGTACAACAAGTAATTCCCTATCTACCACAATTAAACTGAATTTTTCCCAACTCCAAGATTTAAACATCTCTGTTTTACCATCGGATCAACCGAGTCCCTGTGGAGTAGGCACAAGGTCAGAAGGCACGAAGTAGGGGGTTAATTACCCATTACCAATTACCATTGGCGCTAAATTGTAAAAAACCTGAAATAATACAAATATTATAGACAAAAGCAAAAATGCTGAATTGTCCGAATTTTCTTTACCTGTAATTTTCTGTATATCCATATTTTGAACGTTTAACTTTCACTAATCCATGTCTTGCCTAAATTTGGCGATCGCCCGTCTAGTAAATACTGGTACTGATAATTTCGCCATTTGGGTAGTCAAAGCGCCCTATCCCAGTGGCTACGTACTTCGTGATTGTGTTTTCCCTGTTGAACTTAACCAGGTTTGGGGAGAATGGCAACAAATGTTTGCTGGTCATACTCCTGTAAATATCACTTCCTTACCTACTTCTGGATCAGTGGGTTTACCCTCATCTGTGATGTCGCCGACTGAAGGTCAACATCCCAGTCCTTACAGTAGTCGTCTCATGCAATCTTTAGGCATCCATTTATGGCAATGGGTATTTGATGGCGCGATTTTGAGTAGTTGGGAACGCAGTCGGGGTATGGCCATGGGTCAGCATACCCAATTACAGTTTCGTCTAGAAATTCGTGATCCCGATCTGATCGCCTTACCTTGGGAAATTATGCAAAGGGAAGCTGGCCAAGCTGCCATCTCTCTTTCCCAGGATGTTTTATTTAGTCGTACTATTAGTCAAGTTGAACCCCTGCCAGAATTGCGAACTGATCGGGGGGTAAATATCTTACTGGTGTTAGGACATGATCATCAATTACAACTAGATCAGGAAGCGTCCTTATTAAAAAAAGTTCTGTTAGAAGGTCGTCCTGGAGGAGCAACCCATCTAGGATATGCACCTTGTACAGTAAAAACACTAATGCAGCCTACCGGTGCGGAGTTAATTGACGAGTTAGAAACTAAAGCCTATAATGTTTTATTCTATGCTGGCCATGGGCTACCAGACCCGGATGGAGGCTCATTATTTTTAGGCAATGGACTGAAAATTAATGGTATAGAATTAGCTCAAGTTCTCACTCGTACAGGGGTAAAATTAGCTGTTTTTAATGCTTGTTGGGGAGCGCAACCAGCAGTAATTAATCACCAAGCTATACCTGTCAGCAGTTTGGCCGAGGTGCTGATTGGTCATGGGGTGCCGGCGGTTTTGGCAATGCGTGATGAAATTGCGGATGCAGAAAGTCATAGTTTTATCCAAACGTTTGCTTTAAGCTTGCGATCGCGCAAATCCATTGGTGAAGCTGTAGCTGTGGCCAGGCAAGAACTATTAACTCTGTATAAATTCAATCAACCAGCTTGGACTCTGCCGGTGCTGTACCTGCATCCAGATTTTGATGGGGAACTGATTAAAACCGTAGATGAAGGGATTACAGAACTACCAGATACGGCAGTTTTTGAGGTGGCTACCCCAGACAAGAAGGCATATTTGCGATCGCTTTCACCGGGAGGCAAAACTTGGTTATTGCGTTCTGCCGTTACCCGCATCGGACGCACGAAAGATAATGATATTGTCATCCCGGAAATTTATATTTCCAAACGCCACGCAGAAATTCTCTGCCGTAATATTCTCAATGGCAACACATCCAACATAGCCTATTACCTACAAGACTTCTCCACCTATGGGACTACCTGGTATTTAAGCCCCAATGGTTGGCAACAGATCCTCCGGGAAGAAGTGTCTCTAACATCAGGAATGCAGTTAATGTTTGGTAGTTCTAAAGGAGAAATTTGGGAATTTATTCGGGAAGAAGATTCAGATTCGATGAACTACAGGACTTACGCAAAATAGAACGAAAGTAGGGGTAATACCCTTCGGGAAGCAAGCTACATGAATTACCCCTACAAAATAATCAGGGTTGCAGTTACATCTTGCGTAAGTCCTAAACTAAACAAGTAGAAATCATCGAGTTAATTTTTTTACGGAAATCTCATCCTTGAGGTTGTAGCTGTCAACAAGACCAATAAATTTAAATAGTGAGAGAAAAATGAAAAACCAAATCAATAACATAAATACTTGTAATCTGATGCCATCATCCCTAGAACTAGAATTACTAGAATCCCTACTAGAATCTGAAGATACTACTTACCCGTGGAATTTGGCTGATACTGCCTCAGACGATTATTTCCATCATCTAGAAGAAAAGTTTGATTGGCAGGATTTTCTTGAAGGAGAATTAATTGGCAGTGCAGATAATTTTTATCAAAATTTAGATATTATTTGGGATAAAGTGGACGAGGTTCAACAACATAACTTTTATAAAAATACAGTTAATTCTCTCCAAAAAGCCTTAGAAAATACTTTTTCTACCATTCCTGGGTTTTTACTTACAGCTATCGCTCAAAAAGCTACTGAAGTTGTTAAAATAGAACAATTAGCCAGTGAAAAACTTGTGCAATGTGTAGAAGCTTTATTACCTGGTTGGCAAATAGATGATTTATTAGTGTTAGCCCGTCCTTTTGCTCACTCGATGCGAAGTAGTGAACCCCAAACATTAACAAATTTGAGCAGAGATTTTCATCAGCAAGATTGGGCAAACTTATCAGAAATAGAACAGGCAAAAATTACTTTAGCGATCGCTAATTATGCCCTCCAATATTTAGATCAATCCCAGTTGCAATCTTAATTTTTACAGTTGAGCAATATTTAGATTTATCGACAATAGCAGAATTAGGTTAAAAGCCATATAGTCAGATACTTCTACTCCTTTTTTATCCTGACTGGGTGACTCCTAGTAGCGCAGGGCGGAAGTCAAAAGTCAAAAAGAAGACAGTATAGGCTTTTGGGAGACTTATAATTGTTGGTTCATTTATGCCGTGCTGTACTAGATTCCATGAATATTCTATTTTGGATCAAGAAAGCGAGTAGCGAAGTTTTGCGATCGCGTTGGTGATAATACTCTCGCCTTGAGGATAGCCGCCATCAAAAAGGCATAGGATAAAACACCAACTACAACTAACAAAAAAGCATTAATAGAACCTGTAGCATTCCATAAAGCGTGCAGTGCTGAAGCACTCAGATAACCGACAGTTAAAATCTCCTTACCCCTGCCTGGTTTTAACACAGCCAAGCCAACAAAATAGCCTAAATATCCACTGTAAGCCATGTGTCCCGCCACAGAACCTAAAATCCGGGGAATAAGTAGCTGTAAACCTACTAATTGACCAGAATTTTGGGAAATTAAAGGTACATATTGGCCTAGGGTTTCTAATAAAGTAAAACCCACAGCAGAAGCTGTACCCAAAAGAATACCATCCAAAGGTTCCCATACGCCAATCCGTTCTCGCCAAGGTGAGGGGAGAGAATTACCCAGCCAATAAGCTCCTAAGACTGGTAATATTTTCAGCAATTCCTCCATTAAACCCGCCCCAAAAAACATCCGCACCAATAATTCTGTAAAGGTAATACCATTTTGGGATGCAGTATCCAACCTTCCCGGTAAAATATCGCGGAATATTTTGATAAATACATCTAAAAGCGGACTGAGTAAAATTAACATTGTACTCAATGCCATAGCTATCAGTACCCACCAAGGCTTAGATTTACCACATAATTGATAAACAAAATAGTAAGCCGCAAAGGCGATATAAGAACCGACAATGACCTGATTTGCTTGGGGATGACCTACGGTAGTAAACATTAACACCACAAATACTACTGTCAGTATTCCCGGTACTAAATAAGCCTTACGAGTTAAATCTTTACCAGTAGAGATAATGGGAAACAATTGCGTAAAGCTTACAGAATCTTGCTTAGATGATAATTGATGGTGACTGAGAGATGATAACACTGTAGCTTTATTAACAGATATTATCGTTGGTTGAGTAACAACTTCATATTCAAAAATAAATTCTGGGCCATCAGCACCAAGGGAAATGCGATCGCCCAAATGCAACTCTTGACATCCTTGTAAGGATTTTCCATTCAAAAAAGTGCCATTAGCGCTATTTAAATCGCAAAGTATCCAACTGTATCCGCTATTAGGAGACAAAGAAAGGGGACGAACCACAGCATGACGACGAGATACCATTCGGTAGATCATGGCATCCAAGACAATTTGGCAGCTAGGGTCACGTCCAATGACCATTTCTTTCCCAGGAAGCAACGAGTAGCGAGATGCTGACTCAGAAACTTCAACCTTACTAGACACCAGCCGCAGAAAAGCATTCTGTCTTGCGTTTTTGCCTGTCATCGAGTTAGTAAATGTGTCTAAATAAATTCTATCGCTTACGCCACACTATCAAACTTTATGGTAGTAGAGTTAACTTTTAGCTATATTCACAGCCGCGCCATTGATAACTATACTATAACTTCATTGTTCCCCAATCAGGAGTTATCAGCAAATGGGACGTTTAAATCCTTATAATCTGCAAATGCAAATTACCCAGATGTTTACCCAAGGGCAATCATTTTTCGCCTTGACTAAAGTTCAAGATTGGTTAAAAGAACATAATCAAAATCCTTTAGAATATGAGGTTATTTTCCATCAAAAACCAGCACCTCCTGGATCAAAAGAAGTCATGGTTATAGAAATAGAATTAAAACGTAAAGATGGACAACCTGTAGATCCTTGGTTACAAGGACAAATCAACGTACAAAAATAATCTACCATCAGATCCCGGACTTCTTCAAGAAGTCCGGGATCTCAAATAGCATATTAGTAGAGTGCGTCAGATTTAAATGTGAATTCCACACTCAGTTTTACCAGTTCCGCGCCAACGTCCAGCGCGTTCGTCTTCACCTTCACCTACTTTAGTAGTAATAGGTTCATCACCAATACTAGGATAACCTTGATCATGGAGAGGATTATAAATTACCTGATGTTGAGCTACATAAGCCCAGCTTTGTTGGCGTGTCCAAGTTGCAAGAGGGTTAATTTTTAATCTACCTTTACCATCTAATTCAAATACAGGCATGGTGGCACGAGTAACCGCTTGATCGCGACGACGACCTGTAATCCAAGCTACTGTATTAAGTTCATCCAAGCCCCGTAGAAGTGGTTCAATTTTGGTAACGTCGTGGAATTTAGCAATATCTGTATCCCAAAGGGCTTCACCAAATTTAGCCGCAAAGGCTTCACGACTATCTACATCTGGTGTTTTATAGGTTTTTAAATCTAGGTTATAGATGTCTTTGACTTTAGCAACCAATTCTAGAGTTTGGGGGAAGTGATAAAGGGTATCAAGGAAAATTACAGGAACGGGATGATTAAGCACGGTATAGAGGATATGCGTCAAAATGATATCATCTACGTTGAAGGCACTGGTTTGTACCAGTCCTGTGGGGATATTCTCAACAGACCAAGCTAGGATTTCTGTAGGAGTTGCGGTTTCAAATTGCTCATTTAGTTTTACTAAGTCAAAAGCGGTAGAAGCTGTCATGATATTTCTCTAAACAAAGATTTTTTTAGTTTTATTAACTTTAATATTACCTTAATCAAGACACATATCTTTTCTGCTCCCCTGTTCCCTCGCCCCTCTTCCCTGTTCCCTAATTCTGTAGTATTTTGATTGCAAGTCTGTTTAAGGATTTACCCCATGCAACAGTTACTACAGAAATTATTTAGTATGCAAAAATACTTAACTCGTCTACTTTTATCTGTATTGGTAATGATGATGGCCAGTTCAGTATTTATTTTACCTGCTTCAGCTACGGGTGTATATGAAATACCCAATTTAACAGCAAATACTTGGATTTTAGATCAAGGTGATGTGATTAGCCGCTTGAATGAAGGTGAAATTAGCAAGGCTTTTCAGGATTTGGCACAGGAAACTGGTAATGAAACTAGAATCGTGACTATTCGCCGCCTTGACTATGGGGAAACACCGGAAAGTTTTGCCCAAGGACTATTTAGTAAATGGTTTCCCACAGCAGCAGAGCGAGCTAATCAAGTATTATTACTGCTTGATACCGTTACTAATGGAACTGCTTTGGTTGTTGGCGATCAGGCTAAGTCTTTGCTGACTGATTCTATTGCCCAAAGTGTCACAGATGAAACATTAGGTACAGCATTACGTGGCGGTAATAAATACAATCAAGGATTTTTAGATGTGAGCGATCGCTTGGTAGCAGTTCTATCTGGTAAGCCCGATCCAGGGCCACCAGAGGTAACAGAAACTGTCAAGGTAGAAGGAACTTTCACTAAAGCCGAAGAAACTGATCAAGGTAATGCTACTGCTTGGGTGGTAGGGTTATTAATTGCAGCTACTGTCATCCCAATGGCAACATATTACATTTACCAAGTGTTTCAACCATCAAGTCGGGAAACTGGGGAATAGGGAATTGGGGATTAGGTGTTAGACATAGGAGTAAAAATCATCGTAGGGAGAATTCATGAATTGTCCCTACAAGGATTTAATTACCACCAGATGTCTATTGGGGAAAATATTGACCTTTTAGTAGTTTTTCTCAAGAAATACTAAGAATTTCTTTTTAAAAACTCTTGAATTTGAGTGATAAATTCTGCTAATTCTGTTAATAAATCAGATGCATCTTGACTTTGACAATTCTGTTCTCGACTAAGTTGTTCTAATTTTTCTGCTGCTCGCTGCATGGTTGTAGCTCCAACATTAGCACTAGAACCTTTGATAGAATGGGCTTCCCAAGCAATTTTTTGATAATTATTAGCAGCAATGGCATTTTTAAGTGCTTCTAGATGAGATTGACTAGTTTCTGCAAACATTTTTAATAGTTCTAGTTCAAATTCTATATTATGGTCTGATAGATGATGTAGATGTTCCCAATCAATGGGGAGATCAAAGTTAGTTTTATCTTTGGAAGAATCTGTTTTTTCCATCATGAATATTATCTCAGTATTAAGAAGATTTTGACTCCAACGTTCTAACATAGAGGCTAATTTATCTTTAGCTACAGGTTTACTTAAATAGTCATCCATCCCCGCATCTAAACATCGTTTTTGGTCTTCTTTCATGGCATTAGCGGTAATTGCAATTATAATAGGTTGCTGATTTTTAGCCAATGTATTTAAAGGACGACGGCGAATTTCTTTTGTTGTTTCTATGCCGTCAAGAACTGGCATTTGGCAATCCATAAAAATTAAGTCGTAGGGAATTTTATCCAATAATTCTAATACTTCTTGACCATTGGCTACTGCATCGGCTTGATATCCTAAGCTTTGAATTTGCTTAATAAATACTTTCTGATTGACTAAATTATCTTCTGCTAACAACAATTTTAATTTAGATTTATGAGAGATATTTTCTTCTAGGGGTTTATCTATAAAAATGGGATAATTATTTATTTTGAATTGATTACTGAGGATATTAATAATAGTATCTAAGAGTCGGGAAGGCTTGACAGGTTTAACTAAATAACTAATAAATCCAATGTCTAATGATCTTTTTACTTCATCTCGTTGGTTAGTTGAGGTGAGCATAATTAAGGGTACATTAGCAATATCTAGATTTTCCTTAATTTGTTTTCCCAGAGTGATGCCATCTACAAGAGGCATTTGCATATCAATAATGGCAATATCATAGGGAATTTCTTGTTGTGCGGCTGTTTTTAAAGCGTCTAGTCCTGTCATTGCTGAATCCGCTTCATCTACCTGCATTCCCCAGCGTGTAGCTTGATGGCGGATAATTTTCCGATTCGTAGCATTATCATCAACTACTAATAAGCGGCGCTGATGGAGAATATGATAATCTTGATAGTCACAAACAAATTTTGACTGCTTAGTAAAAGTTAGTGCAAACCAGAATTTTGATCCTTTGCCAATCTCACTTTCGATGTGAATTTGCCCTCCCATTAAATTAACTAATTGTTGACAAATTGCCAATCCTAAACCTGTACCACCATATTTACGAGTAATGGAAGCATCAACTTGAGTGAAGGGTTGAAAAAGTTTATTTTTATCTTCAGGACTAATACCAATACCTGTATCTGTAACCGCAAATTTAATAGTAGCTTTAGTCTCATTTTCTGAGATTAATTGGACGCTAATAACTACCTCTCCTTGTCTAGTAAACTTAATGGCATTGCCCATTAAATTCATAATAATTTGCCGTAGACGACTAGCATCTCCTTGGATATAAATGGGAACATGAGGAGCAATAAAAGCAGCTATTTCTAATCCTTTATTATGAGCTTGGGGTGCTAGGAGTTCTACAATTTCTTGAATGGAAGTTGATAGGTTAAAATCCAATTTTTCCAGCATCATTTCTCCAGATTCTAGCTTGGATAAATCCAAAATTTCATTAATTAGGGATAAAAGAGCATCACCACTAATTCTGACGGTTTCTACAAAATCTCTTTGTTCTGGATTAAGGGGTGTTTCTAATAATAGTCCAGTCATGCCCAAAACTGCGTTCATGGGGGTGCGAATTTCATGACTCATATTTGCTAAAAAGTTGCTTTTAGCTTGTGAGGCTAATTCAGCTTGTTGTCGAGCTTTTTCTAGTTCTTGACGCTGAATAATTTCAGCTTCTAATAGTTTAGCCTGGGTTAAAGCAATACCTATTTGATCAGCAAGCGATCGCAATAATTCTGTTTCCCAACTATTCCAATTTCGGCTCTGACTGCATTGATGCGTAATTAATAGTCCCCAAAGTTGCTTTTTGAGAAAAATGGGAATTACAAGATTAGCTTTAACCTCAAATCTATCTAGTAGTTGACGATGACAAGGTTGAATATTAACTTTTTCAACATCGTCAATACTGGTAATCCAACCTTGACGGTATTTCTGGACATGAGTTTGTGAAAAGCAAGGATCAATAATATTTTCACCTAATACCCTAGTAAACCCAGGAATTAATGCTTCTTTTCTTGCAGTTAATGAGCCATTTGCTTCTAATTCTAAAATGAGTACACGATCAGCTTTAAGAATTTTTTGAACTTCGGTAACGCTAGTATCGAGAATGTCGTCAATTTTTAAAGATTCACGGATTTTCAGCGTAACATCAGCTAATAATTGCGATCGCAAGGTTTGCAGATTTAATTCTTCTTCTGCCTGTTTGCGCTTAATAAATTGACCAATTTGATTACCAAGAGACATCATCCCTTTGAGTAAATATGCATTTTCTGGCTGCATATTTCTGCTGAAGAAAATCAGCACTCCCATAGTTGTATTACCTCCATGAATGGGAAAACCAAAGGCAGTTTTTAATCCTAATTTCAGGGCAATATCTATTCGCAGAAAATTTTCACAATTAGCAATATTAGTCAGCCATACTGGCTCAAATTGCGACCAAATCTGTCCAGGTAGGTCAATTTCTGGAGAAAAAGTCATTTGTCTGGTAATCTCTTCTAAACTCTTAAATTCTGAAGATGATCCACACCAAATATCTAGACACCGCAACACATTTTCTGATTTGTCCATAATCCAGATTTCACCCCAATCCCAACCTAAAGTTTGACAAATTCCTTTTAAGGTGCGATGGGTAGCATTGTGAATATTTTTTGCTCCTGCTAAGGCACTAGTTACTGTATATTGTAAAGTCAAATATTGTTCAGATTGTTTGCGAATGGTAATATCACGACAAACACAAATTATACCGTTAGATTTAAGCAATGTTAAAGAAATTTCTTGGTCAAATGTTGAGCCATCTTTCCTTTTAGCGATTGATTCTCCATGCCAATAACCATTTTTCATCAGCAGGGGAAAGATATGATTTTCAAACAAGATAATTTCTTTTTCATGGTAAAAGTATTTCCATGTTTTGCCGATAATTTCATCAGGTTTATCATATCCAAATATCTTGACGTGAGAACTATTGAGATAGATATACTTGCCTTGAGTATCTACAATACCAATACCATCACTAGCTGATTCTATGGCTGTTAGTTGTTGTTGTAGAGAATCTTCTGATTGTTTACGTTCAGTAATATCTACACCTGTACTAACGATATATTCTATTTCATTTTCATTATCAAAAAGAATAGTATTTGACCAAACGATTAATCTTGGTTCACCATTTCTGGTAAGCCAAGTTGTTTCATATTCTTGAGGTCGTTTATTTAAAACTATTTGGTGAAAAATATCTTGAATTAATGGCTGATCCTGTGCAGATAAAAATATATTCCAAAAACATCGCTGAATTACTTCATCATAGTTGTAACCAGTAATTTTTTCACAAGCTCGATTAAACCGGACAATCTGCCCTTGGGTATCAAGCACCATGACTAAAACACTGGCTGTATCTAGAATACTAGAAATAAAGTTACGCTCGGTTCTCAGTGATTCTTCTACAGATTTACGCCCACTAATTTCTCGATATATTAAATAGTAAATCATCACAAAAATAATGATACATATAGTAATAGCAGTTACCATAGCCATCATCATATTATGTGTGTTTGTTTTTAATTTATTAGCTTGTTCTGTAAGTAATAATTGATCATTTTGAGAAATTTTATCTATTTTTTCATATATAGACTTGCTAGATAATTTTTTTTGATTTTTCAGAAAAATCTCTAAGGCTCTTTCTGGACTATTGCGTTGACGCAAATCAATATTCTCTTTGATTCTATATATTTTTGTGGCTATTTGTGATTCTAATCTCGCCAGTTCTTGCTTAAATTCGGGGATCATTACCTCTGATTTTTTCAGATTAGCAATTTCCTGGTTAATTTTCATCACTGATTTTTGATAATTTTGTAAATGAACTTGCTCGCCACTGAGCATATAATTACTTTGTTCATTTTCAGCTTGCTTAATATACAATACTAATTCTGACTGAGTATTAATCTTTTCTAAAGTTTGGTATTGCTGAGTATTGGTTTTGATAAAATTTTGCAAATTTTGGTAAGAGAAGATGCCAATCATGGCGAGAATTGAAGATGTTATACCAAACCAACTGGTAATTCTAATTAAGAACAGTTTATGAGTTTTCTTTTGTTGTTTACTTTTTTTATTTATCAACAGTAATCCGTCTAAATTGCGGCGCAGTTCTAACTGCTTCATCACTTGCTGGGCAATAATTTGCAAAGCTTCCAATTGTTTAGGTGAAAGTTGCCTTGGCACATCATCAATTACACACAATGTTCCTAAACCATAACCTTCAGCATTAATTAGAGGTACACCTGCATAAAATCGGATATTTGGTTCAGATGTGACTAAAGGGTTATTAACAAATCTTTCATCTTGTGTGGCATCGGGAACAAGAAAAACATCTGTTTGGCAAATGGCGTGAGTACAGAATGCAATATCACGAGGTGTTTCTACAGTTTCTAATCCAACTTTAGACTTAAACCATTGCCTGTTGCTATCAACTAAACTTATTAAAGCTATGGGAGTGCCACAAATATAAGCTGCTAACCGAGTCAAATCATCAAAAACGGTTTCTGGTGCAGTATCCAGAATTTTGTATTGTAAAAGGGCTTCTATTCTAGCAACTTCATCATCATGTACTGATTTTTTCATATTAAAATTTCGTAATTTGATAAAAATTGATTTACTGGTAAGAATACAGAAGTATGGCTAACGCGACGCTTTGCTATCAGGAGTTCAGGATGAAGAATGAAGAAAATTTTTCTTTCCTATTCTCTGAATTCTTACATTTATTGGTTTAATAATTCCTCTTAAATAAGATAGGCTAATACCAATCTTATGTGATGATTAAAATCCTTTTGCCTGTTACGAATCTACACAAGTCTGTATAGTTGTAGCAGGCCAGTAATCCAACCCCGGTTTGATCAGTGGGTTGGTGTTAATCTTGAATGTACTCTTGTCCTGAGACCAAAGCCATTTCAGCGCGAACAAATTCTCTACCTAAATAGGCTGCATGATCTAAGAAAGTTACTAGAGATTCTTGATTTTCTTCAAAAACCTTTACACATAGTTCTTTAGCTGTGCGGCCGCTAAATACAGTTGTGTGGGTTCTTTCCACTTTACCCCGTGCGGGAATTACCTTCCCTGTTTCCGGATCTACTGCTAAACCCCGTTCATCAATAATATTAGTAAAGTGCTTGGCATAAATTAATTTTTGATTGGGGTCTATATAGATAATAAAATAGCCTTTGGGGTCGAGATCAATATGACGCTGGGAAAGTTTATTATCAATTGCTGTCAAATCTTCAAGTAGTAAATCCATAGCTGTTGTTAAAAGTAAATTGATGGAGACGTATTTTTAGATTACATCTTTAGTGTAATTATTGTGTGAAATTTTTCTATTCAGATCCCACACTGCTTACCTAATTAAAAGGTAATTCTGCATTAATAGCATCTATTTCTTGTTGTTCCATTTGATTTACTTGACGTACCCACGGGAGAATAATTTGTCCTAAACGGTTGTTATAAAAGCGGTGGAGACTGTGATTAGGGGTAGCTGGAAAACCTCGGCGTTTTTTATGTCTACCACCAGCACCGGGATCAAAACTTTGGATACCACGAGCGATCGCCCATTCAATTGGTGTATAATAACAAGCATCAAAATGTAAGCAATCTATTTGTTGAAAACTACCCCAATAACGTCCATATAGTTGATCTTCTTTAAATAAACAAAAGGACATTCCCACAGGATGGCGCGGATCTTGCTGATTATAAGCGGCAAAAAATACGACCCGATGACGATAATTATGACATAACTGTTCAAAAAATTTCTTGGTTAAATATTTACTGCCCCACCAACCAAACTTATCACAGGTATCAGCATAGAAATCATACATTAAAGGAAACAAAGAATTAGGAATTTCCTCACCTGTCAAAGCTTGTAGTTTTAAACCTGCTTTTTCTACAGCTTTGCGTTCGCGCTTAATATTCCGTCTTTGATTAGCATTGAATACAGTTAAATAATCATCAAAAGTTTGGAAACCAGTGTTTCCCCAAATATAACTATGATGTAACCAAGTTGTAAAACCCTGTCGTTCTAAAAGCGGTCGCCATTGGGGATCAACATAGAGAAAATGACAGCCAGAAATGCCATGTTTAACACAAAAATTATCAATTTCATGGAGCATTAAAGCTGTAATTTCTTCTTCATTTTCTCCAGAAGCAATTAAAAAGCGATAACCTTCTGCTGGGGTAAATGGTGTCATTCCTAGCAGTTTTGGATAATATTCTATTCCTAACCGAGAGGCTAATTCTGCCCACTGATGATCAAAGACAAATTCCCCTTGGCTATGTCCTTTTAAATATAATGGTGCAGCAGCAATTAAAGTTCGATCTCGCCAGACAATTAAATGATTTGGCAACCAACCAGCATTAGCTGTTGCACTGTGGGATATTTCCAAATTATTCAACCAATGCCATTCTAAAAAAGGGGTTTTTAAGGGTAGGGCTAAAGCGTCCCAAGCTGATTGGGGAATATCAGCAATGGTTTGTGTCCAGACAAAAGAATATTTAGGTTTGTGTTCTTTAAAAATTGCCATTTTAGATTGTGAATTTAGTTCTCAATTTTCCGATAGTGAAGAAAAACTTCTTGGTCAATTCTAGATACTTCTAGTAATTCTAACTTAGGCGCAAGATCCGCTAAAAATCCTATACCGCCAACAGGTGAAGGGGCAATACTACCACCTAAAATTAAGGGGCAAATAGTCAGCCAAATTTCATCAATTAAATTAGATGCGAAAAAAGATGCTACTAATTGTCCTCCTCCCAAGATAGCGAGACGGTGAATTTTTAAACCTGCTAAATATTTTAAAGCAGCCAGAATGTCAATTTCTCCTGTGGGAGTTTCAAACACTAAAACTTGCTCAAATCCAGGATTTTCTTGCCAAACATTAGCACCTAAAGAGGTTGTGAGTAACCAACGTCTTACGGGTTGTTGAAAAAATTTAATGTCCGGATTCAGATTGCCTGAAGGGGAAATCACTATATGAACTGGTTGGGTATGCTTCTTGGCATTGATTCTTTGTTGCAAGAGTATTGTCTCAGATATGGTAATTGTAGTACCGTAAGCACGAAGAGTGCCAGCACCAAATAAAACGGCATCAGAGGCAGCAATTTGTTTTTCTAGGTGTGCTTTATCAGCCTTTGAGCCAAATCGGGCAGGCGATCGCCTAAAGTCTGCTATTTTACCATCAGCACTCATGGCTAAAACTACTGTGGTATGAGGACGATGTTCCATATAAATTTTTTGTTGAGATTTACCAACAATCTATAGTATATACAACACATTTTTGATGAATTTTACACCATTAATATTACTATGCAACACTATTCACTATTTAACCTACATTTAATACTTTTTCATATATCATGTTTATGCTTACTGCTAATCAATCAATCAAATAATTATAGGTTATATTCAACAAAGCAAAACTGAAATAACAACCAAAAATTTTGTTTTTGCCTGATCTGGCTTGTTTTTATTCGCTAATTAAGTACAGCAACATAAATAATTAAAGGTTTTTAGTCATAGCTTCAGCCCTGCCTCCTGCTGTATAGTTTGATTTTTTGCGCCACTTATATTAACCAGCAATGTATTATCAATTTATAAATTGTCTCCTTTAATTTCTGCAATTTCATGTTTTGATTTTAATGTTTTGAAGATGCAAAGTGAGACAAATAATGGCTAAATCTCGACAATCATCATTTCGACGCATTTTAGTAACCAGAATTCTGTTAGTATTTGTTCCAGTATTATTAATTGGGGAAATAGTCGCCCTGAATAAAGCCCGTTCTAGTTTATTAAATACAGCTCGACAAAATTTAACCGAAAGTGCAGTCAATAAAGGAGAAAAAATTAGTGATGATATTGCAGCTTTACGCTCAAATTTAATTACAGCTAGTCAAACAAAAGTAATTCGTTCTGGTTCATCTTCAGAAATTCAAAAATTTCTCCAACAATTAAAACAACAACTACCAACTAAAATTGATTGTCTGCAACTTACCAGACTGCAAAAAGCTGACATTATTGCTAGTAGTTGTGGTAATAAAGACATTGTTCCATCAGGATTATCGCCTAGTAACAATGATGTTGATATTAAATTTCTCCTACCACCTCAAGCGGGAAAAACTGGTAACTTAGACAAACAAAGTCAATTACAATTATTTTTATCAATTCCTGTTGCTAATCAACGGGGAAATTTAGCTTACAGATTAGGTCTTAAAACTACATTATACCAACAAAATCCTAACCATCCTGGTTCACTAACTGGTTTTTTAGTCGTCATTTCTGAAGATGGTAGAGTTTTAGCACATCCATTAACAGAAAGAATTGGTACTAATATCAAAAATTATTCTGATGTAAACAGAATTAAAGAGATCATGAAAAGTGCATTAGCTGGACATGATAATTCCAGTAATTTGTCTTTTGTGGAAGGTAAAGAATTGATTTCAGGTTATACAGCTACTGCTAAACCCATCACCACTAAACCGTCACAAAGATGGGTTGTCCTGGCGGTAACAACCGTAGAAAATGCCCTATTTGGGTTAGAAGAAATCAAACTTATTCTCATTGTTTTAACTGTAGGTTTAATTGGGGCAAGTTTATTTGCATCATTATATTTAGTTCCTTACCTAGCAGATCCTATTGAAGAACTCCGCGATTATGCTGTTAATTTGCATAGTCATCACGCCGCACAACCTATTCCCCGCAATTTCAAAATTCGAGAATTTAATCAATTAGCACAAGCATTGGATCAAATGGTAGAAAGACTAAAAGATTGGGCGGAAGAATTGGAAATTGCTTGGAAAGAAGCCAAGTCAGCAAATCATATCAAAAGTCAGTTTTTAGCTACAACTTCCCATGAATTAAGAAATCCCTTAAATATTATTATTAACTGTATTCGTTTAGTGCGTGATGATTTATGTGATTCTAGAGAAGAAGAATTGGAATTTCTCAAAAAAGCCGATGATACAGCCATTCATCTATTAGGTTTAATTAATGATTTACTGGATATTTCTAAAATAGAAGCTGGGAAACTTTCTGTAACTCTAGTACCCCTAGATTTACGACAATTATTATTAGAGGTAATTAATTTACAATCAGTAAATGTTCAACATAAAGGACTGCAATTAATTTGTGATATAGGTGATAAACCTATTCCCATTAAAGCTGATGTTATCAAACTCAAACAAGTGCTAATTAATGTGATTGGTAATGCTACTAAATTTACCGATGCAGGTAGTATTCAAGTTAGCACAAATATTAACTTAAATAATTATCAGCCTTGTGTGATCGTATCTGTTAAAGATACAGGAATTGGTATTGATCCGGGAGAACAAGGTAAACTATTTCGTCCTTTTGTGATGGTTGATGGTACAACTACCCGCAAATTTGAAGGAACTGGATTAGGTTTAGCTATTTCTCGTAATTTAATTGAACTCATGGGTGGTAAAATCACCTTAGAAAGTTTGGGTTTAAATCAAGGGACAACAGTAATGATCAAATTACCTTTGATTGATTTAGCCTTATTACCTAATCCCGAAAAAAAAGATGTTATGAATAAAGTAGTTAAAAGTCAATCTTTGCGGTAAATTGTCAGGAGTCACCGAGTCACCGAGTCAGAAGTCAGAATATTTGTTGGTAGCAATAATTCTCCAGAAGTCTGTTTTTAGCTCAATTATCAATAATGACTCTAAAACTATGATTCATTCTGTATCCTCAATTCCTACATATTCAGCTACAGTAATTGTATTTTACCTACTGCCTTCTGCTGCATCAATTAACACAGGACAACATCACAATGAAACGATTGGTTTATAGTGTTTTCACCCTCACATTTTTATTATTAACTCCTGCTTGTTCATCTACGGTTCAATCTCCCCAAACCCCAGTTTCATCTACACCGAGTCAGATGAATCATGATGGACATAATATGGAACATACAAACCATGAAAATCATTCACCAGTCAATACTAAAGCTAAATTAACTCCTCCCGAAAAGTTAGTACCTAATCAACCTCTGAATTTAGCCATAGATATTCAAGATTTTACAGGAAAACCTGTGACTAAATTTGATATTTTTCAAGAAAAAATCATGCACCTGATAGTTGTCAGTGATGATTTACGTAATTTTGATCATATCCATCCAGAATATAAAGAAAATGGACGTTTTGAAGTCAGTGCAACTTTTCCTGAATCTGGAAGTTATATTATGTTTAGTGATTATAAACCTACTGGAAAAAAGGAAACTGTTTCATTAACAAATATCACCATTCCTGGTGCAGTTCCCATGCCCAAAAACTTAGAAAAATTTACAAAAACTAAAACTTTATCAGATACTAAAGTTAACTTAAATGTTTCCGAAAAAACTATTAAAGCAGGTGCAGATATAACTTTAACTTTTGATGTCAAGGATAATAAAAATCAACCAGTTACAGACCTCCAGCCCTACTTAGGTGAAAAAGGACATTTAGTAATTATCAAAAGTTCATCGCCCCTGACGGTAGCTGATTATATTCATGCACACGCCATGAAAAATACTACCAATGGAAAAATAGAGTTTCATACTAAATTCCCCAAATCAGGAACATATAAAATGTGGACGCAATTTAACCGCAATGGCAAAATTAAAACCGCAGATTTTTGGGTAAATGTAGAATAGGGAATATTTTGAATATTTCTCAAAATTGTAGGTTGGGTTAAGCGATAGCGAACCCAACAAAATCAATAATTTTTCCCTATTCTTCCCCGTGTTTGCGTCCTAGTTCATACACACCAGCACCCATACAAGCAAGTATACCCGTACTAATTCCCCAGCTATTACCTAAACTGATATCTAAAATCCAGTTAGATACACCACCAAAGATCAAAAAGGGAAAAACACTAAATAGTGAAGCATAGAAAGAATTTTGGGATTCTCTAGCTTTGCGTGTTTTTTCAAATTCTGCTTGACTGGTGTAGAGGGAACGTTCAGCAAAATTAAACCAGCGATTGAGTTGTATCGTTACCCATTCTCGAAGTTGGGAAAAAGCCAAATACAAGGCTAAAGCCCATAAACAACCTCCAGCGATCGCATTTTTATCTAATTCAAAGCTAAAAGGCAATATATCAAACATGACATTGGGTAACTCTTCAATTGCTAATTTTAGCTCTTATCTCGCCATAAATCTCACTCTAGATAGACTTGTGAACTACCACACACTG
>NZ_PGEM01000130.1 GCF_002934005.1 Cuspidothrix issatschenkoi CHARLIE-1 | reverse complement strand
AACAAAGTTGATATGCTCCCGACTGCGTAGGTATAATGAAAGATGTCTATTTTGGTAATTGTTGTATCTTGATAATAGGTTTGAATTTGTTTTAGTCCCCAGTCGGTTATATTATCAATGCGGTTTCCATTTTCGTCATAAGTATATAATGCAAAACAACTAGATCCTCTTGCACAAAAATTCAAATCACATAAAGTATTAATAGCTAAAACAAGAATATCAGTCTGTTCATTATTCGCAAAGCAAATAACATGATTGCTAGAACTTTTTTTAGGGAAAAATAAATGCTGTGAACCTTTTATATCAATGGGAATATAACTAAAATAGATATATCTCTTTACGAAAGGTCTATAATGGGATTCTCTTAAATCTTCTTGATTAAAAACATCTGTTTTTTCTTTTCTTAATTTATCTCTTTTAATTCTTGAACTCCATTTAATTAGATTTCTTTCAGCAAGAAACTTATCTACAATAGGATTATCTTCTTGCTTTATATCTTGATATTTGTTATCTTTTTTATATTGAATCCATCTTTGAACCTCATAATTATATTCATCAATAAAGAATATACTTTTATTTTCTAAATTCTCTAAATCAGTATCATATACCCATTCATCTCTATTAGTAGCAACTCCATTAGAACATACCTCAAAAATAGATTTATTCTTTTTATCAGCTATAGAAACTAGATCATCAAAATCATTATCAGTTAAATTAACCCAGTTATTTTGATGATCAGGTTTAATATGTTCAAAAGCAAAACAATCAAATTTAGTTTTTCCTAAAAAATCAAGTTTTTCCTGTGCTGAATTAAAATTTTCAGTATTACAATACATAATTTGGCAAGGTAGCTTATTTTTGGATTTTATTTTAATCATAAAAGTAATAGCAACGCCAGTAATAATGTCAAAAACATTACCTGTTGTATCACCTTCTCTAATATCTCCACCTAAGTCTATTATATAAATATAATTAAATTCGTTGATTACACTTTTTCTAAAACCATCAAAGCCTTTTGCATTAATGAAAGATGAATTAGTAATAAAAGCAATAATTCCATTATCTCCTAGTCTATCAGTAGCCCATCTAAAAAAACGAGAATACATATCATAAACTTTAGTTTTTTGTGCTGTACTTTCCTTAACATAAGTAGCCTTAATTAACTTATCTATTTCTGAGTATGCACGATTTTTGTTATTATCATTTTCATTCTGTTGATTTGCATTATAAGGAGGATTTCCAATAATCACAGAAATAGTTCTATCATTCTGCCTTTTAATTCTTGCAGTATTCTCCACAGTCATGGCAAACAAATCCATTTGCTTTCCTTCAAACAAGGTATTATCCAAAGTATCTACAAAACAAATATTTTCAAACTCCTCATATACTCCCATTTTCTGATTATAGGTATATTCAATATTCAAATTCGCAATATAATAAGGTAAAATTGCCACCTCATTACAATGAATCTCATGTTTATATTTGTGCTGTAAACTCTGGGGAGGTAAATAATCAATTAATTCAGTAATAAAAGTTCCCGTACCCGTCGCAGGATCTAAAATTTCTACATCCTTATCCGCTAACAACTTACCAAAATGTTTATGTACTAAAAAATCTGTACTTTCAATCATAAACCTGACAATCTCATTAGGAGTATACACAATTCCTAATCTATCCGCAGCTTTGGGATTATATGCTTTATAAAAGTTCTCGTATAAAGCTTTTAAAAACTTCTGTTTTTCCTGATGGTTAACAATATTTGCCGCAGTTCTTTTAATGACTGCATAATATCTTTCTATACTCCCCAAAGTATTCCGCTTTAAACTTCCCGTGAAAAATGTGGAAATTACCCCTTGTAACTCCCTCGCAACATTATTTTCTTGATGAAACTGCGACTCACTGAAAATATTAATAAAAATATCCTCAGTTAAAATATGCTGAATCATCATTTCCCGAATATCAAAAGTTGTGATTTCCGGGTTAATAGACTCTTTACAAATTTCCCAAAACTTATTTCTTGCTGTTTGAAAAGATGTGTTATTTTCCTCTTGACAATTTATCAAATCTCTGAGAGAGTTTAATATAATGGGTATATCCTGTTTAAAAATTTCTATCGCTTCTCGAAAGTCCCGCACTTCAGGACGGACAAAATTAATAAAGTTATTAATAATACCATCTAGCGCGTCCGCATCTTGCATAGATACGCGCCCAGTTTCTGTACCACCTTGAATTAAAACGGCGGTTTGGGAATCTTCAAATAAAATATTACTATCGGGATAACCTTTATTTAACTTTTTCTCAATTTCTTGATCTAAATTATCATATTGATCCTTACTTTCCCAGTAACCCCAATCTAACCGCAAAGCATCTTTAACTGTACCATCGGGATAAACGACTTTACCATTTGGTAATTTATAATCTAATTCAGGAATGAGTAGAAAATCACGGGGTTTGCAATATTCATTTAACAGGTTTTGGAAAGCAACACGAATAGATGTTTCTTTCCGTGAACCACCAAATTGAATGATTTTTTGTACTTCTGTTTGGTATTGGGTAATTAATAACCTAGACATAATAGATAATAACCCTAATTATCTTTTCATAAATCAAATATTATTCCTATATTATCTTAATTATTTGATTCTCAGTAATCGCCTAAGTAAAGAATTATTGCTAAAATACATATAATTACATAATTGTTCATACCCAGATCCCCAGTGTAGGGGCGAAGCATTCGGACAATTAATTATCGGTTTTTACCCAAGACTATCATCCGAATGCTTCGCCCTTACTTATTACCCATACCCAGATCCTCGACCTCTCAGATTAATGGATAATTTTAAGTTGTGCGTCAATAGTTTATGGGCGAAGCATTCGGACAATTAATTATCGGTTTTTAGCTAAGACTATCATCCGAATGCTTCGCCCCTACTTATTACCCATTCGGACAATTAATTATCGGTTTTTACCCAAGACTATCATCCGAATGCTTCGCCCCTACTTATTACCCATTCGGACAATTAATTATCGGTTTTTACCCAAGACTATCATCCGAATGCTTCGCCCTTACTTATTACCCATTCGGACAATTAATTATCGGTTTTTACCCAAGACTATCATCCGAATGCTTCGCCCCTACTTATTACCCATACCCAGATTCTCGACCTCTCAGATCAATGGATAATTTTAAGTTGTGCGTCAATAGTTTATGGGCGAAGCATTCGGACAATTAATTATCCGTTTTTAGCTAAGACTATCATCCGAATGCTTCGCCCCTACTTATTACCCATACCCAGATCCTCGACCTCTCAGATCAATGGATAATTTTAAGTTGTGCGTCAATAGTTTATGGGCGAAGCATTCGGACAATTAATTATCCGTTTTTAGCTAAGACTATCATCCGAATGCTTCGCCCCTACTTTTGAGTTAAGATGAAGGAGAAATTTTTTAATTTTTAATTTTTAATTACCTGTGTATTCTAACCTTGAGCAAAAATATCAACATATTCAAAAAGAGTTAATGGCTGGGGCACTGGCTCTAGGTTTTATTTTTTTAATTGGGACTTTATGGTATTGTTTGGTTGAAGGTTGGTCATGGGAAGATGCGGCTTACATGACTGTGATTACTTTGGCCACTGTCGGTTATGGAGAAACTCATCCATTAGGAAGTCGGGGGCGGTTGTTTACCATTGCCTTAATTTTGATGGGTGTGGTGAATATTGGTTATATTGTGAATAGATTTACAGCTGCAGTAATTGAAGGCTATTTTCTCGAAGGAATTCGACTGCGACAACAAAGGCGCTTAATGGAATCATTATCAGGACATTATATTATTTGTGGATTTAGCCGTACTGGGCGACAAATTGCTAAGGAATTTCATTCTGAAGGTGTTCCTTTTGTAATTATTGATTCAGAATTTGAATCAGTACAAAAAGCCCAAGAAATTGGTTACACTGTTTTTCAAGGTGACGCAACATTAGATGATACCTTGTTTAAGGTTGGTATTGACCGAGCAGTTTGTATTGTCGCCGCTTTGCCTTCGGATGCAGAAAATTTATACACTGTTCTCTCAGCAAAAACTCTGAATCCAGAAATTAGGGCGATCGCTCGCGCCAGTACAGAAGAATCATTGCAAAAATTACAGCGCGGTGGCGCAGATGCCGTAATTTCACCATATATTACAGGGGGAAAACGCATGGCGGCAGCAGCCCTCAGACCGCAAATTTTAGACTTTGTGGATGGGATTCTCTCCGGTGCAGACCGCCAATTATATATGGAAGAATTTTTACTAGATCCAGATAGGTGTCCTTTTGTGGGTCAAACTTTACAAAAAGCCAAATTGCGATCGCAATCTGGTGCATTAGTTCTAGCTATTCGCCGCCTCGATGGTACTCTCATTGGTGGTCCAACAGGTGATACTATTTTAATGTCAGGAGATACCCTAATTTGTATGGGTACGGCGGAACAGTTACAGGGTTTAAATCAAATTCTGGGGCCTATTAATTCTGTCCCCTTAAAACGGCCAAAAAATAGCTAAACAATCTAAATATCTAAATCCCGTAAAGCTAAACGAATTTGTTCTAAACGAGTGCGGTTAACACCAAAATCCGAATCTCCCACACGAGATGAGGAACGAATATGAATAACTGATTCATTTTTAGGAAAATAGAACTCCACATCATCAACAAATTTAAAGATGCGGCTTTTAGAAATAGCATGAATATAATTATCTGTTTGTTCAATCACTTCTGTGCGAGGAACAACAGTGAGAACTTTTAATACTATCTCTTTAGCTTTATCTCGTTCTACATGATAGGTAATTGGTGCAATAGCGTGTTGAGTATCGCCATTTTGACTAACAACGCAATTAGGAGAAGATGGACAAGGACTAAGATAACCTGACTCAACTCCTAAATTAGCAGCCCAAGAAGTGGCAGGAGCTATTAAACTAATGCTCAGAGTCAGGAATACTGTAAAAATAATCTTCTGTAGTTGGACGATTCCTACTGAGTGTTTCCCTATCGTTTTGAAATTAAACATATTTATTCACTTCTATATTCTATCGTTGCAGTTATAATATCAGCTTTTGATATATTCTGGCAAACTGGATATATAGGACTCTATATAACATTCGTAGGAAATACCCATGAACCGTTCTCAGATAGTTGCAATTATTACAGGTGCAATTTCTATTCTACTAGCGATCGCCTACCTAGTTATTGTCCAAATTATTGATTACCGGGATATGAAACCAGCGCCCATTAGTCAACTCAACCCACCTGTATTAAATGTGTATAACCACCAAACCCTTGTAGGGACAATTTTCACTCCTATATCTATTGTGGAAAATAATTTCCCTCATTTGCATCTTGACATAATTGCTAAAGTGTGAGTTTGATGGGGTGGAGTTTTCCACCCCTTGATCATAGGTATTATAGAAACACAAATAAAATACATAAGTAGGTGAACACAATAAAATCAAACTGTGTAAAGAAACGTAAAATCGCTGAAAACTTCTTTACTCTTGCCTCTTGCCTTGCTATAACGACAATTTTCAGCGCCAACCTAGCATAGGCTATAATCAATAGCTACTATTTAATAATGTAATCCATTGAAATATAAGAATAAGTTAGAGAAAATATCGTGAATCTATCTAATTAAGTAATTCCTTTTTGGCACAGATAACGGTAAGCTAATTTTAAGAATATTAAACAAAGATAAATTGCCATTCTCCGTCACACCTAGATTGATGGGGATCAACCATAGTTGGTGTGTTTTCCTTAATTTTTGATGCAAACTATAGAGGTAATTGAATGGCTCAGTATTTTCTAGACACTGTTTGGCTAACTCCAGTTTATGCTTTAATTGGTGGGCTTTTAGCCATACCTTGGTCGCCGGGGATCATTCGCAAAACCGGGCCTAGACCAGCAGGATACGTCAATGCGGTAATGACCTTTTTCTCCTTTTTCCATGCTGTCTTAGCCTTCCCTGCCACTTGGAATCATCCAGTTCAAGAAGTATTTATACCTTGGCTATCTACAGCAGGTTTAGACCTGACCATTAATTTAGAACTTTCTTCCATCAGCGTCGGGGCAATCATTATTATTACCGGCTTGAACTTGCTGGCGCAGATATATGCTATTGGTTACATGGAAATGGACTGGGGTTGGGGACGCTTCTTTTCCTTATTGGGATTATTTGAAGCTGGTCTTTGCGCTTTAGTTTTGTGTAACAATTTGTTTTTCACCTATGTAATTCTGGAAATTCTCACCTTGGGAACTTACTTATTAGTAGGTTTGTGGTTTAGTCAGCCTTTGGTAGTGACTGGGGCGCGAGACGCTTTTTTAACCAAACGGGTAGGAGACTTGTTTTTGTTAATGGGTGTCTTAGGACTTTGGACACTTTCAGGAACTTGGAATTATACAGAATTAGCCGAATGGGCAGCCACGGCCAATGTTGACCCCACAATTATCACCTTAGTATGTTTCGGATTAATTGCCGGTCCAATGGGTAAATGCGCTCAGTTTCCCTTGCATCTGTGGTTAGATGAAGCGATGGAGGGGCCTATTCCCAGTACAATTTTGCGGAGTTCCGTGGTAGTTGCCAGTGGTGCATGGGTGTTGATTAAATTGCAGCCAGTGTTTAGTTTATCCCCTGTAGCATCTTCAGCGATAGTCGCTATTGGTGCATTGACAGCCATTGGTGGTTCATTAATTGCGATCGCTCAAATTGACATTAAACGCTGCTTATCCTATTCTGTCAGTGTTTACATGGGCTTAATCTTTATTGCTGTAGGCACACAACAAAACGAAGCCGCATTATTATTAGTTCTCACCCATGCCCTCGCCTCTGCATTATTAGTCATGAGTACCGGGGGAATAGTTTGGAACAGTGTGACTCAAGATGTTACCCAACTCGGTGGGCTGTGGTCACGTCGTCCCATATCTGGTTTAGCATTTATTATCGGTACATTGGGTTTAATTGGTTTTCCCCCTTTAGGGAGTTTTTGGGCTTTATTTAAACTAGCCGATGGCTTATGGGAAACACATCCAACTTTAGTAGGAATAGTAATTTTTGTTAATGCCTTAACTGCATTTAGTTTAACTAGAGAATTTAGCTTAATTTTTGGTGGTAAACCCAAACAAATGAGTGAACGCTCCCCGGAAGCTATTTGGTTAATGGTATTACCAATGATGATTTTATGCGGCTTTGTGTTACACCTGCCTTTAGTCTTGCAAAGTTTATCATTACTTCCCGATTGGGTAACATTAAATAAAGATGTCGCCCTCCTATTAATTTGGTCAAGTGTCTTTGGTTGCAGTATTAGCAGCATCATCTACTTAGGCAACATTCCTAAACCAATTCGTTTACCCTGGCAAGGTTTACAAAATCTATTTGCTTACGACTTTTACACCCCTAAACTTTACAAAATCACCATTATTTTCGGCGTTGCCCAACTGTCTAAATTTGCCGATATGCTGGACAGATTTGTAGTAGATGGGATTGTCAATTTTGTCGGGTTATTCTCCCTTTTAGGTGGTGAAGGCTTAAAATATAGCAACAATGGACAAACTCAATTTTATGCCTTGACAGTCCTATTAGGAGTTGGTTGTTTAGGTGCATGGGTGACATGGCCTTTCTGGGGAATTCAAGTCATAGATTTTATCTTTTAAGTAAGAATTCACCGAGTCAGGATTCAGAATGCTTATAAAATCAGGAATACAGGCAAGTGATATTTTCTTAAAAATCATCATAACTTACTCGAAAAGCCTTGATTTTCCTGACTTAGAGTATTTTCTATCCTGAATTCTTACTCTTTTAAATACCATTTACAGCAGGAGTTACCGAGTCAGGAGTATGGCTAACGCCACCGCCTTCGGCACACTACGTGAACGCTATCAGAGTGACGGATGAAGAACATTTTTCTTTTATCCTCCCTGTTCCCTGAATCCTTAATGTAAATCAATCACCAATCACCAATCACCAATTAGTAAATATGTTGAGTGTTTTAATTTGGTTGCCCATTGTAGCAGCTATAATCATCGGCTTTTATCCAGCAAAAGATATTCCTGCCCATCGCATTCGGTTAGCATCTTTAATCATTACAGGTTTAGTTTTACTGTGGAATATTTTCATTCTCCTGAAATTTGATATCAGTAAGCCAGGGATGCAATTTACCGAATATCTACCTTGGAATGAAACCTTAGGTTTGAGTTATCAACTAGGAGTTGATGGACTGTCAATATTAATGTTGGTATTAAATAGCTTCCTTACTTGGATTGCTATTTATAGCAGCAGCAAAGATACAGAACGTCCCCGTTTATTCTATTCCCTGATTTTATTGGTTTGTGGTGGTGTTGCCGGTGCTTTTTTATCAGAAAACTTACTCCTGTTTTTCCTGTTCTATGAATTAGAATTAATCCCCTTTTATTTACTAATTTCCATTTGGGGAGGAGAAAAACGTGCCTATGCGGGCATGAAATTCCTGATTTATACAGCAATTTCTGGGGCTTTAATTTTAGCCACATTTTTAGGCATGGTGTGGTTAACTGGTTCTCGCAGTTTTGCCTTTGATGCTGTGGCTACACAAAACATTTCTGCCGGGATGCAATTAGTATTGTTAGCAGGAATAGTTTTAGGTTTTGGCATCAAAATTCCCTTAATTCCCTTCCATACTTGGCTACCAGATGCTTACGTTGAAGCTTCCGCACCTATCGCCATTTTACTAGGTGGAATATTAGCAAAACTAGGGACTTATGGATTATTACGATTTGGCTTGGGAATGTTTCCCCAAACATGGCATATTATCGCCCCAACCTTAGCAATTTGGGGGGCGATTAGCGCGATTTATGGGGCAGTGGTAGCGATCGCTCAAAAAGACATCAAACGCATGGTAGCATATAGTTCTATCGGCCACATGGGCTATATGTTACTAGCAGCAGCCGCCGCCACACCCTTAGCATTAGTTGGTGCAGTCGCCCAAATGTTTAGTCATGGAATTATTCTCGCCATTCTCTTCCATTTAGTCGGTATTATTGAAACCAAAGTTGGAACAAGAGAATTAGACAAACTGAATGGTTTAATGAGTCCCATTCGCGGTTTACCATTAATTAGTGCTTTGCTGGTTTTAGGTGGCATGGCCAGCGCGGGTATCCCTGGTTTAACAGGTTTCATTGCCGAATTTATTTCCTTTCAAGGTAGTTTTTCTACCTTCCCCATTCCCACACTTTTATGTGTAGTTGCATCTGGTTTAACCGCAGTTTATTTTGTCATTCTTCTTAATCGTACCTGTTTTGGCAAACTGCAAAATAACCTAGCCTACTACCCTAGAGTATTATGGAATGAAAAAGTACCCGCCCTAATTTTGGCATCCTTAATCATCTTTTTGGGAGTACAACCAGTTTGGTTAGTGCGTTGGAGTGAAACCACAACTACCGCCATGGTAGCGGCAATTCCTACGCCAGAAAAAACCGTAATTGCCTTGAAGTAGTTATCCCGTTCCCAGTCTCCTACTGGGAAAGCCAACAAATAAACCCAAAACAAAAATATTATGGTACAAACTCCAGCTAAACCAAATACAAAAATCCCACCTTCAAAACACGAATTTGCAGAAATTATTTATCGCTTAGAAGCTGGCGGTTCAATGTTGCCAGATACACCGGAAAACTTGATGCAAATCATCGGGATTTATAAAGCTTATGCTGTACCGATGGATTTCTACTGGCGCGATTTACTGTACATTGCCGAAAGAGTATTTTTAGAACCTTTACCAGCTTTTAAATATTTCTTACCCCAAGAATATTTAGACTTACATAATCACTATGCAGGTGATGATGCTGATTTAAGAATTTGGCGAGGTATAGCTACTGCCCACCCAGAACTTCTGGCATTTATGGAAAAAGGTGAAACTACCAAAATGCCAAAGATTTTCCATCATTTATTCCATGACAGAATTAACATGGAATTTGCGGAAGCTTGTATGCAAGCTATGTTATGGCATCGCAAAATGTATGCACCAGTTAACCAATTTGATGCCTATTTAGATTCAGAAGAATATAAAGCTAATGCTGATAAAGCAATTAAAGCTTATTTTCGGAAAAATCCCCTCATGTCAGCACTTTATAAACTGTTTCCTGATATGTTCTTGGAAAAGTGCCGCATGATGTCCTATTATTCTAATTTAGGACTTTTTTGGGAAGTCATGGCACCTGTATTTTTTGAGATGTCCGATATTTATGATGAAGGTGGTTTTAAAGGTGTACCTGATGCCATGAATTTCCTGGTCAATGGCATATTTGCAATTGCCGGTCGTCCCATTTATCATCATGTTTATGTTGATGGTGAATGTTATGAAATCATCCCCAAATCTAAAGGTTTTACCTGGTTATATGAGGCCGCATTACCCTATGTAGAAGCTGTTTTTTATCGCACAGCACCATTTAGAGGCACAAAATCATATAATGCCCAAGCAGGACAAGTTCCCGAAGATCAAAAGGACTTCCACTATGGCATTCTTTACGCTGATGTCTTTCCCGTCGGTACAGCAGGTATTCCTCCCACGTTATTAATGCAAGATATGTTGCATTTTCTACCTCAATATTTAGTTGATTATTATCAACAATATTGTCGAGGAGAAGAGGATATGTTAATTCAATTGGGGATTACTTTCCAACGTTCCATGTATAATGTGACATCTGCGGTAATTCAAGCTTTGAGAACTGCCCTTTTATATCCTTTGGATGACCCAAATCCCAAGCATTTACAAGCAAATCGGGAATTTTTTGAAATGCAGCTAAATCGCTTTACTCGTCCTGATTATGGTATGCGTGATGCGGCAAGATTACGGAATATTCAAAGCCAGGATTATAGATAACATCTCTACTCAACCCTCCCCGTTTTCTCCTAGGGGTAATTCATGAATTACCCCTGCTATATAATAGAAATCCTCAAATCTGAATTGTTAAGTTTTCCTAGAAGTTGACCAAATTATTAATTCTCCTTGTTCACCACCGGCAGCTAATAGTTGTCCTTGGGGATGCCAAGATAGGGTAGAAAAACCTGCGGTTGCATCGCTAAAAATTTGTGATACTCCCTTGTTTTCATCCCATAAACATAACCAACCATCAGCACCAGCAGACGCGAGATTAAAACTTTGTCGCGCAAAAGCGATCGCCTTAATTATATCTACATGATTACTTAATACTTCCGCTTCCCAACCCACAGATTCATCTGGGGATTTTTCCCATAAAACTATTCCATCAACGCTGGCAGCAGCCAAAATAGGCGCGCCTGTGGCGGTTTTCACGTCTGACCAAGCTAATTGACGAATTTTCCCCGGAAAGCCCCGCATTACCCAAGGATCAGGATTTTCCCATTGTAAAACAGTCAAAGTCCGATCCATATTTCCAGAGGCTAAATATTCACCATCTGGGGACCAAGCCATTGCTGTACTCACAGTAGGCATAGAAAGTATAAATGGTTCATCATTCCAATCTTGAGTAGACCAAATTTTTACACCTTTATAGCCATTAATTGCTAAATATTTACCATCTTTGCGCCAGTCAATCCCCAAAATTGAAGAATCTTGAAAATTGAGAGTAGCCACAACTTCGGATGTATCTGCATCCCAAATTTGGACATATTTACCTAAACTAAAAGCTAATTGATTATTACTATAACTCCATCCTAATTGATCAACCCAAATTGGCGCATTTTCTAAGGTGGTCATTAATTCATTTTCGCACCAAATTTTTACTGTTCCATCTTGTCCACTCATCGCTAAATATTTACCATCACGGGAAAAAGCGAGACAATTTACCGCTTTATCTGTGGGAGATTGTAAAATATTTAATTCACCATTTTCCCATAAAACAACTTCTCCCGTGCCAGAACTCGCTGCCAATATTTCCCCTTGATTAGACCAAGCTAAAGCAGTAACATAATCATTAAGTCTAGTTGAATAATCTTTTGTAAATGCACTATCTGTTAAGTTCATAATTGTGACAATCGCCTTTCTTCTAATTCATACAAGCAAAAAAATCTGCCCTCAATTGGGCTTCATCTAAATTTCTGCCGATAAATACCAGTTCATTTTTGCGAGTTTCATTTACTTTCCAAGGTCTATCAGGTTTACCATCAAATATCATGTGAACACCTTGAAAAACAAAACGCTCATCTGTACCAGCAATATTTAAAATTCCCTTCATTCTAAAAATATCTGTGCCTTGGGTACTGAGTAATTCTGTCATCCAGACATTTAATTTTTCACCATTTATAGAACCTTCTGCAACTATAGCGACAGAATACACAGTTTCATCATGTTCATGGGCATCTTCTCCTAAAAAATTAGGATCAATTTCTAAGGCATGATCTAAATCAAATGCTTTCACACCTAATAAAGCTGACATTGCTAATTCAGAGTTATGGGTGCGGTAAATCTTAGCCATAGCATTCATTGACCGAATGCGAGTTTCTAATTCATCTAAAATTTCTGGTGTAACTAAATCAGTTTTATTCAATAAAATTACATCAGCAAAAGCAATTTGTTCCTGTGCTTCATCTGCTTCCCAATGTTGCCAAATATGTTTAGAGTCAACAACTGTCACCACTGCATCTAGTGATAATTGACTTTGCAAATCTTCATCCACAAAAAACGTTTGGATCACAGGCGCAGGATCAGCTAAACCCGTGGTTTCAATTACTAAATGATCAAATTTATCACGGCGTTTCATTAAGTTGCCAATGATGCGAATTAAATCACCTCGCACCGTACAACAAATGCAGCCATTATTCATTTCAAATATTTCTTCATCGGTACCAATTACTAATTGATTATCAATACCAACCTCCCCAAATTCATTGACAATAACAGCAACTTTTTTACCGTGTTCGTAAGTAAGAATATGATTTAATAAAGTAGTTTTACCTGCACCTAAATACCCGGTTAAAACTGTGACTGGTACTGAATTAAATGTTTCTGAAGTGATCATAGTCTATTGGTTATCTTGTGTTAGAAACAGTTAGTCAACTCAAAAATATCTAGGAGTGAGGTTTTCTCACCCCCGATTGTATTTTATCACAGAAAGATTATACCATTAGTTTAACTACCTTTGGCATATACCAGTAAGTTCTTGTGGGTTTCAATTTGAGTAATTCTATACCTACAGATTTTGTCAAAATCGCTGATCAGATATAAAATATTGAAGAAATAAAGGCAAAGTTTAGCAACGGTTACTATGCGATTACTACACACCATGCTGCGAGTAGGCAACCTACAAGAATCTTTGAAATTTTACTGTGATGTGCTAGGAATGAAGCTACTCCGGCAGAAAGACTATCCTGGGGGAGAGTTCACCCTGGCTTTTGTCGGTTATGGAGAAGAAAGTGATCACACAGTTTTGGAACTGACCCATAACTGGAGTGTAGAAAAGTATGATTTAGGTAATGCCTACGGTCATATTGCTTTGGGTGTCCATGATATTTACGCCACCTGTGAGACGATTAAACAACTGGGTGGTAAAGTAGTTCGAGAACCAGGTCCAATGAAACATGGTTCAACTATCATTGCTTTTGTTGATGATCCAGATGGTTATAAAGTTGAGTTGATTCAGTTAAAAACTCCAGAATAATTTAAGGTAGAGGGTAGGAAGATCAATAACTTCTTTACCCATTACCCATTTCCCTCCTAAACTTAAATCACAAGTCTAAAATCTAAAATTTTACAAATGCAGCCTACAGATCCTGATAAATTTACTGATACAGCATGGGAAGCAGTAGCAAAATCACAAGAAGTTGCTCGTGCTTATAAACAACAACAGTTAGAAGTTGAACATTTAATTATTGCTCTTTTAGAAGAACCCACTGCTTTAGCTACGGCTATTTTGACTCGTGCTGAGGTTGATACGGTGCGGTTTCAACAACAGTTAGAGGCTTTTACTCAGCGTCAACCCAGGGTAGCTAAAAGTGATCAACTTTACTTAGGACGCAATTTAGAAAAGTTTTTAGATAAAGCCGATGAAATTAGATCCAAAATGAGAGAGGAGGAAATCTCCGAAGGTCATCTTATTCTAGCTTTGGCTGATGATGACCGGATTGGTAGAAAATTGTTTAAAAGTTTTAATATAGATGTTGTTAAGTTGGAAATGGGAGTTAAATCTGTTCGCAATACTCCCACCGTCAAAGCATCAGCAAAAACTGAAGCGGATGTACCTTATGAAGCTTTAAAAAGATTTGGACGGGATCTCACAGAACAGGCAAAAGCAGGAAAATTAGATCCAGTTATTGGTAGGGATGATGAAATTCGCCGGGTAATTCAGGTATTATCCAGACGTAGCAAAAATAACCCTGTGTTAATTGGTGAACCGGGAGTTGGCAAAACAGCGATCGCTGAAGCATTAGCCCAAAGAATGCTAAATGGTGACGTTCCCGAATCTCTGAAAAACCGCCAACTAATCTCTTTAGATATCGGTAGCTTAATTGCCGGCGCAAAATACAGAGGTGAGTTTGAAGACCGTTTAAAAAACGTTCTCCATGAAGTTACGGAATCAAATGGGCAAGTAGTCCTATTTATTGATGAACTCCATACCGTTGTCGGTGCTGGTTCTAATCAACAAGGATCAATGGATGCGGGTAACTTACTTAAACCCATGTTAGCTCGTGGTGAATTACGCTGTATTGGTGCAACCACCTTAGATGAATATCGTAAATTCATCGAAAAAGACGCGGCATTAGAAAGACGTTTTCAACAGGTTTATGTAGATCAACCAACAGTAGAAAATACAATTTCCATTTTAAGAGGTTTAAAAGAGCGTTATGAAGTACATCATAACGTCAAAATTTCCGATTCCGCTTTAGTCGCAGCAGCAACCTTGTCAGCGCGTTATATTGCTGATCGTTTTCTACCAGATAAAGCCATTGACTTGGTAGACGAAGCCGCGGCAAAATTAAAAATGGAAATCACTTCCAAACCCGCAGAATTAGAAACCATTGATAGACGTTTAATGCAGCTAGAAATGGAAAAACTCTCATTATCTGGAGAAGAACAAACTATTTTCCAAACTAGAGAACGATTAGAACGCATTGAGGCAGAAATTGCCACTTTAACCGAAAAACAGCATATCTTCAACGAACAATGGCAAGGGGAAAAACAGTTATTAGAAGCTATTAGCGAGTTAAAGAAAGAAGAAGATAATCTTAGACTACAAATTGAACAAGCAGAACGTGACTATGATTTGAATAAAGCCGCTCAACTCAAATATGGTAAATTAGAGGGAGTCCAACGAGAAAGAGAGATTAAAGAAGCGAAACTGTTAGAAATTCAAACCCAGGGTTCGACTTTGCTGCGCGAACAAGTCACAGAAGCCGATATTGCCGAAATTGTCGCTAAATGGACAGGAATTCCCGTAAATAGGCTTTTAGAATCCGAACGGCAAAAATTACTTAAATTAGAAAGTCATTTACATGAAAAGGTAATTGGTCAAGAAGAAGCCGTTTCCGCCGTCTCTGCGGCGATTCGTCGCGCCCGCGCTGGCATGAAAGACCCCTCTCGACCGATAGGTTCATTCTTGTTTATGGGACCAACTGGCGTGGGTAAAACCGAACTCGCCCGCGCCTTAGCTCAGTTTCTCTTTGATTCTGATGACGCTTTGGTACGTTTGGATATGTCCGAGTACATGGAAAAACACTCCGTTTCTCGCCTAGTCGGTGCGCCTCCGGGATATGTTGGTTATGAAGAAGGGGGACAACTTTCCGAAGCAATTCGCCGACATCCCTATTCAGTGGTGTTGTTAGATGAAGTGGAAAAAGCCCACCCCGATGTATTTAATATTTTACTACAAGTTCTCGATGACGGTAGAGTTACTGATTCCCAAGGACGGGCTGTAGATTTCCGTAACACTGTCATAGTAATGACTAGCAACATCGGCAGTGAGCATATTTTGGATGTTTCCGGTGATGATAGCAAGTATGATATGATGCGTAATAAAGTGATGGAAAGTTTGCGATCGCACTTCCGCCCCGAATTCCTCAATCGTGTAGATGATCTTATCCTATTCCACGCTCTTAGTCGTGCAGAAATGGGGCATATTATTCGGATTCAACTCAAACGGGTGGAGAATCTTCTCAAAGAGCAAAAAATCTCCTTTGAGATATCCCAAGCAGCTTGTGATCATCTTGTAGAAGCTGGATATGACCCAGTTTACGGCGCACGTCCATTAAAACGATCAATTCAGCGAGAAGTTGAAAATCCCCTAGCCACAAAGTTACTAGAGAATACCTTTGTTGGTGGTGATACAATCATCATTGATATGGGGGAAACAGGGTTAACTTTTAATAAAAAACTGTGAATTTTGAATTTTACAGCTCACATTCCGCATAAGCGGAGAATAAAAAAATAATTATCTCCAAAAACATTGTTTGGTAAGGGTTTTCAGGATTTTAGTTCAAAGGAACTATAAAATGTTTATTAGGAATTTATCTCATTTATTGAGAATATTTTTGGAGTAAAGTTTGTACAACCCTGAATCTTTCGTGATAATTATTCAGAATTGGATTTTATCTGCGGAATGTGGGTTACAGATCAGGACTTACGCAAAAAACTCTCAAACTCTTACTGCTTTGTGTTCTGGTGCGTCCTGGTGCGGTATGTCTTCGACACGCTACGCGAACGTTATTCCTATAATCTTGCTCAGGTACTTATTTAGTATCAAAACAAACTCGCCTGTAATTATAATTAATATACAGACGAGTCTTGATAAATCCAGAAATCTGGAAACTAACTTTGATCTAACCGTAACACAGCCATAAAAGCCTCCTGTGGTACATCTACCGTACCTACAGCCTTCATACGCTTTTTACCTTTAGCTTGCTTTTGCAAAAGTTTCTTTTTCCGGCTGATGTCACCACCGTAGCATTTCGCTAGCACATCTTTTCGCATGGCGGGGATATGTTCACTAGCGATGACTTTAGCACCAATAGATGCTTGAATGGGGACTTTGAACTGATGACGGGGAATGAGTTCTTTGAGTTTTTCCGCCATTGATCTGCCCACATTATAGGCTTTATCTCTGTGGACAATCATAGCTAAGGAATCCACAGGATCACCATTAATCATAATATCCAATTTCACCAAGGGATTTTCCCGGTAGCCAATTAGATGATATTCCATACTAGCGTAACCGCGAGAACGGGACTTCATTTGATCAAAAAAGTCGGTAACAACTTCCGCCAGGGGTAACTCGTAAGTCAGTGTAGTCCGGCCTTGGGTGAGATACTTCATATCTTTGAAGATACCCCGACGGTTTTGTGATAACTCCATTAAAGAACCGACATAGATTTCGGGAGTGATCATTTCTACTTGTACATAGGGTTCTTCAATTCTCTCCCGTTCATTGGGGTTAGGTAAGCGGCTAGGATTATCAATGTAGAGTTCTTCACCTTTATTGGTGACGACCTTATAAACTACCGAGGGTGCGGTAATGATTAAATCTAGATTATACTCCCGTTCTAAGCGCTCCTGCACAATTTCCATGTGTAGCAGTCCCAAAAACCCGCAACGGAAACCAAAACCCATGGCGCTAGAAGTTTCTGGTTCATACTGTAATGCCGCATCATTGAGTTCTAGTTTTTCTAAAGCTTCCCGCAAATCTTCAAATTGATCTGCATCTATGGGAAACATCCCACAAAATACCATGGGATTGGCTTCAGCGTAACCAGGTAAAGGTTCGGTGGCTTTATTTTTGCATAGGGTAATAGTGTCTCCTACCCTGGCATCAGCTACGGCTTTAATGGCTGCGGCAAAATAACCTACTTCGCCGGCATGAAGTTCTTCAACTTGTTTTTGGGTAGGAGAAAGTACGCCTAATTCATCAATGACATATTCTTTACCGGATGCCATTAAGTAGATGCGATCGCCCTTTTTCACAGTTCCATCCATCACCCGGAAATAAACAATTACACCCCGGTAACTATCATAGTAACTATCAAAAATCAAAGCTCGCAGACTTTCATTTACAGTATCTGCAGGTGGTGGTACTCTTTCAACAATGGTTTCTAAAATTTCAGGAATACCAATTCCTTCTTTCGCCGAAGCTAAAATTGCCCCACTACAATCTAAACCAATAATTTCTTCAATTTCACCAATTACTCGCTCTGGTTCTGCTCCTGGTAAATCAATTTTATTTAAAACAGGGATAATTTCTAGATTATTCTCTAGGGCTAAATAGACATTGGCTAGGGTTTGCGCCTCTACACCTTGGGACGCATCCACAACCAACAATGCCCCTTCACAAGCAACTAGGGAACGGGATACTTCATAGGAAAAGTCTACGTGACCAGGAGTATCAATTAAATTGAGAACATACTGCTGACCATCTTTAGCAGTATAATTCATCCGGGCAGCTTGCAGCTTAATTGTAATGCCGCGCTCCCGTTCCAAATCCATGTTATCGAGGAACTGCTCTTTCATTTGCCGGTCTTCTACAGTTCCAGTAGCCTGTAGTAAACGATCCGCGAGAGTAGATTTTCCGTGGTCAATGTGAGCAATAATACAAAAATTGCGAATGCGATCTGCGGGAACGTCAGTCATATACCATCTTTGCCCTCAAGCAAACCAAAAGTGAAACCTATTTACTTAATGTATTTTAATGCTTTCTGAGGTAATAAAGCAAAAACAGGCAGGAGGCACAAAACAAAAGTTTTTTCAGTCACCTGAGTCAGGAAAGTGGAAGAAAAATCAGTAAAATTAGAAATATCATTATTTCTTGACAACGGTTTCAATAAACGAATTTCAGAGAACTTAATCCCATGAACACGCAAAAAAATCCTAATAGTGCAGATAATCAACGCGCTGATAAAACCGAAATTGCGCTCCATCTCGATTCGGAATTAATCGAGCAGATTCAACATCTCACAAATGACCCCAGTAAAGTGATTGAGGTAGCTATTCGTCAATGGTTACGGGGTGATTTTAACAGAGATGACGAATTAACACGCACACCTGTCCGTACACCTGTACCCCCTCGTGGTGAATGGAATGATTGAAACTACGGGGAATTTTAGATTTTAGATTTTAGATTAAAAAAATTTGGTATGGTCCCCATCCTTGAGGCTACGGTGTACACACAAGTCCTATCTGTTTTCGTTTTGTGGTTATTTAGCCCCCTAAATCCCCTAAACTTCGGGGACTTTGAAATTCTTATTCCTCCCAGAATTAGGGTTTAGGGGGCATTAAAACCCTATTAGGTAAATTGATTAGACTGTACACCGTAGATCGTTGGGGAAGGAAAAATTGTTAATCCCAAATCCAAAATACTCGCTGCGTACGCTTCGCTAACGTCAATCCAAAATCGAGTGACTTCCAAAATATCCAATAATAATAAGAAATGTAAACTTTAACTACTACGCCGTA
>NZ_PGEM01000129.1 GCF_002934005.1 Cuspidothrix issatschenkoi CHARLIE-1 | reverse complement strand
AAGGGGGATTTAGGGGGATCTACAAGTGTTGGATACCACAGAAAAAAGTTTTCAGACATCCTCTTAAGATCAATTAATAATTTATGGACACAATAAAAGAAGTCGGGGATCTTATCTACCTACCCCTCTGCCTCCTTCCCGTTGCATCAATTGTGATGGTTTTTCAGTTTTGTGTTATAACCCTGTTGTGAAAATGAACTCAAACCAAAGACCACTGTATGGAACCAGATAAGCTGGCGCGATTAAAAGAGTATGGTGAATTTATCCTCCGCAAAATTGAATCTGTACCCCAACGTCCTTCCCAGGAGGAAGATTGGGTTCCCACTAGCCTTGATGATTGTTTGTTGCGGTTGCGAGAAGCGGCTGAAAAAACTGTAGAACTGGCAACTTCCCCGGTAAAAATCGGCATTATGGGGGAATTTAGCAGTGGTAAAAGTTTACTGCTAGGAAGTTTGATTGGTTATGCTGACGCTTTACCTGTGAGTGAAAATCCGACTACGGGTAATGTAACTGCGATTCATATTAAACCACAGGATGGTTTTGCAACTACCCAAGTAGATAATTACACGGTGGAATATTTATCCCATGAAGGGGTAAATGAGTGCTTACACTTCATGCTAAAAGAGGCAAACCGCCGCGCTACTGCCGCCGGGGTGACATCCTTACAAGTTGCTAAAATTAAAACAGGTAAAGATATTAGTATTTGGTGTGAGGAAGTTTGGAAAAGTTCCAATAATTTAGAGTTGCGTTATTTAGTGCGGGAGTTGGTGTCATTTTTACGGGCTTATCAAGCCTATGGTGAGGCTTTATGCGGTCGCTTTTACCAAATTGATGCTATTACTGCCCATGAGGGTTTACAACTGGCAGAAATGCCCATGGCCATTCAATCTCTAAAATTTGAGGATTTACCATCGGCGCATATTCGCTTACCAAATGCGCCGCAAAAATTAGCAACGCAATTATTACAAAATAGTTTTGCCCTCATTCGGCGTGTTGATATTGAAGTGAAAATATCACGGGAAATTTGGGATGTGACAGGGGCAGAGGAATTTGTTTTGTTAGATTTTCCTGGTTTAGGTGCAGCCAATTCGGGAACTAGAGATGCTTATTTATCATTGCGAGAATTAGCACAGGTACAGACAATTTTAGTCTTACTTAATGGTAAATCACCAGGGAGCGATCGCGCTAATAAAATTTTCACAATGATGCAGCAACAACGTCCCGGACAAGACCTTAAAGATTTAATTCTTGTCGGTGTGGGACGTTTTGATCAACTACCTTTAGAAAGTGAAGGTGGAGAAAGGGAACTAGATTTATTAATCAATAATCAATCTAATTCTCAACCTTTACAAACAAATACAGTTTTCCAAAAATTGAAAGTTCTCAAAACCATTATTGATGGGGCGGAGGCATTTACTTCTCAAAAAGACAGAATCGTTTTATTATCACCACTGTTAGGATTATCTGAATTAGCCAAACGGTCTAGTCAAGTTAAAGCCGGTTCTGAGGAATTTCTTGCCAATTTAGATTATCCTGATTATATGGAAAGACCCAAAAAATTACAACAGAAATGGGGTGATTTAAGTGAGGCTTTATTAGCAGCAGATGGTAGAAATCAACTCGGCCGACAATTAGGTTATTTTGCCCAAGATGGGGGTATTAGTAAATTAAGAGAATTGATTCAAACCCATGTCGCTAATCACGGCTTAAAGCAATTATATGAAGATACCCGTCGGGCTGCTGATGTCATCCGTCAACAACAAGAATACTTGAAAGAAAGTATCGCCGAAATCCATGAACAAGGTATACCCACAGTTGATACACCAGCTTTATTAGAATTAAGATCAGCCATAGAAAGTTTAGATAAAATCTATAGAAACTTCCAAAAAGATTTAGGTAAAGAACAGCTAAAAGATCGGCGGGGAGTTGTGGTTAGTGATGTCATTAAAGATGAACTAACTTTAAAGATTTTAAATTGGAGTCAGTGGACATTACTATTTAATAAAGTTCAAAATGGTACAATTACCCTAGCTGAATTTAAAGGTGCAGCCGGTAAATTATTTGATAGAGGAAATCGGGTAAATACCTCCCTACCAACCAAGAGTGATGACTTTTATCTAGCCTTTGAGAAAACAGTTAAAGAACTGGAAAATTTTGCGAGCGATCGCATTCGTCAAGCCCTGGCAGACTTATTAAACTCATTAGCACATCAAATCACTTTACAACGGGAAAAACTGCAAACAATTCTTCAACCAGAAATGGAACAGGAAATAGAATCAAAATTTGGACTAGAAGAAGCAGATTTATTTTATAAACTATTACTAGGATGTGATCCTCGCCAATGGAAAGAAGCCATTATTGCCGAAATAAATAACCATGATCAAACCATCAAACCAGAAAATATTTTTCCCCTAGCCAGACAAGACGAAAAACACAGCGTAGGACAAATTTTTGATTGGTCTCCCGAAAGAAATCAAAATCCATCTAGAAACACCAATCATCAACTTTTTGTTTTACGACTACGAGATGAAATTACAGCTAGTGCCAGTCTTCATCTAGTACAATATGTTAGTGAAATCAATCAACAGGTAAATATAGAAATCAATGGGATTTTAGATCAAATTATCCCCAGCTTGCAGAACCTTTCCAAACAAGAAGCATTATTAAGATATATTGCTACCAGAGACTCACAAGCCGAATTTGCCATACCTGCTTGGTTAGAAATTTTAGGAGATATTGCTAACATTAATGAAACTGAATTATTCACTTAAGTAGGTGAACACAATAAAACCAATCTGTGTAAAGAAAAGTAAAATTGCCCAAACCCTCTTCCCTCTTCCTTCCTGTCCTTAGTTTCTTCGTGGTTCATTAAATCCATATTCTCCCATCAAACAGAGAATAAACATTTAGTTATCAACACAACTTATGCAAACTATCTCTCAAATCCTCATTTCTCCCTAACCTCTGGGGTTCGTTATTCCATCAATCTTGCGTAAGTCCTAATCAAATCAATTGAGGAGAATGCGCTAACAATTAATTATTAACCAACACAAAAGGAAAATCAAAATGCCGGTGGAAATTCAACTTCTACCTAGCTTTAAATTAGGGATGAAAGAAAACTCACAGTTGCATCTACCCGCTATTCAAATTGTCCCTATTAACAGCAATATTCCCCATGTTGCTAGAATTACCTGCATAGTCAGAGGTACACCTTATGAATTAGCAGCAAAAATTCAAAACAGCTATAGACAATTTCATTCAGTCACACCCAAACAAATTACTAGCATTTGTCAATTAGGACAAGATATCTGTCAATTAGATGCACCTTTAACAACAATAGTTGATTGTACTTTAAAGGTAATGATTGAATATTTTGATTCTGATACAACAGGAAAACCAGATTTGTCTATATCTAAAGACATATCCGCCGAATCTGATCTTTGGTTTATACCCAATTTAGAAAAATCATCAAATCTACCTTCAGAAAATCCTACAGTCATGAATACTTCGCAATTTGACAACTATCTAAATAATTTAAATAATTTAAGTCAACAACTCAGTGAAAAACTCAATGAAAAACAAAGAAAAAGATTTCCGGGTTGGTTAGCTTTAGATTTTGGTACTTCTAACTCAACAGTGACACTTTTTGACCCAATTGAAGTTCCTATTGCTGAAGTTTTACCTAGAGAACAGGAACTGAGATTAAGAGAACGCATGGCTGAATGGTTAAATTCTCCCTCAGATTTAGCCTTACCAGATGTTAGTGCCGGTGAGTGGGATAAATTCTTAGCTGATATTAGCAAAAACTTAGAAATAGAATCACATCAATTAAGTGAAATTTTTGAAAGTGATCACAAAGAATTATTTTTAGAAGCAATTCGCCAAGTTGAATTATGTTTAGGAACAAGTGATAGATTTCGACGGGCTGTGAGTAAAAAACTTTATGCCATATATCATGAAGTTTTCCGCGTTCCCACATTAGAATCACAAAATTTAATTCCCGTAGTTTTAGATATTGACCGCCGCGATACAGAAATTCCCAGTGAAATGGAAGTATCCCAATTAATCCCCTTAAAACTACGCATGGGCAGAGACGCAAGAGATAATAGAAAAAAAGCCATAGCCCAGGGAACAACTGTTTCAGTAAAAGAAATTATTAGCAGATTTCATCATTCACCCAAACGCTATTTTGGACAAGATCGATCTTTCCCCATTATCTTAGGAGAAGATGAAGAAAATATCCAAGTTAATCGCCTCATTCAAGCTGCTTGGGCGCAATTAATTGAATTAACAGAAGATTATCGTCAACGGGGTAGACGCAGATTTTCAGAAGGCGATTTTTTAACAGCAGTTGTTACCTATCCCACCGTTGCCCCTCCCGTAGTTCGCAAAGAGATTAAGCAATTAGTCCAAGAATTAGGCATTGATGATGTACAAACTGCCTATGATGAAGCTGTTTCTGTAGCTATCTTTTTCCTATGGCGAGAATTTGGCGGAAATCTGAATATTGGCATTGAATCTTTTAAAACTCGTTGTCGTCAAAATGGGAATAAATGGTCACAAAATGTTCTGGTTTTAGATATTGGTGGCGGTACAACTGACTTAGCTTTAATTGAACTAAATCTAGAAGATAAAACTCCATTTTTTGCAGATCATGAAGATAGAGGTTTGGGCGGACGTTACTACAAACTTACCCCTAAATTATTAGGTTCTTCAGGACATTTGCAATTAGGTGGTGAATTAATTACTTTACGAATTTTCCGCCTATTAAAAGTTGCTATTTCTGATTTTCTCCTCACTGCAGTTACTACAGGTGACATCGAAAGCGATAAATTAGAAGACTTAATTAACTCTGAATTAAACGAACGTTTTTTAGAAGACGGAAAATTTAAATCTGGTAGTTTATTGAAATGTATAGATAAGGAAAATCCCGAAGGTGATGTTGCCTTTAAAGATGCTTTAGATACAGCCGAAAAAGTCTTACCCACTCGTTGGCAACAAGCACCTCAACGCCTCCAAACCTTTTACACCTTATGGGATCATGCTGAAGCCGCTAAATTCAAATTAGGACAAAAACCACCCATAGATGGTTCTTTATTAACCTTCACTTTAAACGAACAACAAATTAGTGAACTTCTCGCCCAAAGTGCCATTAAATTTCAGGTTAGAAGTTCTGAATCTATTTATCTAACCATAGATCATCACCAATTTGAACAAGCTGCAAATTCTTCAATTAAAGAAGCAATTGGTATTGCTAAAGGCTTAATGGAAAGTCGTCTTAGTGCAGAAACTAATCAAAAAGTAGATTGGTTAATTCTCTCTGGAAAAACTTGTAATCTTGATCTGGTTCAACAACAAATTTATGCAGAATTTAGTCAATCACCTTATTTTGTTTGGAATCCTGAACGAATTACTTTTGTTTTAGAATTTACCAAACTTGCTACTTCCGCAGGTGCTTGTTATGCCGAAAAATTACGTCGGTTTCGATTTGATCCTGAAGAATCTAAAAATCTCTTACGCAAAGGTGCAAATCAATTAGAAATTGATGTTAAAAACCTGTTTTATTATCTTCCTTGCAACTTTAAACGCAAAACCCAAAGTAACGAACCATTAGCCATTTTTAATGCAGGACAAGAACTATATCAACTTGCACCTTGGGATACTGTGGCTAAAGTGCGGACACCTTGGCAGGGTATACAATTAACTAATATTATCCATCGTCAAGATTATGAAAACGGAACTTTTCGCCTCTGGGGTAGTTTCGACGGTAAAATATTGATGGATAAATTGGGTATGGAAGAACAGGAATTTCTCAAAAAAATCAAAATACAATTTGAAATAGATCAAGCTTTACAATTTAGTGTTTTACTATGTCGTGGTAATCCCCATTATTTAATAGATGTAATTGGTATTGATATTAATTCAGTCATATCTAAAAATGCTGAAAATATCCTATTTACTGATGGAAATTTAAAATGGAATATTGCCGTTGAAAATTATCAACATAACTTAAATGATGGTGATATTGCTGTTAATGTTTTAGAATCTGCCACAGTTGATCAACCCCATGCTTATCATTTAGTATTTGCAGTTGATAATAATGATAGTGATAGTAAATTAATGGAAACATTTCATTATTTACAGGATGGTGTTAAAGAACCAGGAACAGGATTAATTAGTAAACCTTTGCCACCTTTTCCTAAAAGTGGTCAACACACCTTCTATATTTATCAAACTGATAGTGAAACTAATACGAAAAAATGGATACGTATTGGCACACTCAGCAGACCAGATATTATCACAGATTACCCTTGTCAATATCATGTAACTCTTGATAACAAAGGTATATTAAGAATACACGCTGGTGCTGTTCCTTATTGGACATCTAATAATCAAGAATGTCTAGAACAAGAAGGATGTGTTTATCGCGCAGAATTGGAATTACAACCCAACGAAGTTGATAAAGAACGTGATCCTTTTTGCGGTATTCATTAAGTTCAAGATCCCCGACCTCTTCCAGAAGTCGGGGATCTAAAATCTTTTATTTTCATCTTAATAAAATTATGCAACATTTACATAAATTACTAACTACACAAAACTCGGAATTAGCTAAAATATTACGCTTTAATTTATATGGACTAGCTGCAACTTTAACCCAAGCAAATCAAGAATATCCAATTGATCCGGGAATTGAGAGATGTGAAGCACTTCTACAAGAACTCCATCAATTATTAGAACCTGCACCAGTCAAAGATCCCCGACTTGTTGAAGAAGTCGGGGATCTCAAAGAACATGAGTTAAGAAATGAACCAAAATTATTAAAATTAAAAGATGCTTTTAATGATGATCCTGAATTAAAGTTTTATCTTGGTAATTCTCATATTCAAAGTCAAATAGATGGGGAAATATGGAACGAAATTCATAGAAAACTGTTACGAGTTCCCGAATATTTAGCTACATCTTGGCGAGATAAAGCTTTAATTTTTATACAAGAAATAGGTGCAATGGCAGATGATCATCATCTTGAACAATTACCATTTATCCGTGATGAAATTATTTATCCTGGGTTAAGTGGGACAGTGAAAGCAAAAGGACTAGGTTTATCTCAAACAGCATTAGTAAATTCGGAAATTGCCCAAACCCATCTTTCTGAAAATTTACATTTAATTGCCGGATTTTTACTTTTATATATTAAGTTTATTGAAATAGATTCAGACTTACATCATGCTTTAAAAAGTGTTTTTAGTTTTGATGTGGTTTCTTTACATTCTAAATCAGAACAACGTCATCAATATATTGACGCATTAAGCGATCGCTTTCACCGCATTCAAAAATGTGAAGATAATACCGATACTATCTTAAATTTATGTGCTTGGATTGACATGGATGAAGCCATTCATTCCCTAGTATTTATTCCCCCTGCTGAACGTTATTCTTGGTGGGGAAAATTACAAAAAGAATCTCGTCTTCTCCTCAGAAAAGCTGCTGATAAAGCAGTTAAAGCAGGTAATGAAGTCCGACTCAAACAATTATCAGGACTGTATGCTGATGTTTGTGAATTTTCTAAAGATGACTTGCAATTAGACTGTGGAGGAAATCCTGGTGAAGTCTTAACTTGTTTGCGAGTCTATGCCAGAATTAATCAGCAACAGTATCCAGGGAGAGTTATATTTCGGACTTTACGCTAGGGTTTGCTGAAAAAGTTGTCTGTGAGGAGAGGGAACTCTTAACTGGGAACAGGGAACAAATCCGCGAAACCCCTATTAATAAACGGTTATAGCTTTGTTCAGCAAACCCTACGCTAGACTTAGAAGAATTTTTACAAATTTTGCGATTAGAAATTACTAAAAACCTTCATAGTAACTCCTTTTATCATTCAGCATCACCAAAAAATAAAGGTAAAACAAACGCTGCAATAATTCCCCCTAATACAATCACCTCGATTATTTTCAATAATAAACTACCCCCCATAAACTGATTAATTTCTTCCCTAAGATTATGGGAAAAATTACCCAACCAACCACGCAAACGACTATACCAGTTAACAGGACTATCTTCTGGGCGAAATTTCCATGATACCATTGATAGTAATAATGGCAAACCACCCACTTTAGCAGACATCAAAACATGAATTGCTATACAACAAATCATGATTAACCAAGCTATTAAATGGACATAATACCAAACATGATCAAGTTCTCCTGTTGGTAGCCATTCTTCTTTCATCATTCTCCCAGACACTACCGCCAAAACACCAGCAAGTAACATTTTAGTATTTACTAAACGTTGTAGACTTACCCACCAAATTGGTCTACCAAATTGAGTTAAATTTTGGATAGAGTCTGGTTGTAATAGTCGTCTTTTCCCAGCATGAAAACTATAAACAGCAAAAAATGGGAGTAAAATTAGGAAAAATACTGCTAATGTCCCATGAATATCCTGAATAGGATTAATTTTGGGAATGGGAATATATCCAAATCTTTTGTCAAAAGTGTTGTAAATTAAGAATCCACTGATAATTGCCCCAATTACTAAAATTCCGCTAATACCATGAAGGATTCTCAAGATCAAGGGTTGATAGGGTGCTGAACGATTCATAAACTGATTGAGTATGTTTGCTATAAATACGCCATAAAAGTATATAATACATTAGATAGTAATTACAGTAAAGTACATTAATGGTTGAAATTATACATTTTACAGGATTTATCAAAGGAGTAACCTATAAAACATACTTAGGTGAAAAATTAAATGAAATTAATATAGATAATTTTGATGTCAATCAAGCAAGTGGTTATGGATTAATCAAGTCATTTATAACTGAGATTGCTTATTCTAAATGGGTTTCACCTAAAAGAACTAGAAGTTATCCTTTTGCTAGAATCTATACTACATATAATTCATCTAAAATTATAACCATTATTCCAGTAATTAAAGATGAAGGTCAAGATGGAGATAGAGATGTCATTCAATATTCTACTATTTCCTGGATGAATTTACTAAATATTTATATTGTTCTTGCTTATTATGAAACAGCAGAAAAAAGTAATAAAAAAGGACAATCAGCCAAAAATAAACTTTCTAATCAAAAATTTAATAATGAATTTGTGAAAGCTCAGATTGACGAAATATTAGCATATCGTCAAAGTGCTTTGCATTGGAATAAAAATTTATTTGAAGACAGATTTTTATCAATTTTTGAAAAAGCACTGAACTCTTATGATTCTATTGCTAGTAAAACGGGAGTGGTGATCCACTCACGAGTAACTATGGATAATTATTTACAAAAAATTATTTTGCAGTTTGAAGAATTTAAAAATATTTCTCTTAAAAATTCTCAAGATGCTAGTAAACGGGAAGCTATGACTTATCATAAAATGGAATATTTAGAAGATGGACTAAAAGCAACTTTTAGTATTGAAAATTATTTAGGGGGCGTTTACCACTTGACGGCTGACGAAATATTTGTTTATAATGATGAGTACATAATTCAAGAATCCAAAAATTCTTCAAAAGAATCTTTACCTAAACTTCCTGATATTCAAGATGGTTTATTTAAGTTAATTTTATTTTCTAACCTAGATTCTTTAAAACTGAATGGAGAACCAGTTAATTTTTTAACAAAATTAAAACTTACTGGAAAAAATGTAATTGGCTCTATTGTTTTTCCTGATGCAAAAGGAGAAGAAATAGAGAATTTTTTACAAATTAACAAGACAACTTTTACGAAAAAGCAACAAGCAATTATCAGAAAGTTGGCTTTAGAAGCTGAAAATAATCAAAAATTAAAAATACAAGTGTCCGGTAATTCTCAGATATAATTTTTTATGATCAAAAGTCCTCTCCGTTATCCTGGTGGGAAATCTAGAGCAATTAAAACAATCTCTGAATATCTCCCAAAAAAGTTTTCTGAATTTCGAGAACCCTTTGTTGGTGGTGGTTCAGTCTTCATCTACCTTAAACAACAACTTCCTAATTTAAAGATGGCGATTAATGATTTAAACCCCGAATTATACCTATTTTGGCATTTTGCACAATCTGATTTATCTAAATTAGTTTCTGAAGTTCGTCAGATAAAAGAAAATTACCAAGATGGAAAATTACTTTTTGCAAAATTAGCCCGTGTAGATGTTAATACCTTATCAGATTTAGAAAGAGCAGTCCGGTTTTTTGTTCTTAACAGAATTACCTTTTCGGGTACTATAGAATCAGGTGGCTTTTCTCTTGAAGCTTTTCATAAAAGATTTACCAATTCATCAATAGACAGACTGGAAAAATTAGCAAGTATATTAACGCCAGATATCAAAATTACCAATTTAGACTACAGCCATCTTATTAATCAACCAGGAAAAGATGTATTTATATTTTTAGATCCTCCCTATTTTAAAGCCGAAAAATCTAAACTATATGGTAAAAAAGGCGATTTACATACAG
>NZ_PGEM01000014.1 GCF_002934005.1 Cuspidothrix issatschenkoi CHARLIE-1 | reverse complement strand
GTGAATAAAGGCCGGATAAAACTTGTGCTTATTTTTCTTTACGGTCTTTAAAAAGGCCGTAATATCCAGCTGAACGGTCTGGTTATAGGTACATTGAGCAACTGACTGAAATGCCTCAAAATGTTCTTTACGATGCCATTGGGATATATCAACGGTGGTATATCCAGTGATTTTTTTCTCCATTTTAGCTTCCTTAGCTCCTGAAAATCTCGCCAAGCTAGCTTGGATTCTCACCAATAAAAAACGCCCGGCGGCAACCGAGCGTTCTGAACAAATCCAGATGGAGTTCTGAGGTCATTACTGGATCTATCAACAGGAGTCCAAGCTCAGCTAATTAAGCTTGGCTGCAGGTCGACCCGGGGTACCGCATGCAGATCTGGAACCTTTCTTCTCGTAGACTTCAAACTTATACTTGATGCCTTTTTCCTCCTGGACCTCAGAGAGGACGCCTGGGTATTCTGGGAGAAGTTTATATTTCCCCAAATCAATTTCTGGGAAAAACGTGTCACTTTCAAATTCCTGCATGATCCTTGTCACAAAGAGTCTGAGGTGGCCTGGTTGATTCATGGCTTCCTGGTAAACAGAACTGCCTCCGACTATCCAAACCATGTCTACTTTACTTGCCAATTCCGGTTGTTCAATAAGTCTTAAGGCATCATCCAAACTTTTGGCAAGAAAATGAGCTCCTCGTGGTGGTTCTTTGAGTTCTCTACTGAGAACTATATTAATTCTGTCCTTTAAAGGTCGATTCTTCTCAGGAATGGAGAACCAGGTTTTCCTACCCATAATCACCAGATTCTGTTTACCTTCCACTGAAGAGGTTGTGGTCATTCTTTGGAAGTACTTGAACTCGTTCCTGAGCGGAGGCCAGGGTAGGTCTCCGTTCTTGCCAATCCCCATATTTTGGGACACGGCGACGATCGAGTTCAATGGTCGAACCATGATGCCGGATCCGTGATGGTGATGGTGATGCGATCCTCTCATAGTTAATTTCTCCTCTTTAATGAATTCTGTGTGAAATTGTTATCCGCTCACAATTGAATCTATTATAATTGTTATCCGCTCACAAAGCAAATAAATTTTTTATGATTTCTCGAGGTGAAGACGAAAGGGCCTCGTGATACGCCTATTTTTATAGGTTAATGTCATGATAATAATGGTTTCTTAGACGTCAGGTGGCACTTTTCGGGGAAATGTGCGCGGAACCCCTATTTGTTTATTTTTCTAAATACATTCAAATATGTATCCGCTCATGAGACAATAACCCTGATAAATGCTTCAATAATATTGAAAAAGGAAGAGTATGAGTATTCAACATTTCCGTGTCGCCCTTATTCCCTTTTTTGCGGCATTTTGCCTTCCTGTTTTTGCTCACCCAGAAACGCTGGTGAAAGTAAAAGATGCTGAAGATCAGTTGGGTGCACGAGTGGGTTACATCGAACTGGATCTCAACAGCGGTAAGATCCTTGAGAGTTTTCGCCCCGAAGAACGTTTTCCAATGATGAGCACTTTTAAAGTTCTGCTATGTGGCGCGGTATTATCCCGTATTGACGCCGGGCAAGAGCAACTCGGTCGCCGCATACACTATTCTCAGAATGACTTGGTTGAGTACTCACCAGTCACAGAAAAGCATCTTACGGATGGCATGACAGTAAGAGAATTATGCAGTGCTGCCATAACCATGAGTGATAACACTGCGGCCAACTTACTTCTGACAACGATCGGAGGACCGAAGGAGCTAACCGCTTTTTTGCACAACATGGGGGATCATGTAACTCGCCTTGATCGTTGGGAACCGGAGCTGAATGAAGCCATACCAAACGACGAGCGTGACACCACGATGCCTGTAGCAATGGCAACAACGTTGCGCAAACTATTAACTGGCGAACTACTTACTCTAGCTTCCCGGCAACAATTAATAGACTGGATGGAGGCGGATAAAGTTGCAGGACCACTTCTGCGCTCGGCCCTTCCGGCTGGCTGGTTTATTGCTGATAAATCTGGAGCCGGTGAGCGTGGGTCTCGCGGTATCATTGCAGCACTGGGGCCAGATGGTAAGCCCTCCCGTATCGTAGTTATCTACACGACGGGGAGTCAGGCAACTATGGATGAACGAAATAGACAGATCGCTGAGATAGGTGCCTCACTGATTAAGCATTGGTAACTGTCAGACCAAGTTTACTCATATATACTTTAGATTGATTTAAAACTTCATTTTTAATTTAAAAGGATCTAGGTGAAGATCCTTTTTGATAATCTCATGACCAAAATCCCTTAACGTGAGTTTTCGTTCCACTGAGCGTCAGACCCCGTAGAAAAGATCAAAGGATCTTCTTGAGATCCTTTTTTTCTGCGCGTAATCTGCTGCTTGCAAACAAAAAAACCACCGCTACCAGCGGTGGTTTGTTTGCCGGATCAAGAGCTACCAACTCTTTTTCCGAAGGTAACTGGCTTCAGCAGAGCGCAGATACCAAATACTGTCCTTCTAGTGTAGCCGTAGTTAGGCCACCACTTCAAGAACTCTGTAGCACCGCCTACATACCTCGCTCTGCTAATCCTGTTACCAGTGGCTGCTGCCAGTGGCGATAAGTCGTGTCTTACCGGGTTGGACTCAAGACGATAGTTACCGGATAAGGCGCAGCGGTCGGGCTGAACGGGGGGTTCGTGCACACAGCCCAGCTTGGAGCGAACGACCTACACCGAACTGAGATACCTACAGCGTGAGCTATGAGAAAGCGCCACGCTTCCCGAAGGGAGAAAGGCGGACAGGTATCCGGTAAGCGGCAGGGTCGGAACAGGAGAGCGCACGAGGGAGCTTCCAGGGGGAAACGCCTGGTATCTTTATAGTCCTGTCGGGTTTCGCCACCTCTGACTTGAGCGTCGATTTTTGTGATGCTCGTCAGGGGGGCGGAGCCTATGGAAAAACGCCAGCAACGCGGCCTTTTTACGGTTCCTGGCCTTTTGCTGGCCTTTTGCTCACATGTTCTTTCCTGCGTTATCCCCTGATTCTGTGGATAACCGTATTACCGCCTTTGAGTGAGCTGATACCGCTCGCCGCAGCCGAACGACCGAGCGCAGCGAGTCAGTGAGCGAGGAAGCGGAAGAGCGCCTGATGCGGTATTTTCTCCTTACGCATCTGTGCGGTATTTCACACCGCATATGGTGCACTCTCAGTACAATCTGCTCTGATGCCGCATAGTTAAGCCAGTATACACTCCGCTATCGCTACGTGACTGGGTCATGGCTGCGCCCCGACACCCGCCAACACCCGCTGACGCGCCCTGACGGGCTTGTCTGCTCCCGGCATCCGCTTACAGACAAGCTGTGACCGTCTCCGGGAGCTGCATGTGTCAGAGGTTTTCACCGTCATCACCGAAACGCGCGAGGCAGCTCTAGAGGGCGGATTTGTCCTACTCAGGAGAGCGTTCACCGACAAACAACAGATAAAACGAAAGGCCCAGTCTTTCGACTGAGCCTTTCGTTTTATTTGATGCCTCAAGCTAGAGAGTCATTACCCCAGGCGTTTAAGGGCACCAATAACTGCCTTAAAAAAATTACGCCCCGCCCTGCCACTCATCGCAGTACTGTTGTAATTCATTAAGCATTCTGCCGACATGGAAGCCATCACAAACGGCATGATGAACCTGAATCGCCAGCGGCATCAGCACCTTGTCGCCTTGCGTATAATATTTGCCCATGGTGAAAACGGGGGCGAAGAAGTTGTCCATATTGGCCACGTTTAAATCAAAACTGGTGAAACTCACCCAGGGATTGGCTGAGACGAAAAACATATTCTCAATAAACCCTTTAGGGAAATAGGCCAGGTTTTCACCGTAACACGCCACATCTTGCGAATATATGTGTAGAAACTGCCGGAAATCGTCGTGGTATTCACTCCAGAGCGATGAAAACGTTTCAGTTTGCTCATGGAAAACGGTGTAACAAGGGTGAACACTATCCCATATCACCAGCTCACCGTCTTTCATTGCCATACGAAATTCCGGATGAGCATTCATCAGGCGGGCAAGAATGTGA
>NZ_PGEM01000128.1:2012-24854 GCF_002934005.1 Cuspidothrix issatschenkoi CHARLIE-1 | reverse complement strand
ATCTTCAACCGTCTTGTCACCCGTTAAGAAATTATGTCAGACAAATGTTAAAATATTCTAGGAGTCTCAACGTAAAGGTAATAATTACACACAAGCTATATTCAGTGTACTAGTTAAAAATATATAATTAGGGGGTCATCAAAGTGATTTTGGTTAAGTATCACCAAGTATCAAAACGAGTCCTATTTCAAAAAATAGTTTTATCTGGTTTGTGCTGCTAAACTAGGCTTAAAGAAAATAATAGCGACTTACGCATTGACAGGAAATACCAAATAAGAGGCATGACTTTTAGGGATTTAAACGCAATTTTTCGATGATTTTTTGGCGAACTGCTTGCAGCAGTGCTTCGCTATTGCTATTGAGCAGAAGTTAATCGTTAAAAGTCTGAAACGACGGATTCTGTTTCATCTGCATCATGGTGAAATTATACAGTGCGTAAGTCCTAAATAAGTTCATAGAATAATCTAAGGTATATCCTAAAACACAGACAAGAAGTACATCAAAAGGATTGACGGTGTGCTGTATTTAGCAGAAGTACAAAAACAAAAAGGTGGTTTACTCAGTGGTGGTGGCAAAAGCGAGCTTAAACTGCTTGCTTGTCAACGCAATGACCAGAATTGGACTCCAGTACCAGAGGAAGTTGTTCCTTCTGAGGAAGCAAATAAAATCAACGATGGAGCTTTGGTACTGGTTGAGTTGAGTCCCAGTCGTCAAGTACAACGGATTCAAGAAGCTGGTCGTCCACTGGTAAGTATCTTGCAAAATTTTTCCCGACAGATGGAAAAGCTCAAGCTCAAGGAAGATGAAATTGATAATTGGAAACAATCTTTGATGATCCAGGCTCAAGAACTGAATCGTCGAGAGAGGGAGATGGAAGCCCGTTGGGAACAGGTACAACAACTGGAAAATGATTTCAAACGTTTAGATACTCAACAACAAGTAGTTGATACATCAAGAGCGGAAATTGATAGACTACGGGCAGAAGTTGAACGCAATCGCCAGGAGTTAGAAGGTGCTTGGGAACATTTACGCGGTGAACAGCTCCGCTTTGAAGAATCAAAAGCCGATTCTCAAAAGCACCAAATTGTAGATGAAGAAAGGAATCGAGCATTACTAGACTTAGTAAATCGCTTATCTGGACAAAGGACTCCTACAGAGACAGTCAGAGAAAGTGTGAATGTGGCTATGGAATTGGCAGGACATCAACAGGATACCCTGAACTTACATTGGCAAAAGCTAGAACTGCAACGTCATGCAATTACTCAGCAGCAACAGGAGATTGAGCAATTGGGTCAAACTTTGGGCGATCGCCAAAATGAATTGCAACAAGCGCGAAATTCCCTCACACACCAACTCACTCAGGTGCAATTAAAAACCGCCATAGTTGAGACTAAACAGAAATTGGTAAACAGACTCCAACAGTATATAGAAACGGAGGAAAGTATTTATCAAAAGCTACATACATTAGCTACTAACACAGAGACTGAAGTTGCTCAGCCAGAAATAGATGTAGAAGCCCTGCAACAAATGCCTCTAGCCGAATTGGAAAAAATGATACAAGACTGGCAAGAGAAATTAGATCGGGATTCTAGCTTCGTCCAAGAACAAGAACCAGAACTTAAATACAAGCAAGAACTTATAGAAGAACTGCAAAAAAAGATTACCCATGCTGCGGGTGAAGAGCGAACAAATTTAGAAGTCGAACTAGCTGATGAACGAGATATTTACCAAATGCTCAACGAAAGCTTAGTTGGACAAAGACGCAATTTAATTGCTCAGAAAAAAACTCTGCAACAACACCAGGCGGTATTGTGGCAAAGACAGGGTATTTCTGGAGATATCACATCTGAAGGGACTGATTTGGAATCTATAGCTTCCCGGTTTGAAGCCCAAAAACAGCAGAAATCTGAGGAATTGCAGAACCTGGAGAGTGATATTGCCCAAATGCTGGCAGCGATCGCGGCTGAACAAGGAACAATAGATCATCAAACCCAAGAAATAGCAGCCAAATCTCAAGAAATCAAATCTCTAGAGGAACGACTTTTAAATTTACGCAGCACTAATGCTGAATCTTGCGGTCAGGTCAATCTTTATCAAGAAGCTTTACAACCTATTCAGGATGCTCTTAATAGTGTGAGATATCAATTACAAAACATTGCTGAATCCTTAACTGATGTTGAAACTACAGGAGATTCCCAATTGCAAACCATTACTGAGATGCGTCATACTCTGGAAAGGTTTATGAATGTCCCAGAGGTTGTCATCTAGTCAGGAGGAAGGATAATCAATCCTTCTTTTGATCTGGATGGAAACAAATCCAGTCATCTTGAACAACGGCGATCGCTCCTCCGGGAAAAGGATCGGTTTGGGAACGGTTGGGGGCGGTAATTAACCCTGTTAGCTTTTCAATGTGTTCAAAGTTGGGAGATGTGGGGAGAATTGCTTGTAATATTTGCCGGATCACGCGACGTTGGATGGCTAGGGGGGCTTTTTGTAAAATCCTTCTGTTGAATTGAAAATCAGGATTTGGGCTAGTTGCTGTGGATTCTAGCCGCCAATAATGGGCTATTTCTTCTAGGTATGCTACCTCTGCTTGTAGGAGTTCAGCAGTTTGGGCTATGTTAGTTTCGACTTGGGGGTTAAAATTGGTTTGTAGGTAGGGAAGAAGCTGTTGACGGATGCGATTTCGAGAATACTGTAAATTTTCATTTGTGGAATCTTCCCAAATAGGTAAATTAAAATCTTGACAAAATTGGGCGGTTTGGGAACGAGTAATTTCTAATAGGGGACGAACTAAGAGGATATTATCAGTGAGAGGACGCTGCCAGGTTAAAGCTTGTAAACCATCTGCTCCCGTGCCACGAATGAGATTATATAATAGGGTTTCCGCGCGATCGCTCGCCGTGTGTCCAGTGATAATATATTGATAATTATTAACTTGGGCAATTTTTGTTAAAGCTTGATAGCGCCAATTTCTGGCTGTGGCTTCGCTATTAATAATATTTGTAGCGGTTTCTAAATGAAAAGGTGTGTGCCAAGTTTTCGCCAAGTTCTCGACGTGAATAGCATTATCATGGGAGTCTTCACGCCAACAATGATCACAATGGGCTATAGCGATCAACCATTGCCATTTTGATTGGATATCTAACAATAATTTAACTAAACATAAAGAATCTTGACCACCGGATACTGCGACTAATAGACGTTTTTTAGGTGGGAGCAGATAGCGATCGCCGATAGTACGATGTATTTGAGCGTGGAGAGGTGTCCATGTCATCGGATTGTGTTAGATATCTGGTGTTACTACAAATGTTTGAAACAACCCAAATTTCATCTTCACCAGAGGTATATTTCTTAATTTTGATTTTTGACTTCCACCAGGGGTTATTTTCATTTAGATCATATAAACCCCTTGGATTATTTTCATACTTATCATAACATAACCCTTTTAGAAGTCAAGACCCTTGAAATTACGTTAAGTCATTCGCAGCTATTCTCAATAATTTTGGGTGAAAAATGGCAAGTTAAACTTTTTTGGGAAAATAGAGTTAAGAATTATTAAGCTAGTGACGCTAAAACGTTAAGATGCAAAGGGTGAGAGGAAGAAAAACAAGAAATATGAGCTAATTTGTGGTCTAATTGCGTAATTAACGAGTATATTCTTGTATATATTTTAAATCTCAACGTATCTACCACCACCTAACATGACTCAGAAAAAGTTTCACCGCTATGATCTCCTAAAACCCATCCTAAAATACCCTGTTTAAAGTGGTCTACAACTGTCCATAGCCAAATTTTGTTTTTTTGACCCCACAAAAGTTTGATTATGGTTGTACCTCATTTGAATGAAATATGCTGTATTTCTGTTGCTCTCGATTTGATGAATCCTCAACATTTAAAAAATTGGTTCACTAATTGTTGTTACTGTATCTCATAATACCGGGAAGTTCTGTATTACAAATCTGTTCACTGATAGAATTTATGTAGTCTGAAGCACCCTACAATACCTAATTTTAAAAATCAAATATGAATTCTATAGTGGTTAAAACAGCAAATATGACATAAAATAAGTGTGTAGTTATAGAATTGACACAAAATAGTTCTGAAACCGTAATTTCTCCGTGTCCTCCGTACCTGGATTGGTATGGCTAACGCCACGCTTCGCTATCGTTATTCCGTAATTTGTGCGTAAACCTTATAAAAATGTTACTTTGCAAAAAATCGATGCAATTATCATTAATAAAATGTTCTCTTGTGGGAATAATCACTTTCTTATTATTAGATATTAATATCAAACCCGTATTTTCTACTTTTCCCCCTACTCTGATTCTGGCACAATCTACAAACAAGAGAGCTACAGAAGCTTTAAATCAGGGTTTACAGGCGATTCAATTGGGAAGGTTAGAAGATGCAATTACCGCTTTTCGTCAAGCGATTAAACTAGATCCTAAATTAGCAGCAGCGCACTATAATTTAGGTTTGGCACTGCGACAATCGGGAAAGCTACAACCTGCGGCAGATGCTTTTTATCAAGCTACTCAAGCCGACTCTAAATTTGCTTTAGCTTTTGCTAATTTGGGAGGGGCATTATTAGAAGGAAATAACTTAAAATTAGCGAAAGATTATTTAACTAAGGCTTTGGAATTAAATCCCAATCTAGGTTTTGCCCATTATAACATGGGGTTACTGAGGGAACAGGAAAAAAATTGGGAAAGTGCGATCGCCTCTTTTCAAAAAGCAAAAACCCATAGTCAAAATGCTCCAGAACCAGCCTATCATTTAGGGATATGTTATTTACAACTAGGGAAGATTGACCAAGCAAAAGCAGCTTTTAACCAAGCAATTAAAATCAATCCTAAATATGCAGAAGCACACTATAATCTGGGTTCAATTTTATTTAACCAAGGTAAATTAAATGAAGCTTTAGCAGCTTTTAGAAAATCCGCCACCGCTAATCCTAATTATGCTAATTCCTATTATGGTGCTGGTTTAGTTTTTATACAGTTAAAGCAATACAAAGATGCTGTGCAGGTTTTCCAATATGCTAGAGATTTATATAATACTCAAGGTAATTTACAGTGGGTGAACAATTCCCAACAGTTATTACAACAAGCACAAAGATTAAATAAGTAAGGTTTGCTGAAAAAGTTGTCTGTGAGGAGAGGAAACACTTCGACAAGCTCAGTGCATCGCAGGGAACAGTTTCAACTATCTGGATATCCTCAATTTCTCATATCCGATCCGACAAGGAAAAATGCAACTGTTTTGAGACTCCATTTGCCAAAACCTTGCACTTACTTGTTCTTAAAATCCGCGAAACCCCTATTAATAACCGGTTATAGCTTTATTCAGCAACCCCTAAGTAGAGACGTTTCACCGAAGCGTCTCCAGAATACAGTATTTTTTCAGCTTTTGGACAGATGAATAACTCTAGGGGAATAAGTAGAAATTAATTAAATAACTAACGGAGTAAAAACATGAGTAAAACTAAAACTCAAGAACCCATTAGTAACTTAGAGTATGATTTTATCAGCGTACTGCATACTAAAGCTGTAGCAGTTCAGGCTTATGAAAATTATATCAAAGATGCCAAGGAAGCTAATTCCCAACCTTGTGTAGAACTGTTCCAAAAATTGCGTCAATCGGAAATTGAACAAGCGCACGAAATTCGCCATCATCTGCAAGAAGTTATGCAGCAAGGCAAGATGTAGTTAATATTAGGAGCAGGTTTAATAGATCTATCTTTTAAACCTGCCCCTATTCATTAACGAATATACTCTTTAAGTACGCTATTCCGATTGGGATGACGTAATTTACGGAGTGCTTTTGCTTCAATTTGCCGAATGCGTTCGCGGGTGACGTTAAAAATCTGACCGATTTCTTCGAGGGTTTTCATGCGGCCATCATCTAAACCATAGCGAAGTCTGAGAACGTCTCTTTCACGGGGACTGAGACTATCGAGGACTTTTTCTAGGTCTTCCCGTAGCAAGTTCTTAGAAACTTGATCTTCTGGAGTTTCACCATCAGATTCAATAAAATCACCTAAGCGAGAATCTTCTTCTTTACCGATAGGTGTTTCTAAGGAAATTGGTAACTGGGCAGATTTGGCAATAAACCGTAGTTTCTCGATGGTCATCTCCATGCGAGTGGCAATTTCTTCTTCAGTGGGTTTGCGTCCCATTTCTTGGGAGAGGAGTTTGGTGGTTTTCTTAATCCGAGAAATGGTTTCGTAGAGATGAACCGGTAAACGGATAGTGCGCGACTGATCAGCGATCGCTCTTGTAATTGCTTGACGTATCCACCATGTAGCGTAGGTAGAAAACTTATAGCCTTTTTCGTGATCAAACTTTTCAGCCGCACGAATCAAACCCAAACTACCTTCTTGAATCAAGTCTTGGAAGGACAAGCCTCGATTCATGTATTTCTTGGCGATGGAAACTACAAGCCGCAGGTTTGATTGTACCATTTTGTCTTTCGCTCTGCGGCCAACGTGCAAGCGATAACGAAAGGTTGGTAATGGTATTTGTACTTCTGCTGCCCATTCGCTGTCTCTAGGATCGCGTTCTAGGCGTTCACAAAGCCTTTCTCGCACCCGTTCTAGTTCTAGTAAATCCGCAATTTTTCGCGCTAGTTCAATTTCTTCGTCTGCGCGTAGCAAACGAATCCGCCCAATTTCTTGCAGGTACAAACGAATAGAATCTTCGGTGTAGTGCTTTTTCTTGGTTTGTGTCCGACGGCGCGATTTAGCGGCTTTTCCAGACTTTGCGTCGTCCTCATCAGACTGAGGATCTAAAAAATCATCAATTTCGCCATCATCAACCAGCAATAAGTCCTCTTCCTCTATGGAGAGTTCTTCTAATTCGATCTCCGGCGGATTTATCATTTCTAGGTCAGGCTGATAAATATTATCGAGTACGTTGTTAGCCTGGTTCATGCCGCGTTCCTCATGCTCCTTGCAGAATCATTTATTGAAGACATTTTGATTACTTTTTCCTATTAAGTAATCCTTGCACCGAAAATCAGGTTTTAGCTAATGTCCCTGGGATATTTTCGATGATGTTTTCCCTGTTAGAAACAGGTTTGTTTGGTTTAATAGTGACTCATATCACTTGGGGATGATTTGTTCACTATTATCATGGTCATACCCTGGCTTTGGTGTATATCGCTTTTGATTCACTGAATCTCTAAAATTAGGTTCACGGGACTCGAAAAGCTGTTTCATACCAATACAAGTGTATGACATTTGGCCGATTTAACTGTAAATACTGTTCCGATTGTAGCCTGTTTCACAAAAATTGTACTCTTTTTGTGCATTATTTATGAACTCATTTACTAAGATCAAGCCAACTTTATCAAAAAGACATTCAACATGGTTGTTAAACCATTAAATCTTGTCGAAAACTTTTTGGTTTGGCAATGGCATTCTCATTAAATTAAAAGGTAGGAACACTTGCTCATTTTTTAATTTGAGCCAAAATACTCACTATTGTACAATTAGTGCTGATGTTCTGTTTTGATGCAATCCGAGGGCGGATTTTTGCCTCCAAGCACTAAATTTTGTATCTGCTATACCAATCTCTTCAACTGGACTGTTAAAGTTGTGGCATATTTTTAGCCCCGTGAAAGATGAATTGAGTGGGAAATCAATTCAGCTTTGTTCACACATTAGCGCAGAGTTGAGATTTCTACCCTGTGCAACTTTATAAACTGTTCTTATTGTATACAACGATATTTTAATCAAAAGGATAAGTAATATGGTTGCTAAAGTTGCTCAGTGATAGTTTTTAAGTAAATTCACGTATGTTAATGATATTTGTAAATACTGCGGGTTTAAAAAATGTACCTGCCATCTGGTTATGGGAAGTTGGGTGTATGCTGATCAAGCTGTGTTTTGTAACTTGCGTTATCTAAGCATAGCAAATGGTTTCTGCTTTTGTGAGGAAAATTTATCATTTTTTGACAAAAAGTTATGAGTTAGACAAAACAACCCAAAGAAAATGGGTAATAGGTAAGAGTTTTCACAAATTAAAACTTACCAACTACCCATAATCAAAAGCTGAGATTAGATATCTAAATCTGTGAGATTGAGTTTAGAACCATAGGTTTCAATGAATTCTCTGCGGGGAGCGACGCGATCGCCCATTAAAATAGTAAAAATTCGATCAGCTTCGGCTGCATCTTCAATTTCTACTCGTTTCAGGGTACGGGTTTCTGGATTCATGGTGGTTGTCCAGAGTTGTTCTGGCATCATTTCTCCCAGACCTTTAAACCGCTGAATGGTATAGTTAGCATTGCTGGGAAGAGTACCTAGATGTTGTTGCAATTCCCGTTCACTATAACAATACTGGTAATTTTTACCCCGTTCGACTTTGTACAAGGGAGGACAAGCAATATAGATGAAACCTTGCTCAATCAATGCCCGTTGATAACGATAAAAGAAAGTTAACAACAGCGTGCGGATGTGCGCCCCATCTACATCTGCATCAGTCATTAACACTACATGATGATATCGTAATTGTGAGGAGTTAAATTCTTCACCTTTAACACCTAAACCAAGTGCGGTAATTAAGGCTTGAATTTCGTTATTTTTATAGATTTTGGCATCGTCAGTTTTTTCAATGTTAAGGATTTTACCACGCAGAGGCAGAATTGCTTGAGTCCGGCGATCACGTCCTTGCTTGGCACTATTGTGAACAAATACACCACTGGCTAAAGCGAAGTTATGGGTTTTGGGAACTTCGATGTCGTAAACGTCTACCTGTTCGGTTAAACGTTCAATACTCACAATGCGGTGGTTGTAATTAGCAACAGCTTCACAAGCTAACGCTGGATTACCATCAAAGTAACGTTGGCAAAAACTATCAAACCTTAATAAAGTTTTGTCCTTTGTCTGTTTACGATAGGCGTTATAAACATCTAAATCAAGCTGCCCTTGCTCAATTTCAATTTGCTTCAGTACAGCAATAGTTTTGCGGTAGTAAGTTTGTTGCAAAGCTGCCTGACGTTGAGAGCGAAATTCAGGTGTCCATTGCTGTTGAGTCTTTTCTCGTCGCCATGCTAATAAAGCCTCATTTTCCCATTGTTCCTTAGCCAACAGTGATTGAGTTTCACGGGCTTGGGGATTATTCGCAAAATAGGCACTAACTCTTTGAGATTGGGCTAAACGGTTGGCTTCATCACTCCAATAGTCTTGCTGTGCTTGATTGAGGCGTTCATGATTTTCCTGACGATAGGTTTCGTTATTGTCATAAAACTCGCGCCACTTGCCCAGCATATAGCTTTGATAAGCTTCATCTTGCCATTGTTTCTTAGCTTGTTCTGACAAAATCTGCCGCGTTTTAGGCTGCTGCATTCTTTGGCTCATCTTGGCACGAAATTCTTCACTTTGACGAGTTTTCCGGCTCTTTTCAATTGCATCTTGACGATGTAATGTTTTTTCAACGTGAGCGCGATGTAAAGCTAAGTGTGCCTCAGCAGATAAACGCTGTAAATTCGTGGGGTTATTATTGCGTTTGTTGAAATCAAGATGATGGCAGTGTTCTCCGTCTGTTAGCTGATAAACACCTAAATAACGGTTATACCAATCCGCTAAGGTATGGGTAAACAACCATGAATCAGAACGGGGATTCCAAACCATTTCATAACCATCAATGGTAATCCCTGGATTGCTGATATCAGATATTTGCCGATATAGAGGCATGAGGGAATCATCAGGGGTTAATAATGCAGCTTGTTTGTAACTGCCATCGCGTAACATGAAGCGATGATCTGGGGTGCAAACAATGGTTTCACCATTATCTAATGTTACTTTGATGACTTCAGCATTGGCTTTAGTCATGCGGGGATTAATAATCCGTTCTATCCCAATAGTCCCATTATTACGAATGGTGTAGCAAAAATGCTCTTTTCCTAGTGCTTGTTCGGCGACGATTTCTTTAAAACTAAGCGATCGCCCATCGGCTAATGCTACCAATGTATCACCATGAAAACATCCTCCCGCTGAATCCCCTTCCACGATGTATATTTCAGATTCAGCCGGGTCACGGGAACTACAATCTGCTAATTTACCAGGCAGAGGAGAAGATTCTAAGACTGATTTGCGGCGGACTAATTCCCGTGCATGACGGGCAGCTTCAGCAGCTTTATAGGCTTGAATGGCTTTATCTAAGATAGAATCAGCTACACCGGGATGAAAGTCTAGATATTCGGTGAGAACTTCACCCACAAAAGAATCAACAATCCCGCGAACTTCTGTATTCCCTAGTTTAGTTTTGGTTTGACCTTCAAATTCTGGATCGGGAACTTTAACGGAAATAACGGCGGTTAAACCTTCGCGGACGTGTTCACCACTGAGGTTAGACTCATTTTCTTTAATTTTATTCCGTTTGCGAGCGATTGCATTTAACGTCCGAGTTAAAACTGCTTTTAAACCTTCTAGATGTGTACCACCATCAATAGTCCGAATATTATTAGCAAAACCCAGAACATTATCTGTGTAAGCATCAGTACACCACTGTAGGGCAACCTCTACCTGGACGTTGTTCCGTTCTCCCTGGACATAGATAATTTCTTCATGAAGAGGTTGCTTTTCCCGATTCATGTAGGCGATATACTCTTTAATACCACCCTTGTATTCGTAAGTTTCTATTCTCGGTGTGTCGCTTTTAAGGATTTCTAAACGATGATCCGTAAAAGTAATTCTTACACCTGCATTCAGATACGCCAACTCGCGTAAACGTCCCGATAAAGTAATGTAATCGAATTCTATACTGGTGGTAAAAATTTGTGTATCTGGCTTAAAGGTAATAGAAGTACCAGTTCTATCTTCTTTATAAGGTTTTGCGACCAATTCTGTAACCGGGAAACTCCGTTCATATCGCTGGGTATGTACCTTTTTATCACGCCAAACCGTAACTTCGACAAACTCAGATAGGGCGTTAACAACAGAAATACCAACACCGTGTAAACCACCGGATACTTTGTAGCCACCACCACCAAACTTACCACCAGCATGGAGAACAGTTAACACCGTTTCTAACGCTGATTTTCCAGTTTTTGGGTGAATATCCGTAGGAATACCCCGACCATCATCTGTTACTGTCACCGAACCATCTGCATTAATATCCACCTCAACATGGGTACAGTGACCCGCCAAAGCTTCATCAACAGAGTTGTCCACTACCTCGTAAACTAAATGATGGAGTCCTCGCGGACCTGTAGTACCGATGTACATCCCTGGTCGTTTGCGGACGGCTTCCAGACCTTCCAGAACTTGAATCTGATCGGCGCTGTAACTGCTCGTCATGAAAATTCTCCTGATGCTTGGGGTTAAAATCGCCAAGAGGCGAAAAAAGTCAAATCACCCCAAGATTATAACACAAAAGCCTTCCTGCCGTCTCTAGCACAATTTGATGCAAAATTCAGATGGGGATTGTAACCCTAGTGGGAACTGGGATGAAAACTCCCTATTTTTCGTTCTTCTTCCTCCCACTGGCAACAGACAACTAACAACGAACAACTGAACTAATGACTAAATTAATTGTAATTTGTGGAGCGACAGCAACGGGTAAATCTGGTTTAGCTTTGAATTTAGCCCAGAGGTTAGAGACTGTCATTTTGAGCGCTGATTCTCGTCAAGTATATCGTGAGTTTGATATTGGTACAGCTAAACCAACTGTAGCTGAACAAAAATTAGTTCCCCATTATTTGATTGATATTTGTGAGCCAAATGAAACAATGACATTAGCAGATTACCAAGAGCAAGCACAAGCTTTAATTGCCAGTCTTGGTATTTGTCCGTTATTGCTAGTTGGGGGAACTGGTTTATATATCCGTTCAATTGTTCAGGGTATGAAGATTCCCAGGGTAGCACCACAACCAGAATTGCGATCGCAATTAGAATCTCTGGGTCCAAGTCAACTTTACCAGATGTTAAAACAAGTTGATGCGATCGCTGCTCAAAAAATTCATGCTAACGATTTGGTGAGAACTTTAAGAGCATTAGAAGTTTATTATACCACTGGTATTCCCATTTCTGAGCAACAAGGGGGAAATCCACCAAATTATCCAATTTTGCAAATTTGTTTAGACGCTGAACCGGAATATTTAGATGTAAGAATTCGCCAGCGTACTCAACAAATGATTGCTGATGGGTTAGTAGCCGAAGTGGAATATTTATCTAAAAAATATGGTGTTGATTTGCCTTTATTAAATACTTTAGGCTATCAGGAAATTAAGCAATATTTAGCTGGTGCAATTTCTTTAGAGGAAGCAACAGAATTAATTGCTTTGCATACTCGACAATTTGCCAAACGTCAACGCACTTGGTTTAGACAATCACCTAATATTGAATATGTTGATATGGATAATCCTGACTTATTAGAGCAAGTCTGGCAAAAAATCCATCAATAAAAATCCAAAAAATCCAATTCTAAATAAATAAACTCGGAGAAACTTTAAAATATTCTCCCAAGGCTTTTGCTTGTGCTTTACTAATTGAACGTTTACCGTTGACAACCTCTGAAACTACACCGCTACTAGAACCAAGAATACGTACTAAGTCTGCTTGACGAATTCCACTAGATTCTATGAGATATTGTAATATTTCATGAGGTGTAGATTCATCCATTGGATAATTTTCTTCCTCATAATCTTCAATTAGTCTGACAAGTAATTTGTGTAAAGCTCGCTCCTCTAGACTACGATTTTTTTTAAAAGTTAGATATTCTGCAACTTTTAAAAGACGTTCATAGTCTTCCTCTGTTTCAATTACTTGAGGAGCGATATCTGCTAGTAATTGACTATAAGTATTTCTGTCAAAAGTAAGGGTCATTTTTCCATTTATTTTTACTATATTCAGCCTTTCCTTCGTGTCCTTCGTTCCTTCGTGGTTCATTTCTCTATAATTAAAAACTCCACAAAGACAAAAAATCCTTGAGGAGTTTCAGAAAGTATTAACAGATTTTACCCAGCCATAAAGAATTAAGCCATAACGCACCAAATAGTAAATTTACTAATTATCCGCAATTTGTTTTTTCAAAGCTGCCAATGAAGCCCAACGGCTATCAATAGGTTCTTCAGGAATACCCTGGACAGTATTCAAAATCCCTGGGCAATTAAGGCTACATAATTGACGTTGAGGCAATGCTAAACACATCTGCTCATACAGCCATTCACTAGGATAAAAATAACCATCGGGTGCTAAGGTTTCCAGTAAATCTTCTACAGCTACTTCCCTTTCTAAAGGCAAATCTTCTGTTTGATTAACATTTGCATCTAACCAAATAACTTCCTGAGTATTGAGAACTACACGATGGTTATACTGCTGTAAACAGCGGTTGCAGGTGCAAGTAATAATTGCTTCTGCCTGAGATGAAACTTCTAAATAATTACCCTGATGTTTAACTTGGATAATTCCCCGCACTGGTGTTAATGTTTCGAGTCCAGGCAGAAACTCTTCAACTTGTATTTCCTCTGTCCGCTCCGGGGCTTTAGTTAGCTGCGGAATAAAAATAGCGTCCATAGGATTGATAAAATACTCTCAAGAAGACATTGATTATGGGTAATGGGTAAATGGTGATTGATCAAAATCATCACCTATTCCCTATTGCCTGGTTAGTGTGTAACTGCTTGACGAACTACTAGATGACGATGGGGTTCTTTACCACGACTGAAGGTTTCTAAATCAGAAAATCCCTCTAATAAGTTGTGAACCTGTCGGCGTTCAGCAGCATTAAGAGATTTAATTTCTACCTCTCTTCCAGAAAAGCGTACTTCTGCGGCAGCAGTTTCGGCTAAATTACGAATTTCGGCTTCTCGTTTAACACGATAACCATTCAATTCAACTGTGTAGGATGTCTGATTTTCTTCAGGTTGATTGAGGTTAAGAACAGAATTTGCTAGATATTGAATGCTATCTAGAACTGAAGCACTAGGACCGATTAACACACTAATTTGTTCTGGTGTTAAGTTGGCTTCATCTATTGTCAACCAGTAGCTTTCTTTGGTTGTGATCTCTGGCTCAAAAGCTGGGTTAGTTTCTAACTTAGCCTTAACTTGAGCAGATATACCACTTAAGAGGAGCAAATTTGTTAACCATTGTTCATCACGCTGCATAGAAATTTGCTTCATAATCAACCAGTTGGCTTTTTCTTAGAACTTTTGGGTTCAAATGGCAAGGCTTTGACATCAACGGTTTGCGCTTCTTGCTCCTGTAAGTCTACGATTTTTTGAATTTCTTCTGGTAGAGGTTCACGGGAGAGGATGTAGGTTTGGATGGTTTGGAAAATGTTACCAATTACCATATACATCAGTACCCCAGCCGGGAGAGGGAAAAACAGGAACATCCCAGAAAAGATCACAGGGGTAATTTTGTTTACTGTATCCTGTTGGGGATTACCACCACTGGAATTTTGCCCAGAAAGCATTTGGCTGACATAAAGACTGATGCCAAAAAAGACAATCATGGCCACAATATCCCAATGAACTGTGTTATCAGGATCAATAGCGCCTACTCTTCCCAGGGCATCAATAAAGAGAAATCCTTGATTAGATGCTAGTCCGGGAATTGTCCCTTGAATGGTCACGTCTCCAGGTTCTAGAGCCTCTATATTGCCCTCGGCATCAATTTTAACCCTTTCTTCGCCTTTGATGATTTTCCAGTCAGGTGTCAACTGAGTTTGTGGGTGTTCGGCTAAGAGTGCATCAAATGGTTTCCCTTCTAGGGTTTGATATTGAATCTTAGTCTTTTCTCCCACTGTTAACTTATTACCCCCAGGCAAGATGGCAGAAATTTGAATGTGTTCTCCATCAGCAATGTAGATGTTTTGTGGGGGAGTGGCAAAGGCTTGGGGTTGAATGCGCTCGATTTGTTCGGAAGGGAAGATTTGCAAATTAACGGAGTAGTTAACGCCGGCAAAGGGTGAACCCCGCAAGGTGGCGAACAGTGCTAACAAGACTGGCATTTGCAACAGGAGGGGTAAACACCCTGCTAGGGGGTTACCAAATTCACTCTGGACCTTGAGCATTTCCTCTTGCTGCTTTTGCGGATCATCTTTATAGCGTTGTTTGATATCATTCATCCGCTTTTGCATTACGGGTTGCACGACTCGCATCCGCCGCATACTGCGGATAGAACCGGCGCTCAGAGGATAGAGCGCGAAGCGGATAATTAATGTTAAGGCTACGATTGCCAATCCATAACTAGGAAAAACACCATAGAACAGGTCTATGATTGGCAACATTACGTTGTTCGAGAGAAACCCGATACCAAAATCCATTATTGTGAATTCAACCTGCGGTACTTTGACACTCCCACCCCGATCAGGAGTGGGTTGCTTGGCCGATTAGGTTCTCTAACTATAGTTAGTTGCCTTTCTATGTTGGAGACGTTTATCTTCCAAGCTTTTGCTCTATATTGTAGAGGTTTTTGTTAAGCATTGCTGCCACTATCTATAAGCGATGACAGCTAGGGATAACCGCACATTATCTAAAAATGTGAATGTTAACTCTCTAAAGTGATGATTTATTTGCTACTGCTATATTCGGGATTTTTAGCAGCTACTTTTTCGGTAATGTAGTCATAGGTTTCCCGAAAGTTAGGTATAGCCCGCATTTCCAGGAGTGTGCCATTTTTGAGGGTAATTGCCATATCTCCCCAGAGGCCAATACCACGGGGAACTTTTACAACTTTGACGATTTCTGAATAAATAACATCAGAGCGATCGCGCCCCATCCACCCTCCCGTTACACATATCCGCCGATCTGTGATGCGGAAACGCAGCCAGACCGCCCTAACTATTGCCCCAATTGCCAAGGGAATACCTACTAGGGTGAGTCCAAGGAGCAAGTTAAGAATCAAATCCCCAATGTGCGGACCACCTTCATAATAAACTTCTTCACGAATGCCCATTTAATACCTCAGTTTGCGCCAACAACTGCTCTAATTCTTGCAGAAATTTATGGGTTTGGCACACAGTTTCGGTTGTTGTTGGTTTGACAATTAATACCAGCCGCCATCCTGGAGCTAATTTGGGCAACAACTGATGTAGTGCTGCTGTCATTTGCCTTTTGATTTTGTTGCGAACAACAGCGCGTTTACTAACTTTCGTACTAATGGCAATACCAATTTTTGTGGCTGGGAGGGCTGTAGGAGAAGAAGTTTCTGGGGAAAGAGCAGGTTTTAAAGCTCTCAAAGTGAAATGAGAACTGTGTCGCCGAATTCCTTCCCGGAAAACTGCCTGAAAATCCTGGCGGGATTTAAGACGATATGCTTTGGGCAAAGCCACAACTTTTATTAATTGGGAATTTACCTTACACGCTCAAACGATGCCGTCCTTTTTTTCTTCTGGCGCTAATTACGTTTCTGCCATCTGGTGTCCGCATTCTGGCGCGAAATCCTGATGTTCTTTTTCTCTTACGGCAAGTACCGCCTAGTGTTCTTTGCATACCTTTGTCCTGTTAGGGGATTTTCATAAAAAGTCACAATCTGATATTTTACCACTTTACAGACGATAAAAACATATTTCTGGATGGAGTTGTTGATTGCCTGTTCCCTATTCCCCGCGATGCCCTGAGCGAGTCGAAGTGTTCCCTGTTCCCTGTTCCCTGTTCCCTGTTCCCTGTTCCCTGTTCCCTTCCTAAGTAATACTGATGATCCATGTACCAAGGTAACGCAGTAATGGGATATCACCAGGAGAAAGAACTTGACAGTTGAAATAGTACACTCCTCCAAAGGAGGGGTTTTGAACATTGGACAGAATTAACTCGACCCTATCACCGGCTGGAACTGGTTCTTGGGGGAATATTTGAATTACCCGACCTTCTTTATCCCATTTCACTTCCGATAGGGGAACTTTTTTACCTTTAACTTTGACTTCGACATCTTTGGGATCAAAAGTTCCTTCGTAATAATTAGGATAGGTAATGGCAAATTGAGCTACTGCCAATTTCATTTTTTTGGCAGGAATTCTGAGTATATAACGATCAGTGCTATTGGGTTGTCCGCCAAAATCTAAGCGGAAGGGTAGTTGATTTTCGCCTTTAACACCGCTAAAAAGCGTCAAACCAGGTGAGCTCTGCGCCAAGGTCATAGCTGGTAGACCTGTTAATAAACAGCTAGTTACGGCTAAGGCAGAAAGTAGACGTTTCATAGATTAAGCTTCCTCTAGTTGATATTTTGTAACTAAGCCTATTTGTAACTAAACTTTACTACTATATGCTTGACAATTGACGTAAGTTAGAAATATAAAGTGCCATAGGTAAAAGCCTATTTATGAAAGTCAAATGACTGTATTTTTACCATCACTATAGCAGGAGGCAGTGGTATGGCTAAGGCCAAGCTTTGCGAACGGCTACGCTCACCAACTGGAGGCAGGAGGCAGGAGGCAGGGGGAAGCCTTCTCCTGTATGATTTTTAAGTTTCAGTTCCTATCTCATTCAACTGGATACCGCTATATTGTTAATAGTGTTAAAGAAAAGATACTTTTTGTTACTAATTATGAATATTTCGATATATTCTAAACGGTTAAAAATTCCATCAGAGACTAAAAATCAAGATTAACTTTTTGTGAATATATAAAATATTCTGAAGAATAATATACAAAATCTGGGGATCAGCATAGGATATGCAATATCTAATTTTAGGTGTAGCTATTTTGTAATGATGATATCTGCATATTCTCAAATTGAGCTTGTGAATAAACAAGGAAGAGTGTAAAAGCAAAAGTTGAAAGTTGTATCTACCAAGGTAATTCATGGTTGATCATCCCCAACAGCTTAGTGATACTAAGTTGGCCTAGAAAGTATTAATAGTTAACGGGTGATGTTAAGTATTTATCTCCAGGAGATTTCATGAAAATAGCAGTTGCTAAAGAAATTGAAGTTTGTGAACGGCGGGTGTCATTAATTCCTGACATTGTAGCTAAGTTAGTCAAACAGGGTTTAGAGGTTTTAGTAGAAACTGGGGCGGGAGAAAAAGCATTTTTTACTGATGCTGACTATGAAGCAGCAGGAGCAAAAATTGTGGGTGATTCTACTCAATTATGGAGTGAAGCTGATATATTGCTCAAAGTTAGTCCACCTCAAGATAGAGAAGATGGACGTTCTGAAATTGATTTGCTTAAACCCGGTTCTGTATTAATCAGTTTTCTTAATCCCTTGGGTAATCCAGAAATAGCGCAAAAGCTGGCACATCGGCAAGTTACAGCTTTAAGTATGGAATTAATTCCCCGTAGTACCAGAGCGCAAAGTATGGATGCCTTATCTTCCCAAGCATCATTAGCAGGGTATAAAACCGTACTATTAGCTGCGGCGGCGTTACCAAAATATTTCCCCATGTTAACCACTGCTGCGGGGACAATTGCCCCGGCTAAGATATTTATTATGGGTGCGGGAGTTGCGGGTTTACAGGCGATCGCCACAGCCCGTAGACTAGGAGCAGTAGTAGAAGCCTTTGATATTCGTCCGGCAGTCAAAGAAGAAGTGCAAAGCTTAGGGGCGAAATTCGTCGAAGTCAAACTAGAAGAAGAAACTGTTGCAGCAGGTGGTTACGCAAAGGAAATATCAGAAGACAGTAAAAAGCGTACCCAAGAATTAGTAGCTGAACACGTTAAAAACTCTGATGTAGTAATTACCACCGCCCAAGTACCAGGAAGAAAAGCGCCCATCTTGGTGACAGAAGAGATGGTAAAAGCGATGAAACCCGGTTCTGTAATTGTAGACTTAGCCGCAGAACAGGGTGGAAATTGTGCTTGTACCGAACCTGGTAAAGACATAGTGTGGAACGGTGTAACCATCATTGGACCAATTAATTTACCCTCATCTATGCCTGTACACGCCAGTCAACTGTACGCGAAAAATGTAACTTCATTAATGCAATTGTTGATTAAGGATAAGGAGTTACAAATTAATTTTGCTGATGACATTGTTGATGCTGCTTGTGTTACTCATGGTGGAGAAATTAGAAACCAACGGGTTAAGGATGCTTTGCAAGCGGTAGCGGTTTAGGTTTGAGTATTTTTTAAGAAAACGAACCACAGAGGCACAGAGTTTACAGAGAAGTACGAGTTTAAGAGAGTTATTGCGTATCCTATCTTTATTTTCCTTGTGCCTTTGCGTGAGCCTTATTCTTTAATCCAGGAATGACATGACAGAAACTTTACTAGCGGCTTTATTTGTTCTTGTTTTAGCCTCTTTTATAGGCTTTGAAGTGATTAACAAAGTTCCTCCCACACTTCACACTCCTTTAATGTCCGGTTCAAATGCCATTTCTGGTATTTCGGTAATAGGTGCAATTCTGGCTGCGGGGGAGAGAAACACGAATTTATCGGTAATTCTCGGGTTAATTGCCGTAATTTTAGCAATGGTTAACGTTGTCGGCGGTTTTTTGGTGACTGACAGAATGTTACAAATGTTTAAAAAAAAGGAAGTTAAAGCATGAACGGTTTTATACCAACTGGGATTCAGCTAACTTATTTAGTGGCTGCATCACTATTTATCCTGGGTTTGAAAAAGCTGGGTTCTCCTGCAACTGCTAGAAATGGTAATCTTGTGGCCGCGGTGGGGATGTTATTGGCAATTATCGCCACATTACTGGATCAGCACGTATTAAATTACGAGATGATTTTGGTAGGTTTGGCTATTGGTTCGGTAATTGGCGCTGTTATTGCTTACAAAGTGCAAATGACGGAAATGCCCCAAATGGTGGGTTTACTCAACGGTTTGGGTGGTGCTTCTTCCGCACTTATCGCTGTGGCTGAATTTTGGCGGTTATTAGATAGTTCTCAACCTATCCCCCTGGATGTCAACATTTCCATGTTGTTGGATGTGTTAATTGGTGGCGTGACTTTAACAGGTAGTTTTCTCGCTTTTGCCAAATTGCAAGGTTTAATTGGCGGTACTCCCATTACTTTTCCTTTGCAACAACCTTTTAACCTGTTGCTGTTGGGTTCTTATTTAGCTGGAAGTGCCTATTTAATTATGACACCAGATAGCCTCCCGGTATTTTTGGGAGTGGTGGCTGTTTCTTTGGTGTTGGGTGTAATGTTTGTCCTCCCCATTGGTGGGGGTGATATGCCGGTGGTTATCTCCCTGTTAAACTCCCTCTCCGGTGTGGCTGCGGCGGCTGCGGGTTTTGTGGTGATGAACAATATGTTAATCATCGCTGGTGCTTTGGTGGGTGCGTCGGGACTTATCCTTACCGAAATTATGTGTAAGGCGATGAACCGTTCTTTGTTCAGTGTCTTATTTAGTGCCTTTGGTTCAGTTTCTACTGCTAGTGGTGGTGGCGCTGCTGGTGCTAGTGATCAACCTGTTCGCAGTATTGATGCTGAGGAAGGGGCGATGATGTTGGGTTATGCCCGTTCTGTGGTGATTGTACCAGGATACGGTATGGCGGTTGCTCAAGCCCAGCATAGCGTCCGGGAGTTGGCTGATCAATTAGAGCGCATGGGTGTAGATGTGAAATATGCCATACATCCGGTGGCGGGGAGAATGCCGGGTCACATGAATGTATTATTGGCGGAAGCTAATGTGGCTTATACGCAGTTGTATGATATGGAGGATATTAATCCCCAGTTTGAACAGGCTGATGTGGCGTTGGTGATTGGTGCTAATGATGTTGTCAATCCGGCGGCGCGTAGTGATAAGAATAGTCCTATTTATGGGATGCCGATTTTGGAGGTTGATCGCGCAAAGCAAACTATTGTGATTAAGCGAGGTATGAGTGCTGGTTTTGCCGGTGTGGATAATGAGTTGTTTTATAAGGATAAGACGACGATGTTGTTTGGTAGCGCTAAGGATATGGTGGCTAAGTTGGTTAGTGAGGTGAAGCAACTTTAGGTTATAGTTAGGACTTGGGGGCATAGCAATGTTATGCCCCTAAAGTTATTTATCTTACGCAGAGGTGCAGAGAGTTTTATTTCGTACTATCTCTCTTAGAATACTCCACAAGAAAGATTATCCTGTAACTATATGGAACTATTTACTATTGGTCATTCCAGTCATAGTATAGAAACTTTTATTGAGCTTTTGCTGGAGCATAATGTTACAGCATTGGCAGACGTGCGATCGCATCCTTACAGCCGCTACTTACCTCATTTTAACAGCATACAAATTAAAGATTCACTTCAAAGTGCAAAGATAAAATATGTATTTTTAGGACAAGAACTAGGAGCTAGACCAAAAAACCTAGAATGTTATGTTGATGGTAAAGCTGTATATGAAAAAATTGCCGCTACCGAATTATTTAAAAAAGGAATTCAGCGTGTAATTGATGGGTTGAAAAATTATAGGATTGTTCTCATGTGTGCAGAAAAAGATCCTATTGTTTGCCATCGCGCTATTTTAGTTTGTCAACATTTACGAAATGAACGTAATTTACAAATTAATCATATTAAAAATAATGGTGACTTAGAATCACATGATAAACTTGAAGATAGATTATTGGCTAGACATGGGTTAAAGCAATTGGCTCTTGCAGCAGCACCAATTCAGTTATCTCTATTTTCTGATAGTTCACAAAATCTTCACCCTTCTAATTTACTTTCAAGAGAAGAGTCTATAAAAGAGGCTTATAGATTGCAAAGTGATGAAGTTGCTTATGTAGAAAAAGTAGGAAATGAATATGAGTAATTCGGTTAACTTATTTACAATTGGTTTTACCCAAAAAACTGCCCAAAAATTCTTTGATACTCTTGTTAAATCTGGCGTTAAGCGCGTTATTGATACACGATTGAATAATGTCTCTCAATTAGCAGGATTTGCCAAAAAAACAGACTTAGAGTATTTTCTAAAAAAGCTTGGTAATATTGAATACGTCCATATTCTCGAACTAGCACCGACAAAAGATATTTTAGATGAATATAAGAAAAATAAAGGTGAGTGGTCAGTTTATGAGCAGAAATTTCTTGATCTCATGACAGAAAGAGAAATTGAAAAAAAAGTTAGACCAGAACTATTAGATGGTGGATGTCTTTTGTGTAGCGAGGCCAAACCCCATTACTGTCATCGCCGATTAGTGGCAGAATATTTAAGTACCAAGTGGGGAAATGTCAAAATATGTCATCTGTGAAGAAAATTGTCTGTCTTGCTAATTCTTGGAAAAATCAAGAACGTTGCATTGCGGGGATTGATTTGGATACTGATAATTGGATTCGTCCTGTAAGTGATCGATATAATGATGGTCTAGTCCCAAGAGATATTAGACTCGTGGAGGGAAGAGAACCAGAATTATTAGACATTCTAGAGATTCCACTAGCAGACACAGGTGAAAATTTTGGGTTTGAAAGTGAAAACCTCACTATCTTACCGGGAAAATGGCAACTCGTAGGTAAAGCAAAACCAGAAGATTTGTTTAAATATTGTAGTAACAATTCTTATATTCTTCATAATTCAATTAAATATGTAGAACCATCTTATCTAAACTCTCTACCTTTTGAACAAAGAAGTACATTGCAACTGATTCATGTTATTAATTTTTCTGTACAGTGTAACGGAGCAAATAACTGGAAAGGTACACTAGAAACTGCTTATGGTCAAAGGTTGACAAATGCTAAAATCACCGATCCTATATTTGTTGAAAAACTGGAAGCGGGATATGAAATCACAGATGATTATTATCTAGTGACAGTTAGCTTAAGTATGCCTTGGAAACCTGACAATTGGGAAGGTGAAACTCCTTGCTGGAAATTGATAGCAGGTGTGATATAGATTTCTGAGCCTCCAAACCAACAACTTACTCTGGATATCTGAATTAAAAGTTAATAAAAACCATCAAAACTATACAGGACTTACGCAAAATAGAACGAAAGTAGGGGTAATTCATGAATTACCCCTACGAAATAA
>NZ_PGEM01000128.1:0-1882 GCF_002934005.1 Cuspidothrix issatschenkoi CHARLIE-1 | reverse complement strand
CTATTTGGGTAGTTAAAGGGAGTGCGATCGCTATTTGGGTAGTTAAAGGGAGTGCGATCGCTGTATATGAAGATACTATTTCTATAAACTATTCCATTCTTCTAAAGTTATTTCCCGTTCTAAAATAACCTCTACTTCTCGAATCATCATTCGCAGTTGAGGTATAGAATACTCATCATTAGAAGGAATAGTGAGACGATTTTGAGAATAAACCATAAATTGGTGTCTTGTACCAGAAAAAGCACCCTCAAAACCTAACCTTCTTAACTTGCTAATAAAGTCTCGACGTTTACACGGTATCCAACGGCTCAAGAATCGGCTCCTGATTAAGATTAATATTATCAATTACTGGTAAGCTATGTCCAAGTTTTAAACCTAGTAAAATCCAATCTTCTAAAGTCGAGCGTAATTCATTTTGGCACTCACGTAAACTAGCACCAAAAGCAACAACACCTTGACAAACAGGAATTTTACCGAAAAATGTACCATCTTCCAACTTGTCATATATGGCTTGAGAAACTGCTCCCTCAACATAATCACTAAGAATAAATGCTGTAGTCATAAAGATAACTCAATTAACTGTTTTTGTGGTTCAACTTCTTCTTGCTGACTAGCAACTTCTAACCAACCTTGAACAGCATCTTTCAACATTTCTAATAAATGTTCGTAACTTTCACCCCAGGTATGACATCCTGGTAAAGCTGGTACAGAACCACACCATACACCGTCTTCTTCCCAAATAATTGCTTTTATTTTCATAGCCAATTCCTTGAACTAAGGACATTTTACCGCAGGGGGAGTCAGACGTACCAGTTTAATAAAGATGAATAATCGCTTTTGGGGAGTTGAAGGGATGCGATAGCGAAGCTGACCGAAGGTATCGCTCTTTCTCTGTGTTCTCTGTGTCTGGAGTGGTTCGTTAAAAAAAGGATGTTGGGAAGTTGGAGGGGGTGCGATAGCGAAGCGCTACTGCAAGAAGTTCGCTGTTGGGGAGTGAGGGAGTGCGATAGCGAAGCGCTCCGTAGGAATCGCTATAACATTTAAGCAGTAGCGAATGAAGTATATTTCCTTTCTTCAGGAGGATGAAAAGCTAAGACAATATCAAGATTAGAAATACCTAACTTCATTAATTCATTAGCTATTCCTTCCTCAGTCCAATCTTCTTCAATCCAAATTTTATCATTTTTAATTCTGATATTAACTTGGATATTATTTGTTCTTTTTTTGCCATCCCAACCCAAAAAACCCCAAATATAGTGATGATTATTATCATCAAAAATCAAACAACTTTCATCAGTTAAATTTGCCGCACCAGAAACCCAATTATGATATTCTGTGAGAACTTGTTTAATTGCTATTTGATATTGCTCTAGTTTATCCATTGTAATATCTCCTCCTTTTCGACATTAACTACAATCATCAAAATTTGATTTAATTCGACAATCTCTTTGATTGAATCTCTAGTAAAAAAGTTTTCGTATGTACTTTCTTTAATAGCCAAATAAATTATATATTCTGGTTCTGTGAGATTAATTAAATTACGATATAAAATATATTGCCCTAAAGCTAGTTCAAAATCTCTCATGGGAGAAGGACTAAGAAAACTCTTGATTTCAACAACTATTTTTCGTCCATTTTGTTCTGCTGCAATCGGTTTTTCTGCGGATAAATCGGCAAATAATTCAGCATCTTTATACTTAATTTTATACGGATCAGCCGTAATTGTCCAACCATCTTTAATTAAAGCGTTTTTAATAGCATCGTGATAAATATCTTTTGTTGGCATTGTTTTCTTGATAATATTTTAGCCCACATTCCGCACTTCAATTTGTAGTATACATACGAGTATCATAAGGAGAATCGCATATTCAATATTAATACG
>NZ_PGEM01000127.1 GCF_002934005.1 Cuspidothrix issatschenkoi CHARLIE-1 | reverse complement strand
TAGGGTGCGGAATGTGAGTTAGAACAGTGTTCTGCGTGCGATAGTAAAATCACCTCAGAAATGAGCAGTTTATTACAAGATGCAGTTTATACTCCAGCACAAGTTCAGGAAAACCTAACAACACGCTTAGATAGAATTCTCTTACATCCAGTTTTCGGCTTACCGCTGTTTTTTGCAACCATGTTTTTGATGTTCCAGGTAGTATATGCCTTGGGAACACCTATGCAAGAGTTTTTGGGAAATATCCTGGACTGGTTTAAAGTAGCAGCATTAGAACCACTATTAGGGGGTTTACCACCGTTTTTGAAAGGTTTCCTAATTGACGGTATTTATGGTGGTATGGGAACAGTTGCGGCTTTTATCCCCGTAATTTTGTTATTTTTCTTCTGCATGGCTATTGTTGAGGATAGCGGATATTTATCACGCTCGGCATTTTTGATGGATGCTTTTATGGAACGACTGGGATTAGATGGTCGTTCTTTTGTGATGTCATTAATGGGATTTGGCTGTAATGTTCCCGCAATTATGGGGACAAGAGTCATGCGTTCCCCTGGTTTGCGAATGCTTTCCATGCTCGTCATTCCCTTTTCTTTGTGTTCAGCGCGACTGAATGTATTTATTTTCATGACTACAGCTTTATTTTCTCCTCACATTGCACCTGTAGTTTTATTTAGTTTGTATTTATTTAGTTTTGTCGCAGCTATCTTGACGGCATTTTTGTTTAGAGGCAGATATCCGAATAAAGAACCATTGGTATTAGAATTACCACCTTATCGCTTTCCCACCATCAAGCAAATGTGGTTACGTGCTTGGGGAGAAATTAGGCATTTTTTAAAGTGGTCAAATCGGTTTATTATCTTTGGTGTGGTGGCTATTTGGTTATTAAATAATTTGCCTTTTGGTGTCCCAATTGCCAGTTCCCAAACATTATCAGGAATGATTGGTCAAGCCACACAACCATTATTAGCACCCATTGGAATTAATCCTCAATTGGCTGTGGCACTGATTTTTGGCTTTATTGCTAAAGAAATTGTTTTAGGTGGTTTAGCGGTCATTTATGGTAAGTCTGAGGGGGCAGATTTAATGGGTGCGATCGCCCATCAAATAGATTGGGTACAGGCTTATAGTTTCATGTTATTTACTCTCCTTTATGTTCCTTGTTTGTCAACTGTTGCCGTCCTCAAAAGTGAATCTAAAAGTTGGAAATTTGCAGTTATATCGGTGGCTTGGTCTGTTGGTTTAGCTTGGGTAACAAGTTTTATTTTCTATCAAAGTGCGAGGGCTTTAGGATTTTAATTTTTCAACATTTTCGGAATTTTGTTGGGTTGCTATGTCGCTTAACCCAACCTACAATTTATCTACAAAAATATATTACGGTTAGCTAAATTTTCAACCATCTTCTAATATTTGTTGTCGGACTCGTTCTATAATTATTCCTTCTTCAGGAGATAAACCATTAACTAACATTTCATATATTAATGGTATACCCAATTCTAATTCCTCCAAAAGTGTCTTTTGGCTAAATACATCTTCTGGTGTTCCTTCTAGCATCAATTGTCCTTTATCCATGACAAAAACCCAATCTGCCCAGCGATAGACTAAATCTAAATCGTGGGTTGCTATTAATAAAGTCTTACCATGTTGATGAATGTCCTTGAGAGTTTTCATCAGATTACGAGTATGTTTAATATCTAAATATGCCGTTGGTTCATCTAATATTAAAAGTTGCGGTTGTAATACCATAACATCAGCAATAGAAACTCGTTTTTTCTGTCCTAAACTGAGATGATGTACTGGTGTTTCTGCTAAATTAGTTAGTTGAAATTCACTTAATACCTGTTCTACTCGCTGTTTAATTTCTACTGTGGGTAAACCTAAATTACACAAACCATAAGAAATATCTTCTTCAACTGTAGAAGCTACTAATTGTTGTTCTGGATCTTGAAATACTAAACCGACTTTTTGCCTAATTTGACTTAAATAATGACGATTATAAATTAACGGTTTTCCACACCAACTAATAGTACCAGAATTAGGTTTATATAAACCATTGGCTAATAAGAAAAGGGTGGTTTTACCACAACCATTTTGACCAATTAAGGCACATTTTTTCCCATAGGGAATCCTCATTGTTAAACCATTCAAAGCTGGTTGCTGTAGCCTTTCTGAACCTGGATAGGTGTAATATACTTGCTCAAATTCGAGTAAATATTCCTGCATTTCGGCAAATTTCTAATCCTATTAATACTACACAGCCACAAATTGCTTCAATGGTATATCGTGGAGATGAATGATAGCGGCGGGGATGCCAAAATCGTAATTCACCAGCAAAACCTCGTGCTTGTAATCCCAGGGAAAACTGACTATATTGTTGTAAGGTTCGCTGTAATAATTGTCCGATTAATAATACTAAACTTTTCATGCTAGTATACCAAGTGCGGTAGCCACCACGAGAATTTTGTGCTGTTAATAATTCATTAGCTGTTTTAAGCAAAATGAAAATAAACCGATACATTAGTAATAATAAATCGGTTAAAAGTGCTGGAAATTTCAACCAACGTAAAGTTTGTAATATTTCTGTGAAAGGTACAGTTAACATGAGAAAATATAAACAAGATGTAGAAGCTATTGCTCTAGTTAAAATTCCCCATGCTTGAATGCTACCACTACGGCTAACATAAATATATAACTGCCCAAAAGTCAGTCCATACCATGAATCTAATTGGACGATTTGCAAATTAGTAATTGCAACTCCATTTACCATTAATGCTGGTAAACTTGTCAAACAGAAAACTATGGTAAACATTAACAATCGCAAATAAACACCAGCCGGAATCCTTGCATAGATTACTATCCAAACAGTCATCCAAAGTACCATTAAAATTTGTACTAAGGGATGACTACAAAGAGAAATAATCAGAGTCGTAAATGCAAAAATTAGTTTATGTTCTGGTGGTAATTTTCGCAGTTGATTGGTATAAGCTAAAGTATCTAATTGTAGACTCATTCTTCACGTTTTTGTTGCTGGGAACGTCCTTTATATACACCAATTGCATAACCAACTACTCCCGCACCTAAAGCCGCTTGCGATGCGAATAATAAGCTTTCAATTTCACTACTAGCTGGTTCAAAAAATGATTTAAACCAAGGTTTGTATTCAGGTTGGATTTCTGTAATAGCTTTTTCTGCTTCACCATCTGCACCACTAAATTCTGCTCCGCGGACAAATATTAAAGGTGCAACGGCTAAAGCTAAAACGGCTAATATTAAAAACCAGTTATTTAAGGTTGTTTTAGATTGATTCATGACTTTGATTTTTACCCTTGATTAATCGTAAAAGTTCCAATTCTTGAGGATTATAAGATTGCAGCCAGTTCCACACCAAAACAGTCAATAATCCTTCACTAATTGCTAAGGGTACTTGAGTAATAGCAAAAATTCCCGCGAACTTAATCAATGAAGCGATAAATCCACCCACAGGTGCAGGAAAAGCCAAAGCAAGTTGGATTGAAGTGATAATGTAAGTAAGTAAATCTGCCAATGCGGCGGCTAAAAATATGGCGATTCTTTGTTTACCACTCAGCCCCATTGTGAGATTATAGATCCAGTAGGCGGCAAATGGTCCAGCGATCGCCATTGAAAAAGTATTTGCACCCAAAGTAGTTAAACCGCCATGTGCCAATAACAAAGCTTGAAATAACAATACCAAACTACCCAAAACTGTCATAGTCAAAGGTCCAAATAACACCGCACCCAAACCTGTTCCTGTGGGGTGAGAACAGCTACCTGTGACAGAGGGAATTTTTAACGCTGACAGGACAAAAGTAAAAGCACCAGCCAAACCTAACAAAAGTTTCAATTCCGGTTTAGCTTGGGTAATGCGAGTCAGACTCCGCAACCCTAAAACAAAAAATGGTAGTGACACAACCCACCAAAAAATAGCCCATTGCACAGGTAAAAAACCTTCCATAATGTGCATTGCGTAAGCAGGTTTGGGAAAATTAACTACTAAGTAAAAACTAATAACAGCTATGAGGATTAGACTAACTAACCCCGGTTTTTTTCTAGATATCATCTGTACCTCGCAGATCTCCTTTGTAAGAAGGACCGAATGCTGTAAGCTGTTTTGCTAAATTATCTCCAAATACAACTTTATATTTTGGAGCAATGAGTGCATCAAGGCTTTGCGATTCATCATAAGCCCAGTACAAACGGCGTAGATGTTGTTCATCAGAAGAAATAGGTCGTAATGACTGCCATGCTAACCAGTAAATGGGTTGGTGATCCTCAAATTTGTATTGCTGATCAACTACTAAATCTTGACCTTCATCAATTAAAACTGCATCAAAACAAGGTGAAATAGAGATTTGATGTTCCAAAACTCTATTACATAATTGTGCTAATTTTTCTGGAGGACTACCCGTGATAGGGCTAGGGACAAGTCTAGAAAGATTTAGTTCATCTCGAAATTTAGTATAACCCACATTCCGCACCCT
>NZ_PGEM01000126.1 GCF_002934005.1 Cuspidothrix issatschenkoi CHARLIE-1 | reverse complement strand
AAACTTTTTGGTTTACTGCTAATGCTCCTTCATAGTCAATTTCAATAGCAGGGGGTATGATTGTTTCTAAACCTAAATCTAATTCCTGTGTTTGTTCTTGCTGTTCACTCATATTTAATTAATTACACTTTCTTCAAATAGGGTTTTCTCATCAATATTAGGTTGATCTTTAGAGTCAGTTAAAGCAGCAGAATACTGAATATTTAATCCCTTTTCTGCATCTAGCTGTTCAAGTTCTTTTAATGCTTCTTCTTCAGTTAACCCTTCAACTTCAACCAGGTATCTCTTCCTAGAAATTAACTTATGTCTAACAGCTTCAATTTGCAGTTTCTTATCTTGTAAATCTCTAGGCATCATGTCAGGTAATTCCACCCTAAAAGGAATGTCAATACCTAACTCTAGGAATATGGTTTTGATAGCTGAAATTAAATAGTTAGCTCTACTTAATGTTGCTCTCTGTAGTGGTTCATATAGGACACTAAGAGAAGATGAACTAGAAGCTGACCTAGCATTCTGTAGTTCTAAAAGCATTACTCCAGTTAAAGAATAAATGTCTTGTAAAATGATTAATCTTTGACGTTCTAAGTATGGGCTATCTACTGGTTGCAAGTAACCAATCTTAGGAGTTATACCCAATTCAGCAGCAGCATTAGAAATAGGTAAATGTAAAATACTAGCAGCATCAGAAGTAAATGCTGTTTGGAAAGCTGCTGACCCTGTAGCTGACTCTACACTCTCAAGTTGACTTGAATTTGTTCTGCCTATAATCGCAGGTGCAGAAGTTCCAATTGTAAAAACTTGAGGTTTATGATGTTTACCATTTAAATTAATTCTTGACCTGACTTCATTATATTCAAGCTGTAAATGAATCAATCTTTCAATAGCAGACTGAGCAGTGCGTCCATCTAAGGAATTCACTAACCTAACTATAGGAATGTGATCACCCATTTCTACAGGTTCAGCATCACCAACTTTAACAAAATATTTATAATCAGGAAGATTAAATAAGTCTAGTGTAGTCTGATTCTCTACGGATAGAGTCAGATAATGTTCTACTTTTACCTTGACATACTTGTTATTAACAGCATCATAAATCTCTCTTGATTCCTTTAGATAAACAACTTTTAATGGGTCAAGAGGATCAACTTTTATGTCATCAACATCAATTGTTCTAATATGACGCAGCTTACCTTCAGAAACCTCAATATAAGTTTCTCCATAAACAGGTACATCTAGGTAAACATCCTGTAATAGACTATAAAGTTTAATCTGCTCTAATTGTAAATTTAAATTTGCTTGTTGCTCAGGATTGATAGCTAAAAGTTTTATTTTCTTTTGATAGCTATCACCTAATAGAAATGATTTAATTTGCTCTACTATTAGCTGAATAATTTTAACTGGTAATTCTCTAGTGTTAGCAGGATTAATTCCCTTATAAGCATCTAGCAGTTCTTGTTTTGTAGCCATCTAAAATAAAAGTTTACTTATGTTTATTATATACATTAAATGAACTAATGGAAAGTGGGATCAATGATAAGAAGTATAGATGGTTGGTTAAATATATGTGTCTGCTTCTGGGGGTATGGGGCAGGTGACTAATGGCGGGAGGGTTTGTAAAGTTTTCTGCACATAACAAGTAAATTAGGGTAGCTATATGCTACCCTATTTATGATGTCCAGCAATCAACAGGTGAACTCATCAGTAATTATTACAGGAAAGGTCTTTAAAGATCCGACTACTGTGATTGTGTTTAATTAAGTGAAAAACTCTTAGGAGTCTGATTAGCTTGGTTGAATACTTATTTACTGATGCAAATTAGCCTGTAAGTAGTAATCAGGATTGTGTGCGAGACTTATTCTGCCCCTTGTGGGATTGTGTACGGTCTTTATTCTGCCTGATTACCATTATGGAACTGTAACAACTCCAAGATAGCCCTTGAGGCTAGGAGAATGTTTAAGCCATAATGTCACCATAGGACTGTAACAACTCCAAGATAGCCCTTGAGGCTAGGAGAATGTTTAAACTATGGTGTTGCTGATGACTCCACTGAACGCTTTAACTCAGTGAATAGTATACAGAGAAAGCCTTGTGTTAGTACCTGTATGCTACACTACTCCGGTAAGTTGGGAAAGCTATATGTTAGTACCCTTACCAGATGGAGAGTGAACTGAGTTAACTGTGTTAGTAAGTGGAGAAGTGCTGGAGTATACTCCCTAAGTTTATCAGTGGTCACGCTTCATTCTTTTTTCTGTAAGAGACTGTTTAGCATCTCACTGTTAGGTATCTCTTGTCACTCACCAACTGAGCTAATAGGCTTCAGTAGTCACATGGTTAGCTTCTCACTGTTAAGACATCTATGCTTCACTTATCAACAGGACTAAAAGCTTAAGTGGTCGCCAGGTTGTCCTCTCACACTGAGTTAAATACACTTCACTCACTGAAGGGAAATTATGACAGACAGCAATAGTTAAATATTTAATAAAAGTTCACCTTTTTATTTTTAAAGTTGTCTTCTGAACAGACAGCCTACTCCCTAAGTTTATAAAATTTTGTAGTTAATTACTTACAAAAAACTACACTTGTTTTATAAGTATGCTTATGTATATAATCTTGTTAAGTCTTCTATTGCTTGTTAGTATAGTCTACCAGTCTAATTAAGACTAGCTGTATAGTATTAAATATTTAATTTTTACTATCATGCAGCTAACCTTTGAGTTTTGTGATGGTTGGAGAATACATTTTGGTGACGTAGCTAGGTGGGTAGGTATAGCACATTATCAGCTCATAGCAATTTTGCAACTGTACCCAAAGAACTTTAAAGACTTTAGATGTATTTATAGCTCTAATAGAGGGTGCTATTTGAGTCATGTCCACATTGAGCTTGCTATCATATACTTGTTCATTAGTGATCAGGATAAATTACTCTTAATTGAATTAGCCTAGCAGTTGACAGCATTTAAAAAAGCTAAATCAAACCAACTTTGACATTGCTAGTAGAATAAGCTTGCTATATGTGATAGCTGTCGTGATATATACTACAAATGCTACAAGTTTTCTGTGTTTAGACTGCTGCACTTGAAAATTCTAAATCTAATTTTCTGAACTCTAGTTTCCACAATCAGGGTTCTGTTTTTAAATCTTTTCAAATAGATTTCTGTTTATGAGTTGACAATTAATCAGCTTTCATTCAGTTTTCTAACGCTTCAGTTTGAACAATCAATTATCTGAAACAGATTGCTAATTGTTAGACAAATCAATCAGTTGTCTGTTACTAAGTTTTGTGAAAATTACAGTTTACCAAGTTTTAAAGTCTTCTATCTATTCCTTCTTATAGGTCAGTTATATATAGTGTTTTATTGAGGGGGTGCATTTATGAATTGCCTATTTAATACAGGTTTATATATTGACCAGAGATTCTTTTAGTGGTATATTTAGAGTATAAAGAAATCCCACTATTTTAAATATGCAATTAGATAAGATTACATCAATCCGACTGTACAAAGGTCACAATGAGCAACTTCAAAAAGTAGCTGATAGAAAAGGGTTAGACAAAGCAGACATCATCAGACTAGCAGTTAAGAATTATTTGGAAGAGTATCAACTTCAATTATCTTAATCATTCAGCTATAGTTTCCTATACCCAAGGGAAACTACTCAAATCAATAAATTTATTAAATGAACTAAACTAATATGACAAATTTAACCAAGGCTTTAAAAATACAGATTCAAACTTTAGCTGAATCCCCTTCAGAATATCCAGTACACTTTGATGTGGCTTGGAACTGGATTGGTTATTCTAGAAAGGATAATGCTAAGAAGGTTTTAGTAGCAAACTTTGAGGAAAATTATGATTTTCAGGTTTTCCTGAATAATAAGGAAAACCCTTTGGGTGGTAGACCAACTGAAGATATTTACTTAACAGTTGACTGTTTCAAGCAGTTATCTATGATGGCTGGTACTCAAAGAGGCAAAGAAGTTAGAAAGTATTTTCTAGAGTGTGAGCGTCACGTAAAACTTCTGTTGAGTCAAGAGAAAAATCAAAAGTTAAGAGCCTCTACCAAATTTACCAGAAGAACATTTACTGATGCTGTTTCTGATTACATAACCAGGCATAATCTTAGTAAAACCAATAAGGGAAAGTGGCTTTATAAAAATGCTACAGATAGATTGTACAAGTTACTTTTTGGACATAATGCTCAAAAACTGAAACAAATATTAGGGGCTACTAATCCTAGAGATGCAATGTCTCTGATTGATTTAAGAGACGTAGAGTGTGTTGAAAACCTAGCTGTAAGATTGATTGATGGTAGAAATATGGAACCAATGAAAGCTGTAGAGGCTGCTTTTAATTTGCAACTTCTACAAACCAGGGAATTAGAAATCCATTATCTAGAATCTGAAGCTGCATAATTAAAAGGAGAGAGAAGCAGCCTAAAAACTTCTCTCTTTTTGAATTTACCTGAATTAATATACACATATCATACTACATAATTACATTTACTACAATTAATATACTAGATATGCCTAAAAATAACAAAATATTTAATGCTCAATCCTCTTCTGGAGCTTACATTTCAGACCATCTCAAAGTTATTAAATCTCAATTGGATTTTATTGATGAAAAACTGGATTTAATAGAGATTGAAGAGGTAAATGAGAAAACTGGTAAGAAGAAAAGTGTTAAGTTAATTGAAAAGGAGATTGAAGATAATAGAAAACTTTACTGCCACTTAATAGTAAGTACCATTGCAAGTTTAAAAAAGAAGAAGGGTGAGTGGATACCTATATCTGCTTTGTTTATTAGAGAAAATATACCCAAGTCTTCTTGGATTAAGTTTGTTGATAAAGGTTTACTAGAAGTTAGTACCTATTCTCATGCTCAAGGGTTATCTAGAGAGTTTAAAATTCCTGAGTTTATATTTGATGAATTCTTTGAAAGAGGGTTTTTAGAACTTGAACAACTAGTTAAAGTAAAAAGATATAATGCTTTTACAGGAAGGGCATCTAATGTAGCATTAGGTCACCAAAAATTTGATGAGAATGGTAATGAGGAGCCTGAATTAATTACTTCAGCACTTGATTTAATCAAGGAAGGTTACTTTAATCTAGCTGCTGTTAATTCCCATATAAAAGATTTAAATGCAGCCAGATTATCTTTAAAAGCTGAGTATGATAGGATTGCAGCAGATGAGATTTCAACTGAGGAGGCAAAGAAATTAGCTCTTAAAAGGTATAAAAGTGCTAAATGCCGACTTATAAATGATCATCACTCTATTGGGTCAATTACAGGTCAAAATCCTAAAGAGATAGCTCCAGGTATATATGTTTACAAACCAGCTTATAAAGTTCAACCAGCAGGGAGAGTTAGCCAAATGAAAGGAGGATTGCAATCAGCTTCCAGAAGAGCTAAGGCAGCAGCTTACAAAGGTATAAAAAACTTAAAGAATTATGACCTCAAAGCTTCTCAAATTAATGGGTTAATTCAACAGTTTGAGTTAGCTAATTTAGATACTACATGGTTGGTTCAATATAGGGATAACCCTAATGCTAAAAAAGAGTATGCAGCTAAAGTAGGTATTAGTGTAGATTGTTGGAAGACTTGTCTATGTGCCTTACTTTTTGGTGCTTATACAACTTCTCCTAGTAAAGTAAAAAGTAAACTGGATGCTCTACTAGAAGAAGGTGGTAAACCTTTAAATAGTATTTTAGATACATTGGAAGATGAAGCAGATGGTGACTTAGAATTACTGGTTAATTATCAAACAAAGTTCCTAGAATGTGTAAAACCACTAAAAGTACAGCTAGATATATGGCATGATTGGTTACTAAATAAATGGGTTCCAGCAGTAGCTTATGCAGGTAAAAGTGGTAAGAAGTACATAAAAAATCCTACTGGAAAAGAGCTTTGTATAGATGATTTACAAGCTAAATATAAAGTATGGAAGGTAAAATCAAAAGTGGCAGCATTTGTAATGCAAGGTCAGGAAGCCGCATTTATTCATGCACTGACTAATCAAAGTGTTAACTATGACTATAAGGTAATTGCAAATGAGCATGATGGTTTGATTTGTATAGGTACTATACCTGATGAAGCTGTAAGGAAGGCTGCTGAAATGTCTGGTCTTAAAACCCCAACATTGGAGGAGAAACCTTTTGATTTAACTGAAATAGAAGAGTTGATGGAAGAAGATGATGGTACTGAGTATGACTGGGAAGAAAGCATAAGTGATTAGAAATCAGTAAGTATGGTAAGTAAATTTTTTATTTTATTTTTTTTAACAAGTAAACAGGTAAGGTAAGAAATCAGAAAGCCAGATAAATAAGTCAGAAGCAGGTAAGTCAGATAAACAGGTAAGGAAAAGTTAGGTAGATAATGAGTCAGCAGACAAGGAAAACCCCCTTATAGGTTGTTAAATATAGATAGTAATAATGGCTATATCTCTTTTCACATAAGGGTTACAGCCATTTTAAATTCTATCGTTTTAAAGTATAAATTAAGTATATTTAGTATATTTGTATGTTAAATAAATAGTAAGTATATTTTTTTAGATAAAGTTAGTATAAAAGAAGGTAAAAGAGTAGGTAAGATAAAAGATAGTTAGTCAAAAGGCAGAGAGTCAGATGGAAAACAAGAGACAGAAGGCAAGGTAAGCCCCCTTATAGGTTGTTAAATATAGATAGTAATAATGGCTGTAACCCTCTATATATAATGATTACAGCCATTTTAAATTCTATCGTTTTAACATTTAAAAATAGACTATTTACACCATAAAATATTGGTAGACTCACTTCCCAACAAAGCAGTTATCCTTCAGTAATCAAATGGTAAGCATTTACAAAGCGATCGCATTATAGTGACCTGAATCATTGACTTGAGGTATAGGATACCTTATTGTGGGTAGGTATTTAAGCAGGTGTGGATTATGACTAATGAGATTGTGGAAGATAAAATGCTTACTGGAGTAGAAGCACGAAGAGAAGCTATCAGCAAACTATACCAAGCATATAAGTTACTAGGGGATGTTTGGGCATTAAGTGAATGTAATGTTATATATAGAGACTCAGACTATATAAGCCCAGACCATAGTGAGAGTTTGTCTACAATGTGTGGATATATTCTAAAACATATAGTTGATATAGGTATGATTGATAATGTACTCCTCTGGAATCACATTGAAGAAGGTTCCCCTGAATGTGATCTAGACTTAGTAGAAAAATACCTTATGTCAGAGCAAGAAAACTCTATTAAGCCTACAGGGACAGAGCAGCCAGTAGAAACAGATGTCAATAAATCTTCTACACATGGAAATATTACTAAACCTCAATTTAGAACAGTCAGTGAACTTGACAAGGTACAAGAGAAATTGAAAAGAATGGGTAAGTAAACAACATTAGTTACCCCTCTCACATCAAAAACCTGATAAATCAACTATTAGATTAGCTGACTTATCAATTCACCATTTACCATTAGAGTTCTCAATAGGGAGCGATCGCACTAGAGTGAACAATATCACCTAGTTAATGGTATACAATCCCACTGTAATCAATTAACCAAGTGTGTAATTATGAAGGCTCAAGAAGCAAGAAAAGAAGCAATCAAAAAATTATATAGCTCCTACCTATCAGTAGATGGGGCTTTAAATTCAATGCCTTATGGTGAGAATTTTACTGTACATAATGATGATGATCAACAATTTGTAAGTAAACTTGATTCTGTAAAAAACACGCTTGAAGAAGCTTTTGAAGATTTGTATGTTGCATACAGAATAGAGGTAATTTCAAGGGAGGAAATTAGCACCAAGCAAGACTTAATGCAGAAAATTAAAGAAATAGCAGAATCTTAAACCCTCAGCCCCCATTCACATCAAAAACTTGATGAGTCAACTACAAGATTAGCTGCTCATCAAGTCACCATTTACCATATTTGCCGATAGAGATATCTGCTACTAATAAGATGGTGTAACTCCCCTCCTTCTGTGATACTGTCGGTCTGCTTCACGCTGTTCATCAAAACTAGATGGAGGATGGAATGTATTATTATTAGGGCTATACATCCCTCTCATGCAAGACTTAAAACTTCCCATTATCACAAGAGCAAGAATAGTCCCAATTACTCCACCTGCATTATTATTTGCCATTCACTTAGTATTTAATTTCAAGACTTCTATTTCAGAATAACTTTTTAGTAGCCCATTCTTTACAGAATAACTACTGAAATACATATACAGACATATACTCAGTATAAACAAAATTTGTATTTTACTCAGTTGCTTTTATCAAGATATAAAATAACTTTTTCATAACTAATATCAAAACCTGAATTATTTAATGTTGCTATTAAACCTAACGCATCTGAATGAATCTGTAGAGCCACTAATTTACCTTTAATTTTATTACAACTCTTCAGGTATCTTAGTAATTGTCCTACCGCATTACAGTCTATAATATCTTTTTTAAATTCTATTATCTCATCTCCACTAACTAGATCAACTCTACCTTTTCTTAATTTCTGCTGCCTATTTCCACCATACCTAGCTCTGTACTCTCGCTCAATATCAATTTCTATAAAATACATTTTAGGATTATCCAAGCAACAATCATCCAGATAAATATAAGCTCCTAAATAATTAGCCACCCATAAACTTCTAGCTTTATGAAAATATCTTCCATACTTTTTATTAAAGCTATCTTTAAAGATTTTTAGACTTTTCCCCTCTAATTTAGTAACCTTTCCATGAAGATAATACTCCCTACCAATAACATAGTTTTTGGCAAAGTCATTTAATTCTAACCCCTTAGCTTCACAAATATGTTTCATAACAAAAGTTACTTCTTCTTCAAAGATAATCCACTTAAGTTTATGCTTTTCAATTAATAATCTCAACCTATTTAAAATTGATTTATCTGCATTAGGATGTTTCTCTAAAATCAACTGATTTATATCTATTGAGTCAGTCATGGTGATTTTTTTAAATTACTTAAATCAGGTTATTCCAATTAAGTTTTTAGTTCTATAATGGAAATAATCAACCTTTATTATTTAGGTATTCAACAATGCCAATACCAATCAAAAATGAAATTAACATAGTATTTTCAACCCTACCAGACTTGATAACTGCTTGGAATACTGCAATGCAAAAAGCATTTGCAGAGGAGCAAGAAGGTCAAAAGGTAGAAGTTTTAGAAGCCATCCTTAATTCTTTACCTGATATGCAAGAAAAGTTTGATTCAGAAATTGATAAACTAAGCAAGAAAATTAAAAAAGAAATAGCAAAGGAGAAAAAGAAAAGAAGTAGTGTATAAGCCAGTAATAATTTATTTGTAAAATATTTCTGGAACTTCAAGATGTTTGATTACTCCTGAATAATGCTTGTAGATTACTTCAGGAGAATTACCCACCATATCAGCAACTTGTTTAACACTAATACCTGCCTCCAAACATAGAGTGATAAAAGTGTGACGACAGTTATATTGAGGTAAATAATATCTAATCAATTTATCATTGACTAAATTAGTTAATACTGGTTTCCATACTCTATTGAGAAAGTTATGAGTATTTAGCTCTCTACCATTGCGATTATAGAAAAGTAATTTCTCAGCTTCTTCATACCCAATATCATTCAAAAGTTCTCTCAGTTGACTATTGATAGGAAACAATCTAATTTGGTGAGTCTTTGTGTCTTTCCTTATCCTGACATCAGAAGGTACAGCCTCAGCAAATGTGATATGGGTTGAACTAATATGTTTCCATTTCAAAGCTACAGCTTCTTCAGGTCTGCATCCAGTACAAAATAAAAGCCTGATATAGTTAGTGTAGTAAGAATGCGCCAAGGGAGAGTATTTAGGACAATACTTGTTACTAGCAAAAGCATCAATAATAATAGCTATCTCTTCTTGACTAAAAGTAAGAATAGTATTATTTTTTCTCTTGGTTTTAATGGTTTTAGATAGGTCTTTGAAGGGGTTACTTTCTAGCAACCCAGATGTGATAGCCCAATTACAGCAAGCATTAAGTTGTTTAATAGTACGCTTGGTTGTTTCAGCAGAATAATTACTGAGTAAATGATTCCTGATTAGCACTGCATCCTTAATGTCGCTAGTAGGTAGTGCTTTAATCCTTTTCTCTATTAGTGCATAGTCTCTCATAACAGTAGACTGTTCTACTTGACTACTCTTAAACTTAACATACTCACACCATAAGTCCAGTAAAGTGTATATTTTTTCCTTCTTGGCAGATTCATAGTCAGGTTTGTATTTAGCCAGAGTAGGATCAAAATAGCCAGCTATGATATCTAGCTCTATCTGCCTTGCTTTCATCTCTGCAAGCAGTTTATTTTCAGCAGTGTCAGCTAGATTCAAAGACAAGTATTTCTGACTACCAGCAAACAAAGCTCTAGGAAATCTTAATCTAAGACGACCTTCAAGGGTTTCAATTCCAATTTTCACTGACTTTCCTTGACTATTTTAGGTTTGCAAAGCATAGTCAAAAAATAGTCAAAAGGGGGTTAAAACAAATATTCAGCCCTCTAGCACTATTGATGACTAGAAGCTGAAACCCTTGTGTAGTAAGATTTATTTAATGGCTCAGGTCAGATTTGAACTGACGACCCCAGGCTTATGAGTCCCGTACTCTAACCAACTGAGCTACTGAGCCGCGTTGTTTTATCAACTTTTATTAATATAGCATAGCAATTTGGATCTGACAACTCCCAAATTCCAAATTTTTTAACCCCAAATAAAAAGAGGGAGTTTACCCCCCTCTTTGCAGCAGACACTCAGAAACTATTAACGATTTGGTAAGAAAGCGATAGGGTTAACAGCACCCTTACCAGATGGATGAACTTCAAAATGGCTGTGGGGACCAGTGCTGAAACCTGTACTACCCATAGCGGCAATTTGCTGACCTTGCTGTACTTGCTGACCAGGTTGCACTAAAATTCGGCTGTTGTGTCCATAGCGAGTTAAGCTACCATCAGGATGGCGAATATCCACAACATTACCGTAACCACCACTATTCCAGCCAGCCTTCTCTACTACACCGGCAGATGCAGCATAAATGGGTGTGCCAGTTGAGTTAGCAATATCAATCCCTCTGTGCATTCTTCCCCAGCGCCAGCCATAGCCAGAAGTAAGAACTCCTTTTGCTGGCCAAATGTAGCCGGTAGTAGAATCAGATGGGAAATTAAAATTATCTTCAGTGGTTTTAGGCAAGTTAATATCCACTGCTGCTATCGGTGGTAAAGATGGAGAAACCGCGCTTCCTCGCATTTTGCCCAAAGACTCAGAAGCATTCATCCGCACTTGAGGCACATTTAGCTTAATACTGGATGAATTGGGGAAATTGTTCCAGCCAGCACCTGTTTTAGAAGGTAGGAATTCTGGATTAATTGGCTCTCTGTTAGGAAGAGAGGCTGTAGCTAGAGTTTTAGATGGTTTATTACTGTAACCTGGCAATATTGCTTGAGGTACAGGAATCTGTAGTGCATTTGCTTGACCTACAGTTGCATTATTGCTTGAGTCAATAGCAAGAGGTACAGACTGACTATTATTTTCATCATCTGTAGTAGCTACACCAGCTTGTTGAGTGCGGTATTTATGACGCAATCTCTCAATTTCTACCTGTAAGCTGCGAATACGCTCATTACCTTTGATTTTTGACCCAGTTTGCATCGGTTTTTCTAACCCATGCTTTGATACAGGTCTTGCTAGTGGAGTTTCCCCACCTAAACCATAGGATTTATTAGGAGCAGGTAAGGCTTGAGGTACAGCAATAGGAATAGTAGCCTGTGCTTGCTTATCGGCAGCTATTGGTGCAGGTACATTCAGGGGTTTAGCAATAGGTTGAGTGATGCTAGGCGCAGAATTCCGTTCTGGCTCTCCTGTTACTGCTGGAATGGGGATGGTAACACTATTAATCTCAGGAGTAGCACTCAGTTCTGTTTGCTGTGTTACTCTAGGAGAAGGAACTGTAACACTGGGATAATTAGCAATAAATGACTCTGTTCTTAAGCTGGGAGTCTTTAAAGATGAATTATCTGCGGTGCTAGAACTATCCAGGTTGTCCGTAGGAATAACGAGCCTTTGATTAATTTGGAGTTCATTAGGATCACTCAGATTATTAGCTTTGACTAATTCTGAGACCGAAGTACCATGATTATTAGCGATCTCTGCCAGTGTATCTCCCTGCTTAACTTCATAGGTTGATACAGGCAATTGGGCGACAGATTTTGGTGAAACTGGGATAGACAACGTTTGTTGCTGTATGGTCGCACCAGATTGTCTGTTCTGCCTCAACTTAGAAATAAGCTCGGACTGGCTGGACTCAGTGATATTATCTGTTGATTCTGGTATGGATGTTTTAGCTACAGTAGTGGGCTGTGCTTTATTAATACCAGTTTTTAATAAATCTTGAGATTGCTCAGATCTCAACTGTCCTAAGCTATTTCTTAAACGATTTGATTTTTCCTGTAGGCGATACAGGGCAAATTCTTGCTGTGCTTTTAACTGAGCATCAACATTATTATTTCCTAATTCTTCTGCTGATAGCTTTTCGGGGGCAATCATGCTGCCAGGAATACCTTCTGATTGAGACAACTGTTGTGTTGTTTCAGGTAGTTGGGTATTTGCTGGTAATGTAGACTGAACCGGACTATTGCTCACTCCTTGTCCTAACTGGGGTTGTGAGTGAACAGAGTTTGTATCAGCTACGTTCGTTGGAATAATAACATTGGATGTAGTGCCTTCGACAGTTGTGCTATTAGTTGCAACTTGCCATTTAGCTTCAAGCCCGGGTACTTGTGAAACTACTGTTGGTTCCAAAACCAAGGGATTAGCAAACGCGCCTGTCACTGGGACGGTTTGGGAATCCATTCTGGTAGCGGCAAATTTCATTTCAGTCTCGGCAACAGATGGAATGATTGAAGTTGCTTTTTGACTGCCAACAGGAGCCGCTGCTTGGGCTTGATCGCTTTGTCGAGTCACCAAAAGGCTGGTTGCTCCCATGGATATTGCCAAGCCAATCATGGCGGCTCTATGAGTCCGCGCCCGGCGGGTCATTTTGGGATTGATCTCTGAATTTGTTTGCTCGACCGGGGCATCATCGCTGCTGGGGGTATTGTTCAACACAGCCTTCTCTCTTTTTTTCAATGCTCGTTTCAAAGACGACCTCCTATTATCACTAGCGTTTAATTGATCTTGATTTTCGAGGATGGATATTAATTTATGATTGATATCACTTAAACCCACGGATCAAGATCACATTCACCAGAGACACTTACGTAAGATTAACCTGCTTCTGGTAATTTAGACAAGTTCACACACCTAAGCAAAATTTATAATTTTCTTGATGTTGTCTTATCTAAGTCACTCCTCACAACCCAGGAATGTTTGCTGTTGTCATTCGTTGATACTCATTTGACTGAGAAATCCTAGAATTAAACCAATATCATAGCTTGATTAACTCTATTGTTTTTTCTTAGCATTTGAGTGGCAACATTTGCGGAAACAGCGATAATCCTGCTGTAGACATTTTCAAGATTTTTTGAGCTAATCCGTCTTATCAATAGCAGACTTTACGTTGATTCTTCCCTAAAAGACAACCGTACACAATATCTGCTGTTTTGCATTAATTTATTGTATACCAGAATACACTGTGACGCAAATCATTTACATGATAAGGTTTTGACTAGTTTTATCCTGTTGTTATCTAGTAGCGAGAATTTACTAAAATCTATCCTTTGTAGCCAAATCACCCTGAAAATACCTATACAAATTTCTTATGCTATCTTAGAGTCATTTATCAGTATTTATCACTATGCTTTTGTTATTTCTGTATATTCAATGACTTTTGCTATACAAATCAGCCTGTGATTAATCTGATAAATATGTTTCTATCATACTTAATGAGAAATTTTTATTGGTGAATATAAATTATTGTAAATATCCTAGCTGACGACGACTCTCAAATAAACTAATGGCCACGCTGACTGATAGGTTTAAACTACGAACTCCCGGCTCGTACATGGGAATATATAAGGTGGAGTCGCAATCAGAAAGAACATTGGCTGGTAATCCGGCTGTTTCACTGCCAAACAACAGCCAATCGTCTGAGTGAAATTCAAAACCAATGTAATTAAAGTTACCACGAACACTAAAACCTAAACATCTGCCACCACGCTGTTGATGTACGTTTTGAAATGCTTCAATTGATTCATGATAATGAAGTTTGACGTAAGGCCAATAATCTAAACCTGCTCGTTTAAGATAGCGATCACTAATTTCAAATCCTAATGGACCCACCAGATGTAATTCCGTGCCTGTAGCGGCACAAGTGCGAGCTATATTACCGGTATTGGGAGGAATTTGTGGATGAACTAAAACTACTTGGGGCATTGTTTTGTGAATCTTTGTGATGGATGCAATAAATTATTGTTGTCTAAAAATCTACCAAAATCTTGCCGCTATATATAGTTTTTTTTTATATACGGAGACAATTTTCTATTGATTAGTTTTTTTAATCCTGATGGTTGACGGTTGACTGTTGTGCGGGCGAACGGCCGTTCGCCCCTGCACCCCTGCCTATTCCCTCAAAGATAAACATATTTTGTTTTCTAGTTCAGTTTCCCGTTCCTGGGTTGCCACTATAGCTTGAGCAATTACACGCTGAATATCAACACCAACTTTATGTAGTTGTAACCATTGTTGAGCTTCATTACCTTCCCGGAGAATTTTGTTCACGGGTGAGAGGAAACAACTAAAACCTTCTTCTTTGGCAATACTCCATACTTGTTGATAGATTTGGGCTATCCAATCTCTAGCTACAATAGTGCTACCATCTTGCCATCGCTGTAATTTAGCATCTAGGCTATCGGTAGCAGAGGCCATTTCATTTTTCATAGTCAAGGTAATTAGTTCTTCAGGAGAGAACGGACTATGAATTAAAGGATCTATGGTTGGGTCTTTAATAATTTGGATTAATCGCGCTTCTAATAGGGCTGTTATTGCTAACAATGCAATAGGATCGGTGACTAAATCACAAATTCGCAATTCTAGACGATTGAGATCATAAGGACGGCGATCGCCATTGGGACGAACTGAAGCCCACAAATGGCGGATATTTTGCATTTTTCCTGCGGCTAACTGTTCGTTGACCCATTGAATATGATGATCATGACTAGCAAATAAAGGTACATGATCGGGAGTTTGAGGAAAAATTCCCCAACGCGTAGAATGATAACCAGTGGTGTTCCCATGGAGGAAAGGAGATGAAGCACTCATCGCTAGAAATAAAGGTGCTTCCATGCGGATTACCCGACAAGCACGCATTAATACTTCTGGATCACTGATACCAATATTAATATGTACGCTGGCAGTGACTACCTTTGTTCCATAATTTTGCTCAATGTAGTCATGATAGGGATTAGTGGGGTCAGAACGAAAAAAGTGATCGCTGCCTTCTAAAGACAAGGTACTCCCCGGTATTAAAGTATAATTATTGAGTCTGTGGAGATAATTTCGTAATTCCCTTCTCGGACGCAGCAACCCACAGAGCAAATTTTCATAACTACTAGATGGCTGCGTAACATATTCCACATTGCGGCTATCTGGTTCACGCATAAAACCATCTAAATCCCTGGTTATTTTGTCAGATAATCCCACAATTTCACCTTGAGGCGTACCAGTATACATTTCAATTTCAAAGCCTTTTAATAAAGCCATGTAATTCTCCTTAACTCTTATAATGTGAATAAATTGTATCTAATAAGACGATTTTTTGCATTTTGCGCCCTGCTGTAAAAAGCACTGTTGCCAAAGGTCTATCTTTTAACTAAAGAAAAATAAGTAGGGCTTGCTGAATAAACATGAAAGGATTACAGGTAAAGGGTTTGAGCCGTTTTCATGTAAAAAGAGTGCAAGCTTTTACGAGGTGGAAACTCGAAAACCTTGCATTTAAGTTTGATACCAAGGAAAAATAGCTCCCATCCAACTCTTGAAACTGTTCCCTGTTCCCTCTCCTCACAGACAACTTTTTCAGCAAACCCTAAGTATGAATTTTTGATCAACAATGAAGATATACCAACAGGTTATGACATTCTTTTCATTATGAGCGTAACTGCTCAAAAAATCTGGTGATAAGATACAGATTTCCCTAGTTCATACTTTTAATTGTCAGTGATAATAGATATTAAAAACCCCCAAATATATTAAAATTGGGGGCGAAAATAAATTTACCATCACGGGCGCACTAGGGAAAAAGTTGAGAAAAGATACATGAAAATCAATTACGGTGATTATTGCTGTAGCGAACCCTTGTACCAGCCCAAAGTAATTTTTCCCGAATTGTTTGATAATAGGAATTATTTGCCCGTAGGACAATAAACTTAGCGCGACAATCAGCCATTCGCACATCAACACGGTGTCCAGGCCAAATGGAAGTAGATAACACGCCATCCATCCAGAGTTTTGTACTTAAATCATAATCGCCCAAAGGCCAAATACTGACCACAGAACCAGGTGGTAAAACCAGAGGACGACTAGAAAGACTCATCGGGCAAATGGGAGTGATGGTAATAGCTTCCATGCCATCATGGATAATTGGTCCACTGGCAGAAACAGTATAACCTGTTGAACCTGTGGGAGTAGAGATAATTAATCCATCTCCCACATATTGATCTACTATTTCACCATCAATTTCCATTTCCAGAATTGAGGTAATCATTCTGTCAGCAGAAGCGGGTTTGACACAAAATTCATTTAAAGCCAAGTAACTCTCTGTTACTGGTTCTAAATTTGAGCCAGTTCCCTCATATACCGCTGCTTGTAACATCATCCGCCGTTGGATGGCATAATGATCTTCTAACAGTCTGTCCCACACAATTTCTGGATCTTGAAACTCATCAACGGACTCAGTTAAAAATCCTAAATGGCCGCCTACATTCACACCGAGAATGGGGATACCGAGAGGGGCTAAATGTCTAGCGCCGGTTAAAACGGTACCATCACCACCGAGTACCAAAGCTAAATCTATTGGTTGATTAGCAGAGGCCAAAAAAACCGGGTAGGGGTTATCTTTTGGCCCACTAGGTCCCACCAATACTTGACATTGACGATTTTCTAGTTGTTTAGCACAGAGTTCAGCCCAGCGTTTACTCTGGGGATCTCTTGCTTTATAAGCAATGATTACCTGCTTTAGTTGCACGAAATATTACCACTTCAGGAGATTAAACTGCTCCATATCAACGGTATCACGGTTGCGATAAATCGTCAGAACGATTGCTAAACCTACCGCCGCTTCTGCCGCTGCCACAGTGATCACGAAAACCGTGAAAACCTGACCTTTAATTAATGTTGAATCAAGAAAATTGGAAAATGCCATTAAATTTAGATTAACGGCATTAAGCAATAATTCAATTGACATCAGTACACGGACAGCATTACGACTGGTAATTAGACCATAGATGCCAATGCAGAACAATGCTGCGGCTAGTAATAAAAAGTATTGGAGTTGCATGATGATCCGTTCTCTGTTGTTAGTTGTCAGTACCGCTACCAGTGGAGATGAGTTCTTTGGGGCGTTCTGGTAGGGTTAAAATTGTTTGTTGTAGATCAGATTTTGGTACTTGATCGGGGATATATTCACGACGCGCCAGAATAATTGCCCCTACCATTGCCATCAGCAAGAGAACGGAAGCTAACTCAAAGGGTAGCAGAAAGTCGCTAAAGAAATGCTGACCAATTAAAACGATGGAATTTTGACTAACTGTGGGATTGGTAGAATAAGCCCAAGGAGTAGCTAATACCATTGTACTTAAAAGTGCAAATAGTCCAAAACTGACTAAAGCTGTAAATACTTTTCGTAATCCAGCACTAGGCAAGGGTAAAAAATCTTCTCTTTTGTTTACCAACATGATGGCAAATAAAATTAAGACGTTAATTGCACCAACATAAATTAGTATTTGTGCTGCTGCTACAAAATCACCATTTAGCAATAGATATATTCCTGCCATGCTGATGAATACTCCTCCCAGCAAAAAGGCAGAATAGACAATGTTAGAGAATAACACCACACCCAGTGCGGCCCCAATCATCATCACACCGAGGATGCCAAATGATACAGACTGTACTCCTTCTGCTAGATTCACGGTTTTCTATCCTTATTGATGTTTAATAAATACTGCGTAGAAAGTGGTGATTGGTAATTGGTAATTGGAAAAATTTTGATTACCCATTACCCGTTACCCATTACCCATTACCACTTTCTACTAAGTCTTCGGGACGTGAACCAGCACGGGGGGCATCAGCGGGGACTCCGTGGGGATCCATTACGCCTTTAGGTAGGTAAACAAGCTCACGTAGTGGTGTCACCATAGGATCGTTTGTGACTTTGTAGGGTAAACGTCCCAGGGCGACGCTATCATAATTTAGTTCGTGGCGATCGTAGGTGGCTAGTTCATATTCTTCTGTCATAGATAAACAGTTGGTAGGACAATATTCCACACAGTTACCACAGAAGATACAAACTCCAAAATCAATACTGTAGTGTTTAAGTTTTTTCTTTTTGGTAGCTTTGTCCATTTCCCAATCAACTACAGGGAGGTTAATAGGACAAACACGCACACAGACTTCACAAGCAATACACTTGTCAAATTCATAGTGAATCCGACCGCGAAATCTTTCGCCGGGAATTAATTTTTCGTAGGGATATTGGACTGTAACCGGTCGCCGTCTCATGTGGTCGAAGGTAACGGCTAAACCTTGACCTATATAACGACCTGCTTGAACAGCTTCTTTGGCGTAATCACCAACTTGTTTGAGGAATTTTAGCATTGTGTGTCTCTCTCTTTGTCAATTTTGGATTTTGGATTTTAGATTTTAGATGTAATCGACAATCTAAAATCTAAAATCTAAAATTTTTTTATCCACCGAAGGCGAAAGGAAAGGCTAGTTTGAAGGCTGCGGTTAAGAGGAGATTGACCAAACCGACTGGTAATAGAAATTTCCATCCTAAGTCTAATAATTGGTCAATCCTTACCCGTGGTACTGTCCAACGGATGAGGATGGCAAGAAATACGAGGAGGTAGGCTTTGAGTACGGTCATGGTGATGCCTATTCCGGCTGTTACTACCTGGATGGCAGGGTCGCTTTCACTGACTCCTAACCAGTTGCTGATCAGATTCAGGGGGATGGGACAATGCCAACCACCAAGGTATAAAATAGCTACTAATAGGGCAGAAAGTACCAGGTTAACGTAGGAACTGAGGTAGAAAAGGGCGAATTTCATGCCTGAATATTCGGTTTGATACCCTGCTACTAGTTCTTCTTCTGCTTCTGGTAAGTCAAAGGGTAAACGTTCGCATTCTGCTAAGGCGGCGATCCAAAAGATCATGAATCCTAGTGGTTGTCGCCAAATATTCCAGCCCAAAATGCCAAAGTTGGATTGTTGATTCACGATGTCAACGGTGCTGAGACTGTTGGACATCATGGCGATCGCCAGTACACTCAATGCTAAGGGAATTTCATAACTGATGGACTGGGCTGCTGCCCGTAGACCACCTAACAGAGAGTATTTATTATTGGAGGCGTAACCTGCCATTAATAAGCCAATGGGCTGAATACTAGATAATGCAATCCATAAAAACACGCCCATGCTTACGTCAGTTATGATGATATTCTGTCCAAATGGCACAATTAAATAGGACAGAAATACTGGTAAAACGACAATAATTGGACCGAGGGTAAATAGCCAAGGATCTGCTTTAGCGGGTACTATATCTTCTTTGAATACCAGCTTCAGACCATCGGCTACAGGTACTAACAACCCAAACAGACCTTGATATTCGGGTCCAATTCGTTGCTGTGCCGCTGCAGAAATTTTCCGTTCTAGCCATGTGGCAACTAATACGCCAACTGTTGCCCCAATTAACATCAATACCATGGGCAATGGCATCCATAGGGCTTTGGCTGTCCCTGGGGGTAGGCCTAAGTCCTTGACAGATTGAATAAAAGTTCCTTGGAGGTCAATTCCTGGATTCATGTTTGCTGCTATGAAAGGTCAATAGATTTTGGATTTACGATTTTGGATTTTGGATTTACTCCACACTTTAGGGTAGAGATTGGGGATTTTGGATTAATTCCGCCCTGAAGGGGCTTGTGCCGAAAATTCCCAATGTTCATCTTTTGTAATAATCTCTGGTGAGATGATGTCCAATTGTAGATTTATTGACAATTCCCATGTTTAGTATATCGTTGGATGGTTTTTGCCATAAAACCCTAGAGACAACTTCTACTTATGGTTGGGATTAGGAATTGATGATTGATAAGTAGGTAAATGAGTTGAAGGAGGCAGGAGGCAGAAGCCAGGAAGAGGATTTATACACCACTTCAAAAACTTTTTGCTTTAAAAGGGCAGGTTTTATAGCCTTAGACAATGCCATTAAGACATTATTTATCCTTAAAACCTAATTATACCAAGGGGTTCACCCTGGACTCTTGTTTTCTGCTATAAATTTTACCAATTAATGTAGTTGCACAAAACAAAACAAAGAAAGAATCACCGTTACCGATGTGGAAACGGTTCTTTCATTGATATTTATTGCCTCAAGGGCAGATATGACAGTTATCAATCTGTCCACTGGAGGACTTGAATTGCAGATCCAAAATCTAGAATCCAGAGTTATGTTGTTTGTTTGTTAGCGTTCGTCAATGGGAGTGTAAGAGACTTCATGGCGACCGTTATAAATTTGGGTCGGACGGAAAATGCGGTTTTCTACCAGTTGTTCTTTCCAGTGGGCTAACCAACCAGCGACGCGAGCGATCGCAAATACTGGAGTGAACAAGTCTGTGGGAATTCCCATTTTCCTGTACACCAAACCGGAATAAAAGTCAACATTAGGATAGATGCCTTTGCTACCCAATTTTTCGGAAACTACCCGTTCCATTTCTTGGGCAATTTCATAGTATTCATCGTAGCCAAATTTCTCGAACAACTGTTCTACTAGATTTTGTAAGATAGTGGCCCGAGGATCTTTAACTTTGTAGACACGATGCCCAAAACCCATAATTTTGGCTTTGCGTTGCAGTAAATCCTCTACGTAAGGACGAACATTATCCACAGAACCAATTTGTTCTAACATCTGGATTACTTCTTCGTTTGCGCCGCCATGCAGTGGACCGCCTAGAGTCCCTACTGCACTGGCAACCACAGCATAAGGATCAGTTAAGGTAGAGGCTGTGATTCTAGCACTAAAGGTAGAAGCGTTCATCGTATGCTCAACGTGAAGTATTAAGCACACATCAAAGATTTTCGCAGCTAAAGGATCAGGTTCTTTCTCATTGAGCATATACAGGAAGTTAGCCGCATAACCTAAATCATCTCTAGGTTTAACCGGATCGTTCCCCTGCCGCATTAACTGGAAGGCTGCTACCATCGTGGGAATAGTGGCTATTAACCGAACAGCCGCATTGCGGATATAGACTGGATTATGTAAGTCACGACGAGAATAGAATAAACCTAAAGCAGCAGCAGAAGCTTGTAGCGCATCCATAGGATGACCACTTTCAGGAAAGGATTTCATCATGTCCCGAATGCGGTATTTGATGCGTCTGTGAGTAAGAACTTCTTCCTCAAATGCTTTCAGTTGTTCCTTATTTGGTAACTCACCCCAAATTAAGAGATATGCAGTTTCCAGGAATGTGCTTTTTTGAGCTAATTCCTCAATCCTGATACCACGATATTCTAGAATTCCTTTCTGCCCGTCTACATGACTAATACTCGACTGGGCGGCGGGAATACCTTCTAAACCAGGCTTGTATTCGCATACCGTCATGGCAACACCATTACTTTGTAAAATATCTGCTCACGCTAACTTACCAGAGATTATTTTCACCATAATAGTTGCTGATATTACAACTGTTCTATGCAGTTATATCAGTCAACTATTACAGCAGGTACTTTGGTGGTGTCAACCAAAACATTTGACTATGACCCACAGGAGAACCATCATCTGGTATTTTTATTCCAATCATACCTGCTTTTTTGAGGATAAGGCTGTCTTTTGCTTCTCCCCATAGGAGAATTTCTGCCCAATGACTTAAATTAGGTTCATGGCCTACCAATGCTAATTGAGTTTGATGGGCATATTTTCTGGGTTCAAGCCATTCTTCTACCCAACTATAAATATTACTCTCAAAACTCAGATAATGAGATTGTTCTAACTGAGAACTTAGACCAGTGGCAATAAGTATTTCTGCTGTTTGGTAAGCCCGAACTAAGGGACTGGTAAGAATTAAATCGAAGTGTAAACCTAGTTCTACCAATCTCTGAGCTACTTTCTCGGTTTTCTGTCGTCCTTGGGGAGTAAGTTGACGTTTTTCATCTGCTAATTCTGGATGATGTTCTTGGGCAATACCATGACGAATTAAATATAGTTCCATAGCAGTAAATTATTTTTGTATAATTAAAGAACCAGGAAGGAAAGAGGGGTTTAGATAATTATTGGATCAGGTTTGATAATTTATAACGTAATATTGCCAAAATCATACAGGATTTTTCAGCCAAATTGCATCAATTGTAACATTTCTTTGCTGCATATTTTGGCGAAATAAATTGGTAGGTAATACTATTTCTACAGGTGCAACTCCAGGGTATTTAAGTTGATTTTCTAGTAATAATTTAGCAATAGTACCTACACCTAATCCAGCAGCGATGGCAGTATTTTCATGAACTAAATTGACACGGTAAATGGCTGTTTGATCATTAATTTTCCCCGTTATTTCTGCTCTAATCGCTACACCAACACCAGTAAATAGATTAGTAACTTCTGTCATTTTCAGACTGATATGGGATAAAAATTCCATCATGTTTGACTGATGCATTAGTGATTTTGGGAAAATATGGGCTGCTATCCAAGTTAAAAGATTATAAAAATCAGGATGAGATCCAAATTTAGTAATAACTGTTTTTACCTGGGGAAAAGATATTGGTAAAGTCATAGTCTCTGGAACATCAAACCAATAAATACCATGATTATAATAAGGAGCAGGAAAATCAATATTTTCTCGTTCTGTATAAGGTTTAATTGTTTGCCATTCATTATTTATCAAAGCTTTAAAAGTGTTTTGTAATCCTAAAAAAGTTGTCCTCATGACTGTAATTCCTGCACCACCAGAACCAGAAACAACATAACTCAAATGGATCTTTTCTGGCAAATCAAATTTTTCAATTCCCTCACGAACTAAGCTATTAGAAATACCAGGAAAAATCCCTGCATTAATGATTGCAGTTACTCCAGCATCTATAGCTTGAGAATTGAATTGTAAGGCTTTTTGGCTATAGGAACGGTGATCACTCACATCAATATAATTGACACCTTCATGAATACAAATTTCTAAAACTTTAGTATTTCGATAGTGGAAAGGTCCTGCACAGTGAATAACTAACTCAGATTGTGATATGGCTTTTCTGAGATGATCAATATCATCTAAGTCTAATAATAAAAAATGTCTTCTTTCTTCTGCGGAAAAATTATTAATTTCTGGAGAACGTCCAGTGATAGTAATTGTGGCTTGGGTATGTTGTAATAGGTCCTTAGCTACACTACTACCAATTCTGCCTCGTCCTCCGATAATTAAAACATGATTTTTCATAATGTTAAGTTGTTAATTGTAAATTGATTTAACATTTTGCCATAACTTGACAAGCTGATATATAGGTAATTTGTATATTTTCTCGATGGTCATCGGCAATCTTTTGACGTAGTTCTCTAAATAAACCAGTTCTAGTTTTGGTATCTAATTTTAAGTAGGGTGTGTAAGTGCTTAAAAGTAATAAAAAATCATCAGGAGTATAATTGAGTTGACAGACAACGTGTTGAGATACTAGATTTTTGAACTTACCTGAATCAATTGCTTCTTGTCCTAAAACTTGAACTATTTCTTTTTGGGTTTCTATATTTTCATATCTATCTAAGGAAGAAGCATATTTTTGATAAATTTTCTGAAAACTTTGATAAACTTGATATTCTGGTTGAGGAGTCATATTCCACAGCAAAATTAAAACCCCATTGTTACGTAAAGCTTGAGAAATTTTAAGATTACCAAATTCAGGGTTTATCCAATGAAAAGAGTTTGCTGCTAATACAGCATGAAATTTTTCTGGTTTTAATTCCCATTCTTCAAAAGTGGTTTGTTGAATTTCTATTTGGGGATAGATAGCACAATTTTTTCTCGCTAAATTACAAGATGCTAAACTTGGTTCTAGACAGGTGATCGAAAAACCTAACTTAGCAAAATGTAAAGTCGCGTTTCCTGGTCCAGAACCTAATTCTAGAATATTAGCATTGGTGGGAAGTTTAGCTATTTTTATAGCACTATTAATAATTTCTTGGGGGTAGGGTGGTCGAAATTTATCATAGACTTCTGCCACTTGGGAATACCAGTTTTTTCTGGTTTCTAAGTCTTGAGAATATAAGTTTTTAAGAAGTGCAAATTCTTTCATATATTATAGTAATAATTCACAATTTAGGGTTTAGGTAATCTATCAATATTAATACTAAATTGATATGCAGTTGTATAGAATTAGATATCAAAGGGCAAAGGGAGAGATAAATAAAGGGGCAATTTTTTATTTTTCCTTGCCATCAAAATAGAGTTTTCAATATGCTTTTAAAGCCATGACAGCATTTTGTCCACCAAACCCAAAACTACAACATAATACTTGTTGAATTTTGCTCTGTTGTGCTGATGTGATGAAGTTTAAATCAAACTCTGGTTGTTGCAGTCCTACGCAAGGGGGTAAAATTTGTTGCTGTAATGCCATGAGAGAAAAAGCGACACCTAAAGCACCGGATGCGCCTAATGTGTGGCCTGTGCTACCTTTGGTTGAACTCAATGCCAGGGTTTGGGGAAATAACTGTTGGATAATTTTGCTTTCTGTGCTGTCATTTATTTGAGTGGCTGTACCATGAGTATGAATGTAGTCTATATCTGTAGGTTTAATATAACTACGTTCTAAACATTGCTTAATTGCGGTGATCGCACTTTTCCCTTCTGGTTGTGGTGAAGTTCCATGATATGCGTCTGCTGTCAAGCCAAAACCTAATATTTCTCCATAAATTTTAGCTTGGCGTTGGGTTGCTAACTCCGCAGATTCAAGAATAAACACAGCACCACCTTCACCGAGTACTAACCCTTCCCTGTGTAAATCAAAGGGATAAGCACCTGTTTTAGCTAAGGCTCCCATTTGCTTAAATCCAGCTATAGTAAGGGGTGTAATAGGTGCTTCTACTGCACCTGTAATAACTCGTTGATATTGCCCTGATTGAATTAACATGGTAGCTTGGGAAATCGCCCAAATTCCTGTTGCACAGGCGGCCATGGGTGCTAAAACTGCCGCCGTCGATCCAATTTGTCTGGCGACAGCGATCGCATTCATCTGTGGTAGAGTATTTAACCAATTATCTAAATTTAATTTTGGTGCTTGATTGTGTATATTACGCGCCATTGTTTCACAAGAGGCTTGATAACTGCGGCTAGAACCAATTACTACTGCACAATCACATAAAGGTGGTATTAATTGAGCATCTTGCAAAGCTGAAGCAATAATTATTTCTGTCAATTTACTTAAGGCGGCAGGTTGTTCACCAATTAATCCTAAAGGAATTATTCCCAATTCAGGAAAAGGTTGATGTAATTGAATTCCAGTGTTACCAATTAGTAAATTTTGCCAACTCTGTTTTAAACTTTTGCCTAAAGCGGAAACTAACCCAATACCAGTAACAACAACTCTCACCAATTTTACATTCTATATTTTAGAGTTTGATACTTATGCAGAAGTCAATTATCAATTACTAATGCAACTGACAACTGACCACTGACAAATAACTAACTACTGAGGAGTTTTGAGGTTTTCTGCACCTTGAGTTACTTTGGCAGAATCAATCTTATCGCCTTGTTGAATTTTATTAACTACGTCAAAACCTTGGGTAACATAGCCAAACACAGCATAGTTACCATCTAAAAATGATAAATCTGCCAAAGCGAAGTAGAATTGAGAAGAAGCGGAATCAGGCATTTGTGATCTGGCCATAGCGATCGCCCCTTGTTTATGCTTTAACTCAGGCGGTTTACCAATTCTTGCTTCCTCAAAAGTTTTGCTATAAATAGGGTCTTTTTCTCCCTGTGGTTTAATCTCTAAAGGTATACGGCGCTCATTCCCAGTTTTAGGATCAATAAAACCACCTGTTCCCAGTCTAGCTGCCGGGAATTTGGGATCTTTACCTTGAGGATCACCACCTTGAACTACAAAAGGTTGAGGATCACGGACAACACGATGGAACACTAGGCCATCATAAACACCTTTTTGTACCAAATCCACAAAATTACCAGCAGTAATTGGGGCATTTGCACCATCTAATTCAATCGTAATTGGTGAACCGTTGACAGTCATTACGACAGTAGCTTTACCTTCCAAACGTGGAAAATCTTTCATTCCAGGAATACTCTCACTAATAGTTTCTGATACTGTTGTTGTGCTAGTAGTAGCATTGGTAGTTGTTTCAGAGGTAGCTGTTGCCGTAGAAGAGGCACTAGAAGAGGCTATATTACTTGTACATCCGCCTAAAGTCAAAGCACCAATGATCAAGAGAACTGCAAAAACTTGTGGAAATTTTAACCGCATTGTTAGTAACTGCATTAACCAAAGTATCTTGATCTTGTAGATTAATGGAATTTAGAGTTTGAAAGTATTGATTCATCAACAATTCAAAATCCAAAATCCAAAATCTTTAGAGTCCTTCTAAGGATACTCCTAAAAAACGAGCTAATTGCGCGCCCTGAGTTTCCAGGTCTGCCAAAGATAAGGGTTGACCCACTCTTGTAAGTGGAATATCCCGTCTTCCCTTCACCCGGAGATACAAAGCGCGTTGAGGATTAAGACCTTCTTTAATCACAATACGTACAGATTGTACCTCTTGGATACGTCCTTCAATTTCGATTCTGCGGTTTTTGCCTGGAAAACCCCAACGAAAAATTTTGAACTTTCCCGTTTCCCCATTGAACTCATTATAGCCACCGCCTACATCCCATAAAACCACTAGCCACAAATATGTCGCTAATAGTAATCCAGCACTTCCGTATAATCCCATCACCAATCCTTGAGGGACAAATATCAGTTGTGTTGGATCAGTAACTATGAGTAAATTAACTTTGAGATAACTAGAAAGACTAGCTAAGAAAAAACCACTGGCTCCCATAGTAACAATACTTGCCCACCAGTAGTTGCTAAACCGACGTGAACCGAGAACTTTTTGATAAAGAAGGTTTTCGCTTTTGTTAATCGCTGTTGATACCGTCATTAAACTACCTTGGACTATCTTTCTCAAGTCTGCCACTGAAGCAGTCTACATTGCAAGTTATCAAGGGAACAGGCAGGAGTTCAGGAACAAGAAGAAAGAAGAAAAATTCTTCCCCTGCGCCCTGCTCCCCTGCTCCCCTATGACTCCTGAAGTTCTGAAAAAGATTTCTGAGAAAACTTGTGTCAAATTGTTAAAATTCTGATATCAATAGAATTGAAGATACTGAATATTTAATTCCTTTGCCTGTATCCAGCGCAAATTCTGCGGAATGTGATAAGTTAAGAATGATTACGTTACCATAATCTAGATGATTAGATAATGGTGGCTAGTCATGCAATAATTCTGGGAAATGATCACTTTCTCAAGTAGTCAACTCTCACAAACTAAGCTTCTAAACGGCTGCTAAGTTTGTAAAAAACGTTGAATTCCTCATGGCAGTTGCCATAAATCGGTAAAACCGTTGAAAAACTGCCTAAAAAACGTTGCAATTTTAGTAAAAAACCGAGGATTTTAGTTAAATGACCATCGCAGTTGGACGCGCCCCCAGTAGAGGGTGGTTTGACGTACTAGACGACTGGTTAAAGCGCGATCGCTTCGTATTCGTAGGTTGGTCAGGAATATTATTATTCCCCTGTGCCTTCCTTGCGTTGGGCGGTTGGTTAACCGGTACAACCTTCGTCACCTCCTGGTACACCCACGGACTAGCCTCCTCCTACTTAGAAGGAGCTAACTTTTTAACAGTTGCAGTATCTACACCCGCAGACAGCATGGGACATTCCCTGTTGTTCCTCTGGGGTCCTGAAGCTCAAGGTGACTTCACCCGTTGGTGTCAACTGGGTGGTTTATGGCCTTTCGTAGCCCTCCACGGTGCTTTCGGTTTAATTGGCTTCATGTTACGTCAATTTGAAGTAGCACGGTTAGTCGGCTTACGTCCCTATAACGCCCTCGCTTTCTCCGGTCCTATCGCTGTATTCGTCAGTGTTTTCCTGATGTATCCTTTAGGACAATCTAGCTGGTTCTTTGCACCCAGCTTTGGAGTAGCCGCAATCTTCCGTTTCCTATTGTTCTTACAAGGTTTCCACAACTGGACTCTCAACCCCTTCCACATGATGGGCGTAGCGGGAATCTTAGGTGGTGCGTTACTTTGTGCCATTCACGGTGCAACAGTAGAAAACACCCTATTTGAAGACGGTGAAGCTTCCAACACCTTCCGCGCCTTCAACCCCACCCAAGCTGAAGAAACCTACTCCATGGTGACAGCAAACCGTTTCTGGTCACAGATTTTCGGTATTGCTTTCTCCAACAAACGTTGGTTACACTTCTTCATGTTGTTTGTACCTGTTACAGGCTTGTGGATGAGTGCCGTCGGTATCGTTGGTTTAGCATTAAACCTCCGGGCTTACGACTTCGTTTCCCAAGAATTACGGGCAGCCGAAGATCCAGAGTTTGAAACTTTCTATACCAAAAACATTTTGTTGAATGAGGGTATCCGCGCTTGGATGGCTCCTCAAGACCAACCCCACGAACAGTTCGTATTCCCAGAGGAGGTACTACCACGTGGTAACGCTCTCTAATAGATCAGTTATAGGCGGCGGACGCGATATAGAAAGCACCGGCTTTGCTTGGTGGTCTGGAAACGCGCGTTTAATTAACCTTTCCGGTAAACTACTTGGCGCACACGTTGCCCATGCTGGTTTAATTGTCTTCTGGGCTGGAGCAATGACTTTATTTGAAGTTGCTCACTTTATCCCAGAAAAGCCCATGTATGAACAGGGCTTAATTCTTCTCCCTCACCTAGCCACACTTGGTTGGGGCGTTGGTGTCGGTGGTGAAGTTTTCGATACTTTCCCCTACTTTGTAGTTGGTGTACTACACCTAATTTCTTCTGCTGTTCTCGGTTTTGGCGGTATTTATCATGCCGTTCGTGGTCCTGAAACCTTAGAAGAATATTCTTCTTTCTTCGGTTACGACTGGAAAGACAAGAACAAGATGACCAACATCATCGGTTTCCACCTAATCATCCTTGGATGCGGTGCGTTGTTGTTGGTACTCAAGGCTATGTTCTTCGGTGGAGTTTATGATACCTGGGCTCCAGGTGGTGGTGACGTGCGTGTTATCACTAATCCCACACTGAACCCTGCTGTCATCTTCGGTTATCTGATTAAAGCTCCCTTCGGTGGCGAAGGCTGGATTATTAGCGTGGATAATATGGAAGATATTATCGGCGGTCATATCTGGATTGCTTTAATTTGTATTTCCGGTGGTATCTGGCACATCTTCACCAAGCCTTTTGCTTGGGCGCGTCGTGCTTTGATCTGGTCTGGTGAAGCTTACCTTTCCTATAGCTTAGGCGCTCTTTCCTTGATGGGCTTTATTGCTTCCGTCATGGTTTGGTATAACAACACCGCTTACCCCAGTGAATTTTTCGGTCCTACTGGTCCTGAAGCTTCTCAAGCACAAGCCTTGACCTTCTTGATTCGTGACCAACGCTTAGGTGCTAACGTTGGTTCTGCTCAAGGGCCTACAGGTCTAGGTAAATACTTGATGCGCTCTCCTACAGGTGAAATCATCTTCGGTGGTGAAACCATGCGCTTCTGGGATTTCCGTGGTCCTTGGTTAGAGCCTCTTCGTGGTCCTAACGGTCTTGACTTGGAAAAAATCAAGAACGATATTCAACCTTGGCAAGCTCGTCGTGCGGCTGAATACATGACACACGCTCCTCTGGGTTCTTTGAACTCTGTGGGTGGTGTTGCTACGGAAATTAACTCCTTTAACTATGTGTCTCCTCGCGCCTGGTTGGCTTGTTCACACTTCGTTTTAGGATTCTTCTTCCTCATTGGTCACTTGTGGCACGCAGGCCGCGCCCGTGCTGCTGCTGGTGGTTTTGAGAAGGGTATTAACCGCGAAACTGAACCAGTAATGTTTATGCCTGACCTTGACTAGGTTGTTTGTAACTTGATTTCATTACTGACAATATAATACTTTTTTTAGCTCTTGCTTCACAGCAAGGGCTTTTTTTGTAGTTTAGAACTTCGGGATTTACCAAAAATAATTGAACAACACCGGGCAAATGGTAGACGGACAATTAAAAAAGATTCATCCTCCCACATTCATCGCTGCCAAAAATGCCTTTTGACTTACATCTTGATAAACAGCTTTTAAATATTTCATCACCAAATCATCAGTAGGTAAATTAGTTGGATTTTCTTCATCTTTGGCTAAAGGAATTGTCCCTAATGTGTCTAATACTGTTTCAGTAACCACAGGTGAAATTACTACTAAGGAAGATTCTAATGGCTGATTATATTGCCAAAAATCATCTATTTTAATCGGATATTGATGTTCAGAAACTTCTGGTTGAATTTCCGATGTTTCCTGAATCGTCTCGACATTTTTAGTTCTGCGTAATTGGCGTAAGTCGCTGATAATTTGCTCTTTAGTGCGTCCACGTAGTTGAAATAATACAAACGGATCTTCACTGAAGCGATCGCCTAATTGATAATATACTGCACCTATATGTTTACAAGGAACTGCTTTATCAGGACAAGAACATTTACTATGAACATCAGTTAGAGTAAAAGGAAATAATGATAACCCGTTACTAATAAAAACTTCTTCAATATTTTGTGGCATTTCCCCCGCTAATAACTTAGCCGCAAAAATCGCTTTTTGGGACATTGTTTCTACAACGTAACCCCATTCTTCCTCACTAAAAGCATCAAGGGATAAAGAAACTTTATAAGGTTCTGCTTCACTACCCTGTACTCTAGCTAATACTTTTGCTGCTTTAAATTTAATACTTAAAACATTTCCTTGTCGAGAATAATTTCTTGCCCGTTCTAATCGCTTTTTAAATCGGTAAGAATCTAGTAAATCTAGCCATCTTTGTGACCACCATTCCCGACTTGCTTGTAAAGTTTCATTACTCATATATCAAAGATTATCTAACTAAGTTTGTAAATCTTGTACATTATCTAAATCGTAAGTATTCAGCTATAGCAGTTGTTTCCATATCCCCGACTTCTAAGATAGATTTATCCTTTCCGAATACAATCAATCAAAGAAGTCGGGGACCTTATCACCTCACCTGAATCCTGACATTCAATCTCAAATATGTGTCAATGAAACCTGATATGAATTGCATTTTGGCTGGATTTAATTTTAAGGTGACTAACAACCTTAAACTTTGAATAACCGATCATTGTCTATGTTTTCTGTCATATCTTTTTAACCTTCATCTTCTTCAATGACTGCATTTCTGTCTAATATTAATAAATTACGAAGTTGATCTGTATCCATTTCCGTTAACCAATCTTCTCCTGCACCTACTACTTGTTCTGCTAATTGTTTTTTACTTTCAATCATATCATTTATTTTTTCTTCTAAAGTTCCAGTACAGACAAATTTATGAACTTGGACATTACGAGTTTGACCAATTCTAAATACTCGGTCTGTAGCTTGATTTTCCACTGCTGGATTCCACCATCTATCAAAGTGAAATACATGATTTGCTCTAGTTAAATTCAAACCCACACCACCGGCTTTTAAGGATAAAATCATAATTGGTGGTCCTTGGGGGTCATGTTGAAATCTATCAATCATTTCTTCTCTTTGCTTTTTACTGGTATTACCATATAAAAAGAATATTTCCCGTTTTAGTTGTTTTTCTAAATGCGGTTTGAGTAACTTACCCCATTCAGCAAATTGTGTGAAAATTAAAGTGCGGTCCCCTTCTGCTATCACCTCATCTAACATTTCTTCGAGTCGTTGTAATTTAGCAGAATGATGTTTTTCTAAACTTGTTAATTTTAAATATTGGGAAGGATGATTACAGATTTGTTTTAACTTAACTAATAATCCTAAAATCATCCCGCGACGTTGTAAACCTTCCGCAGATTCAATTTCTACTAAAGATTCATCTACCAATTGTTGATATAATGTAGCTTGTTCGGCAGTTAATCCGCAAAAAACTGTCATTTCTTGCTTTTCTGGCAAGTCTTGAATAATGTCTTTATCACTTTTCAAACGTCGCAAAATAAAAGGTTGCACTAAAGAACGTAATTGATTTAAAGACGCAGTATCACCATACTTTTCAATGGGCATGGCAAACCGTCTTTGGAAAAATTGTTTATTCCCTAAATAACCAGGATTTAGGAAATCTAAAATAGACCATAATTCTTGCAATCTATTTTCTACAGGTGTACCTGTTAAAGCAATGCGAAATGTGGTTTCTAATTGCCGGACTGCTTGTGATTGTTTCGCGTCTGAATTTTTGACGTTTTGGGCTTCGTCTAAAACAATTATCTGCCATTCAACCGCTTTTAATAATTTAATATCGCGGTGAATCAGTGAATAGCTAGTAATTACTATATCGTGTGTATTAACTGCTTCTGTAAATGCTTTACCTTTAGGACGTTTATCACCGTGATATTCTAAAACTTTAAGAGTAGGAGCAAATTTTTTGACTTCTTTTCCCCAATTACCCATAACCGAAGTCGGACAAACTAATAAAGTTGGTTTTTCTAGGATATTTTCTTCTTTAAGGTGGAGTAGAAAAGCAATGAATTGGATGGTTTTTCCTAATCCCATATCATCTGCTAGACAAGCACCTAAACCCCAACGTTCTAGGAAAGCTAACCAACCTGCACCTCTTTCTTGATAAGGACGTAATTCTCCTTGAAAACTTTCAGGTGTTCTTAAAGGTTGAATTTCCTGATTATTAGTTAATGCCCCTATTAATTCTTCTAATGCACCAGAAGCTTCAAAACTTACAACAGGTAATTTTTCAATTACTTGGGTATCTCCTTTACTAATGCGTAAAGCATCTTCTAAGGAAAGAGACATTTGTTCTTTACGGGAACTAAAAAAGTTTTGGGCAGTTTTAATATCTTGGGGGCGTAATTCTACCCATTCACCATTAATTTCTACTAAAGGACTATTTAATTTTACCAATTTATCAAACTGAGGTTTAGAAATTATTTGTCCACCAATTGCCAAATGCCATTGAAAGTTTAATAAACTTTGTAAACCTAAACGCCCCGATTTTTGTGGGGGAGTTTCGGCACTAATTTTTAACCCTAAACGGTTTGCCCACCCTTCCCGATTTGCTAAACTAGGAGGTAAAATTACTCCTAAACCGCTATCTTCAAATCTCCAAGTTACAGATTTGATAAATTCATAAGCTTGCATGGGAGAAAGGTGACAAAATGCGGGAGATGCGGTTTCTAAACTAGGGGTAATTGTGGGATATAATCGAGAAGCTAAACCCAAACCTCGCAAAAATGTTTCTTGAGGTTGTTCAATTGTACGATTTTGATAAACTAATTTTTCCACAGGTTGATGCCAAATTGTTGCTGCGTCTATTAAAAATTCTGGGTTATCTGCTGCTTGGAGAAAATATTTTAAAGTCCAATTTGGTTCTTCATTTTCTGGAGGTAACAACTGAAAACAAGTTCTAAATAAAGCTTTCCCTGTGAGTTGATATTGTAATGGTAAAGTCCAAGCTTTTAAAGTAGTTTTTAAACGTTCTCCTCCGGCTGCATCAATTGTATTATTTGCATTAATTAATCCTTGTAACCATTGCTGTAATGGTGTAGATAAAGACATCATCATTCTCGGTTCAATGGGAGATTGAGAACCAACCATTAACCGCAATTGATAATCTATAATTATGTTAAGAAATGATGATATTATTTCTTGGGGTAACAATGGTAAATCAATGGCGATATTATCGGTATTTTGTTGATATGTGCGACAAGCTAAGGGCATTTGTGAAGCGAATTTTTCTAACCTAGTGACATCTATGGCACTATCTAAAAGTGTCTGCCATTTAGCAATTAAATTACCATCTTGTTTATCAACTGTTGGTAAAAATTTACAACGAGAAATTAAATCTAAATGCCATCTATAAATATGTACCCAAAAATGAATATCTGCTCCTAATAAAGCCGCTTTGCTATCATTTGCACTCAGGGGTAAAGATGTGAGAAATTGAATTGCTAATGGTGGAGTGAGACAAAAACCATCAATTTTCCAAGGATGTAAATATTGTGAACATGGAGAATCTATATCAACACTGACAGAATGAACCGGTGAAATTGTTGTAATTTCTGATTTTTTATTTTCTACAAAATAAGTTGGTAAAGAAACGATTTGTGAATGTATAGGTAATTTTATTTCTGTTGGTGGGTTACTTTTAATTCTTTGTTTAGTAGTAGGAGAAGGCTGAATTAAGTTAGGAATTGATAAATTAGATGCTTCTAACCATTCATTTAATTCCATTGATGTCATAGCCAATGGATGTAAAGGAATTTCAGCAAATATTTCAGTCTGTACCTGTGAAGAACGCCAAGTTTCTCCCCAAATAAAGAAATAGCTATTTTGATGATTTATGATCCAACTTCCATGTAAAATCGCCATGTTTGAATATACTAATTATTTTTTTATTTATTAAGCTGTTGAACATTTAACTTGCATATTGCTTATAAGTAAAACTCTTGTGGAGTGGGCATACTTCGACTCTTTGACTGGCTGAGGGCATCGTCAGATCAGTACAAGTCCTGCCTGCTCGAATTATGCAAATTAAAGGTTTTTCAGCTTATCTCTATTATCTCGTATTTTGAGTTAGGAGATAAAACTTGTCGGTGATTATAAATCGCTACTACGCAAACTAATCACACCTAGGTAGACTAACAGAAAAATTAAGATTTTTCAACCCACGCAGATGAGTTTTGTCTGTGTAGGCGTGACTTCCAGTCGCCCAAGTTTTTAACAACTACTGAGGATTAAAGGATTTTCAGGATTAATACATTAAATGCTATTATCAACAAATAACTACTTGGTATCATATCATGATGATTACTCAAGAATTAGAATGTAAACAAAACACCTCCCAAGATGTAATATTTCCCCCAAGTGATTTATATAGTGATGAACCGACCGTGGAAACAGAACTACATCTAGAGCAAATTATGCTCTTAATTAAATGTCTCAAATGGTTATGGAAAGATAGAAATGATTTCTATGCTGCGGGAAATCTTACCATTTACTATAGTCCTAATCAGAAAAAATCTGAATATTTTCGAGGTCCAGATTTCTTTGTCATCTTGGGAACAGAACGCAAAACTCGTAAAAGTTGGGTAGTTTGGGAAGAAGATGGTAAATATCCTAATTTCATTTTAGAAATTCTTTCACCAACTACAGCAAATACAGATAGAGAATATAAAAAAGAACTTTATCAAAATACTTTCCGCACACCGGATTATTTTTGGTTCGACCCTTATACGCTAGAATTTACAGGTTTTCATTTAGTAGACGGAGAATATCAACCTTTAGAACAAAATCAGCAAGGACATTTGTGGAGTCATCAGCTAGGTTTATATTTAGGAATTTATCAAGGACTACTACGGTATTTTACACCTGAAGGAGGAGCTAGTTCCCACACCTGAAGAAACCGCAGAAAAAGAAACTAAAAGAGCAGAACGTTTAGCAGCAAAATTGCGGGAATTAAATATAGATCCTGATACTATTTAATGTATGTTGGGTTACTCTGTTGCTTAACTTAAGAGGTTGTTTTAAAAGTCTATAGGACTTACGCAAAAAACTCTCAAACTCTTATTCCTCTGTGTTCTCTGCGTCCTGGTGCGGTTCGTTATTCCGTAACTCGTGCGTAAGTCCTAGTCTAAATTCATTTTGCACACAGGCAAAACCCATGCAGATTATGGTAGTATTAAAAGGTAATACTATACTCGTTGCCTCTGATAAGTATGAGCATCTACCCAGATTTTCAAGCACAAGGCTATGATGTTATTAGAGAATTAGGACGGAACCGCGAAGGTGGTAGAATTACTTGGTTAGCAACAAATCTTAACACAAGGCAACCAGAAGTAATCAAACAGTTTTGTTTTGCTCAAGCGAGTTCAAGTTGGTCTGGTTCAGAAGCCCACGCGCGAGAAATACAGGTACTTAAAGGATTAAATCATCCTGGTATTCCCAGTTACTTGCATTCCTTTGAAACCTCCGATGGTTTTTGTTTAGTTCAAGAGTATATTCATGCTTCTACTTTAGCAGAACCTCGCAGCTTTTCACCAGAGGAAATTAAACAAATTGCAGTTAAGATATTAGAAATTCTGGTATATTTACAAAATCGGATTCCGTCGGTAATTCATCGAGATATTAAACCAGAAAACATTTTAGTAGATGAACAAATCAATGTCTATTTAATTGACTTTGGTTTTGCTCGTATTGGTAGTCATGATGTAGCTGGAAGTAGTGTATTTAAAGGAACTCCTGGTTTTATTCCGCCAGAGCAAATGTTTAAACCAACAAATGCTACAGATTTGTATGCTTTGGGTGCAACTTTAATCTGTTTATTAACAGGAATTAAGTCCACAAAAATAGATGAATTACAAGATGCAGATGATCCTTATTTAATTAATTTTCGTCATCTTTTACCCCGGTTGAGTTTGCGGTTTATCGGCTGGTTGGAAAAAATGGTACAACCGAAACAAAAAGACCGATTTACTAATGCAGAAGCAGCTTTAGAATCACTCAAACCCCTTGATGTTATTCGTGTACCAGGAGTTGATTTTAGTGAAACAGTTTTAGAGTTTAAAGCGAATTGGCTGGGGGAAAAATTAAGGAGGGATATTAACATTGAAAACCCCATACCAGATACTTTATTAAAAGGTAAATGGGAAGTAGCACCTCATCCTCAAGACCCTCCCCATACTCCAGATAATCATGCTTGGATTTCAGTTAAACCTCGTAAGTTTAGCGGGAATAATATTCGTTGTCAGGTTGAGGTAGATACGAGTAAATTAATGGCGGATAAGCAGTATAAACGTCAATTAATTCTTCATAGTAATGCTTATCCAGCAAGTCATACTTTGACGGTGAAGGTACAAACTGCGGCTTTACCGATTGAGGAGAGGAAATTACCCTATTTAGGATTAATTAAACTATTTTTAATAGCTGGGCTGGTAGCTATGGCTACGAGTTGGTTTATTACTTATGCTGCAAGTCCAGTTACTATTTGGTTATTACAAAATTTGGGATATGAGGCGATACTCTCTATGCTTAGGGTGTGGGGTGTTGTTACACTTCTGGGTGTGATTTGGAGTTTTACTAAAGTAGTAGGAACTTCGTATCATGTGTATTATGTAGATAAGGTGGGTGAATATGTAAGTTTGGCTATAGCCGTATCTGTAGGTGGGGCTGCGGTTGGGCTTGCGGTTGGGACTGTCGTTGAAGGTCTACTTGACCTTACAGTTAAACATAGTGGTTTTGATCTAGTTGGTCCGGTTGTCGGTTTCGTTTTCATGGCGGCTATACCTTTAGCTATAGCAGGTGTTGTCACTTGGGGTGTGTGTTGGGTTGTATATTGGGTTTTATATCGGGTTGTGAATTTTGTGGCTGTAGACGACTTAGCTAAAGATTCAGTTATGGGTAGACTGTTACTACTGGTAACGGGGTTTGGGGCTAGTGCAGGAATTGGTATAATAGTCGGCTTTCTAAATCCACTGATTTTGTTAGCACTAACTGGAACAAGTTTACCCACACTTGCTATGTTACTTTATTCACCAATTAGCCACCGTCAATTAATTGCTAAATATCGCCAGTCTGAGAAATCTTTAATTAAGCCATAAAAAATTAAGCTCAATTTGTATTAAATTACGTTAATTGAAAATTAAAAGGTGAATCTATGCTATTGCACAGCCGATACCAACAGAGCATTAAATTAGTACTGTTTGGACTAGGAATTGGATTATTCATTCCTTTTGTGTCTATATTTTCCAGTATTATTTTTGCGCTGAATTCTTATTTAGTGATTGCTCCGAAATTTGATGAAGCTGGTTATTTTCACGAAGGTTTAGCAAGTGTCAACATTGATGATAAATGGGGCTATATAGATAAAACAGGTAAAATTGTGATTCCACTTCAATTTAATAAAGTTGGGAACTTTCACGAAGGTTTAGCAGGTGTTGAGATTGATTATAAATGGGGCTATATAGATAAAACAGGTAAAATTGTTGTTCCACCAGAATTTGAGACAGAAGCCGAGTATGACGAGCGTAAAGCCAAGTTTAAAGAAGCAGAATCCTTAAAAGAAGGATTAAAACCAGTCAAAATGGGACGCAAGTATGGTTATATTCGGAATCCTTTAAAGTAGTAATGTAGGTTGGGTTAAGCGACAGCGCAACCCAAGAAAAGAATAATATAATGTTGGGTTTTCTCAACCCAACTTACGCAATGCTATAATCAACAAATAACTACTTGGTATCATATCATGATGATTACTCAAGAATTAGAATGTAAAGAAAACACCTCCCAAGATGTAATATTTCCCCCAAGTGATTTATATAGTGATGAACCGACCGTGGAAACAGAACTACATCTAAGACAAATAATTCTACTTTTCAAATGTCTAGAATGGTTATGGAAAGATAGAAATGATTTCTATGCTGCGGGAAATCTCACCATTTACTATAGTCCTAATCAGAAAAAATCTGAATATTTCCGAGGTCCCGATTTCTTTGTGGTCTTGGGAACAGAACGCAAAACCCGTAAAAGTTGGGTAGTTTGGGAAGAAGATGGTAAATATCCTAATTTCATTTTAGAAATTCTCTCACCAACTACAGCAAATACAGATAGAGAATATAAAAAAGAACTTTATCAAAATACTTTCCGCACACCGGATTATTTTTGGTTCGACCCTTATACGCTAGAATTTGCAGGTTTTCATTTAGTAGATGGAGAATATCAACCTTTAGAAAAAAATCAGCAAGGACATTTGTGGAGTCGTCAACTAGGTTTATATTTAGGAATTTATCAAGGACTACTACGGTATTTTACACCAGCAGGAGAGCTAGTTCCCACACCTGAAGAAACCGCAGAACAGGAAACTAAAAGAGCAGAAAAAGAAGCGGAAAAATCAAAACGTTTAGCAGCAAAATTGCGGGAATTAAATATAGATCCTGATACTATTTAATCCTGTTGCTGGGTTACTCTGTTGCTTAACTTAAGAGGTTGTTTTAAAAGTCTAAATCCATAATTTAATCAGAATGCTACCGAATTTATACAACGGATTAAACAAAGAAAATACCCTTTAGTCATGTAGGTTGGGTTAAGCGACAGCGCAACCCAAGAAAAGAATAACAGGACTTACGCAAAATAGAACGAAAGTAGGGGTAATACCCTTCGGGAAGCAAGCTACATGAATTACCCCTACGAAATAATCAGGGTTGCAGTTACATCTTGCGTAAGTCCTAAATAATATAATGTTG